>NZ_CP012600.1:930731-1240912 GCF_001278705.1 Bacillus gobiensis
TATGAACATGAAATGCCTGGCGGCCAATACAGCAACCTTCAGCAGCAGGCAAAAGGAGTCGGCTTAGGTGACAAATGGAATGAAGTAAAAGCCATGTACAGAAAAGTGAACGACCTATTTGGTGACATCGTCAAGGTGACGCCATCATCAAAGGTAGTTGGAGATATGGCCCTCTACATGGTACAAAATAAATTAACAGAAGAAGATATATTCACTCGCGGAGAATCTTTGGACTTTCCAGACTCTGTCGTTGAATTGTTTCAAGGATATCTTGGCCAGCCGTATCAAGGCTTTCCGGAAAAACTGCAATCCATTATTCTAAAGGGTAAGAAGTCAATAACGGTTCGTCCAGGCGAATTGATGGAAGATGTATCCTTTGATGAACTAAAACAAGAAATTCAAGAGAAACACGGAATCGAACCGTCAGAGCAGGATGTTATTGCTTATTCGCTTTATCCGAAAGTATTCTCTGAGTATTTACAAGCCGTTGAAAAATTCGGCGACATTTCAGTACTTGACACTCCAACATTTCTCTACGGCATGACACTTGGTGAGGAAATTGAAGTCGAGATTGAAAAAGGTAAAACTTTGATTGTCAAGCTGGTTAGTATTGGAGAACCTCAGGCGGATGGAACGAGAGTCATTTATTTTGAATTCAACGGACAGCCGCGTGAGATTGTGATTAGAGATGAAAGCATTAAATCATCCATCAAGGAAAAAGTGAAAGCTGACAGATCAAATCCGAGTCATATCGCCGCATCGATGCCTGGTACGGTCATTAAGCTTCTCGTGAAAGAAGGAGAACGAGTTGAAAAAGGCGCACACCTAATGATTAACGAAGCAATGAAGATGGAAACAACCGTTCAAGCTCCATTTGACGGGGTTGTCAAAGAAATCCTGATTAAAAATGGTGATCCGATTGAGACGGGAGATTTATTGGTAGTTGTAGAAAAATAACAAATAAGTGCGTTTCCTCAAAAAAAGGTATGCCTGAAAGTGACAGGCATACCTTTTTCTATACTTAAATATTTGACGGCCTAGTGAGAAGGAGAATAAAATAACACAGTACTCCAAAGATGCAGGCAATAATAAATCCGTGTGCCAGCGCAAATACGAGACTCATGCCTGTTAAGACAACTAGTGCGCCGCTTAATGCTTGCAGACAAACAAGAATGAACGCGAGTATCCAGCCCCAATACATGATTGAATTGCGTTTATAGCTTTTTATCGCATGAATCATTGCAGCCAGAATCCAAACAAAAAGCAACACAGCGACTGTACGATGACCCATTTGGACCCATTCGTTGAATTGAGATGGAAGCCCGTTGTTCGCCCTGCTGCAAAAGGGCACCTGCGGACAGGCAAGGCTTGACTTTGTGTGCCGGACATAGGCTCCTGTATAAACGACAATGTAGGAATAAATCGTTATACCGATAATATGGAATTTCATCAATCTTCCGATCGATAATGCCTGTTCGCTTCCTGTTTGATCATTTTCAAATATGAGAAATGTCAATAGGAGGACAGACGCAAACGAAACCAAAGAGATTCCAAAATGCAGAGCCATAATGAGCGGTTGGGATCCAAATACCACTGCGAGTGCTCCAAGCGCAGCTTGAAGAAATAAAAACACAATGGACGTGATTCCTAAAAACTTCGTTTCTCTTTTATGGCGTAGCTTTATCCATGTCCATATAACGAGAGACAGGACAACGATTATAGATATCCCGCTTGCCATCCGATGGCTCCATTCAATAATGGACTCAGGATTTAGAGCAGGCAAAAACCTTCCATTACATAATGGCCACTCGCTTCCGCAGCCCTTTCCTGATCCTGTTTTTGTAACCAGTGCTCCACCGATCAAAACGAGCAGCATAACAAAGGTTGTGAATATACCTAAGCTTTTTAACGCGCGATTCATTTCATCACCTATTTCTATATACATAAAGAGTAGTTGTTCGATTCCCGCTTTCAAGTGTAAGCAAATATATGAACGATGACAATTCAAAAGCTTGTTTGTTCACAAAATTACTATATTTACAGCTTGCACAATGAGATACGGTTTGATAAAAATAAGAGGAGAGTGCTGAACTAAGTAAGGGGAACGAAGTAAGCCAAAATTCATAAAAAGTTCACAACTAATTGAGTAATATGAAATGGAATGTTTTTTTCATACTTTTAATCCTGTAAGATAGAGTTGAAGATATTTTCGTATCCTGCTCTTTATAATGAATGGGAAAAAGAAAGAGTAAGGGAGGTTAAAATAAATTGGCTGATACTAGAGTTGCAAACGATACAGCTATGGATAGACAAATTCAAACGACTGCTTGGCAGGATTTCCTTTCCCTTATTAAGATCGGGATCGTCAATTCCAATCTTATTACGACGTTTACCGGTATGTGGCTTGCTTTTTATTTTTCCGGAACAAGTTTTCTGGGGAATTTAGATATTGTACTCTTTACATTGCTTGGTTCATCCTTGATTATTGCAGGATCGTGCGTTATTAACAATTATTATGACAGGGATATCGATCAACTGATGGAGAGAACAAAGGTCCGCCCGACTGTTACAGGGAAAATTCAGCCCGGCCACGCGTTAGGCTTTGGCATTATGCTTGTCGCATTCGGAATCATAATGCTGCTTATGACAACAATATCTGCTGCGATTATTGGTTTGATCGGCGTTATTACGTATGTTGTACTTTACACGATGTGGTCAAAACGCAATTACACGATCAATACGATTATCGGCAGCGTTTCCGGTGCCGTACCGCCTTTAATCGGCTGGACAGCTGTTGAAGGTACAATTGGTACTGTAGCCTGGGTATTGTTCTTATTAATGTTTATTTGGCAGATTCCGCATTTTTTAGCACTTGCCATTAAGAAAACAGAAGATTACCGAGCTGCAAATATACCAATGCTTCCAGTGGTCTATGGCTTTGAAGTGACAAAAAGGCAAATTATTGTCTGGGTCGCTTGTCTATTGCCTCTTCCATTCTTTTTAAGTGAATTGGGAATGGGCTTTGTTATTCTGGCAACTGCGCTAAATTTGGGCTGGCTGATATTAGGCTTATATGGATTCAAAATGAAAGATATTATGAAGTGGTCAACTTTAATGTTTGTCTATTCTCTGAATTACTTGACAATCATATTTGTCGCTATGGTTATTTTCACCCTTTTTTAAACCTGAATAAGAGCTGCCGCGGAAAGTCGCCTAATCCAAATATTGGCGGCTTTCCCTTCATACATAGATATCTTATTATTAAAAAAATTAGAAATGTAAGTGCTTACCCACCCATAAACCCTGCTGATTGAAGCTTCACTTTAATATAAGGGTATGATTAAATGAAAGGAGAAGGGGCTTGATTCAAACATTTCAAAGGGAGAATTGAACAAAGGGGATGAGATGAAATGTGGAAAACATGGCGTCTGCTGTCATTGCTACTATTGGTGACGCTTACATTAAGCGGATGCGGGGAACCGTTCGTATCCACCCTGCGCCCGGCCGGGGAAGTAGCGGAGGATCAGTTTTATCTAATGGTTCTCAGTACGTTCATCATGGTCGTTGTTGTCATTGTCGTAATGGCTATTTTTACTTATGTGCTAGTGAAGTTTCGTAGGAAAAAATCAGGGGATGAAGCCCTGCCGAAACAAGTAGAAGGAAATAAAAAACTTGAAATTCTGTGGACCGTTATTCCGATTATTTTGCTGCTTATTTTAGGAGTGCCTACTGTCACGCATGTTTTTGGCCAGGCCGATACGAAAGTGATGGATAAAGAAAAACGGAATCCGGAAGATGCTTTGGTAGTCAATGTGAGAGCAAATCTCTATTGGTGGGAATTCGAATATCCGGATTACGGAATAGTGACAAGCCAGGAGCTAATCGTGCCAACTGATGAAAAGGTTTATTTTCAGTTGAAGGCTTCCGATGTGAAGCATTCGTTTTGGATTCCTTCTGCTGGAGGGAAAATGGATACGAACACAGAAAACGAAAATCGTTTCTTTCTAATGTTTGATTCAAAGAAAAGTGCCGAAGCGGGTGAATATTTTTATGGAAAATGCGCGGAGCTCTGCGGTCCTTCTCATGCTCTAATGGACTTTAAGGTGAAGCCGATGCCAAAGAAAGAATTTCAAGATTGGGTTAAGTCGATGGAAAACTATGAACAAAGCACAGCCTCAGCAACAGCCGGGCAGGGGAAGGAGCTCTTTAAAGAAAAAAATTGCTTAAGCTGTCATGCGGTTACACCAAAGGATGAACGGCCGGAACAGGCACGTACAGGGCCGAATCTCGCGACGTTCGGCGAACGATCAAAGATTGCAGGGGTAAAGGATTTTAATGATGAAAATTTGCATGCGTGGATTAAGGATCCGGAAAGCATTAAGCCAGGCAACAAAATGACTGGATCATACGGAGAATTAAAAGACGACGAAATTCAAGCACTTGCAGAGTATTTAAAGGGGCTAAAGACGGAGTAACCAGTTCTTTTTGGGAAACAAAGGGGGATGCAATGTGAGTACGATTGCTAAAAATCGAGGTTTTGGAGCCGTGCTGTGGGATTACTTGACAACGGTCGATCACAAAAAAATTGCCGTGCTTTACTTAGTATGCGGAGGGTTTTTCTTCATTATCGGCGGATTGGAAGCCATGTTTATACGTATCCAGCTGTCGCTGCCTGAAAATGATTTTGTCAGTGCAGGACTATATAACGAGATCATGACTATGCATGGAACGACGATGATTTTTTTAGCAGCGATGCCGCTATTATTCGCTTTTATGAATGCCGTGGTTCCGCTGCAAATCGGCGCGAGGGACGTAGCGTTTCCGTTTCTTAATTCGCTTGGCTTTTGGCTATTCTTTTTCGGGGGAATTTTTCTTAATCTGAGCTGGTTTTTAGGAGGAGCGCCTGATGCAGGTTGGACATCGTATGCATCAGTAAGTCTTGAGTCTCCTGGACACGGCATCGACTTTTATGTTCTCGGGCTGCAAATATCCGGGATTGGGACGCTGATTGCAGGGATAAATTTTTTGGTGACAATCATCAATATGAGAGCGCCTGGAATGACATATATGAGACTGCCGCTATTTACATGGACGACGTTTGTCGCATCCGCTCTCATCTTATTTGCCTTCCCCCCGCTTACAGTGGCACTTGCGTTGATGATGTTTGACAGGCTTTTTGATACCGCCTTTTTCGTTCCGAGACTAGGAGGGAATACGGTCATTTGGGAGCATCTTTTCTGGATATTCGGTCACCCGGAGGTTTATATCTTAATCCTGCCGGCATTTGGAATTTTTTCCGAGGTGCTGCCAGTTTTCTCCCGGAAACGGCTGTTTGGCTATTCATCGATGGTATTTGCTATCGTTTTAATCGGTTTCTTGGGATTCATGGTATGGGCCCACCACATGTTTACGAGCGGTCTCGGGCCGATTGCAAACGCCGTATTTGCCATTGCCACGATGGCGATTGCTGTACCGACAGGCATAAAGGTATTCAACTGGCTCTTGACTATTTGGGGAGGGAGCATCAGGTTCACTACCCCGATGTTATGGTCGATCGCTTTTATCCCCACCTTCGTAATGGGTGGAGTTACCGGGGTGATGCTTGCTGCGGCAACAGCCGATTACCAGTATCATGATACCTATTTTGTTGTTGCCCACTTTCATTACGTGATTGTCGGCGGCGTTATTTTCGGACTTTTTGCGGGCTTGCATTATTGGTGGCCGAAAATGTTTGGCAGGATGCTGAATGATTTTTTGGGGAAAATCACTTTCGTATTATTTTTTACGGGATTTCATTTGACGTTTTTCATTCAGCATTTTCTTGGTCTGTGGGGAATGCAGCGCCGCGTGTTTACCTTTCTTCCTGGGCAAGGGTTTGAAACGGCTAATCTCGTTAGTACGACAGGAGCCTTTTTAATGGCTGCGGGAACGATTGTATTGTTCTATAACATTATCATCACAACAATGAGAGGCGCAAAAGCAGGCAATGATCCTTGGGAAGACGGAAGGACACTGGAATGGGCAATTTCTTCACCGGCTCCGGAATATAATTTTAAACAGCTGCCGCTGGTCAAAGGGCTGGATCCGCTTTGGGTTGAAAAAAGGAAGGGCAATCCCGGATTGTCTCCGGCAGAGCCAGTAGGGGATATTCATATGCCGAACCGTTCCATATTTCCATTCATCATGTCGTTTGGGCTGTTTGTTTCTGCCTTTGGGTTTATGTATCGCAGCGAAGTCAGCTGGGGATTGCCGGTCATCTTAATCGGCCTTGCAATTACCTTCTTGTGTATGCTTCTTCGTTCGGTTCTTGACGATCACGGATACCACATTCACAAAGAAGACCTGGCTGATGACGATGACAAAGGGGTGAAGATTTAATGAATGCCGAAGGAAAAATGACTGCTGAGACCTTTCCTGCTTCGCCTGAAAAAGCTACACTTGAGGGAAAAAATAAGTTTTTGGGGTTTTGGTTATTTTTAGGCGGAGAAACGGTCCTGTTTGCCTCGCTTTTTGCTACCTTTCTTGCATTAAGAGGCTCTAATATGGGGGATAAGACAATGGCAGAGATGTTCGACCTGTCTCTTGTTTTTCTCGCAACGATGCTGCTTTTAACAAGCAGTCTGACAAGCGTTTACGCGATGTATCATATGAAAAATTTTGCATTCAAAAAGATGCAGCTTTGGCTGTTTGTCACCGTGTTGTTGGGAGCAGGATTTCTAGCATTGGAAATTTATGAATTTACTCATTATACTCATGAATACCATTTTACAATCAAAAGCTCTGCCATGGGGTCAGCCTTTTATGTTCTGGTGGGCACCCATGGGGCCCACGTGACATTCGGGCTTGCATGGATTGCTCTTTTAATGGCAAGAAATTGGCAGCGCGGCTTGAATCTCTATAATGCCCCGAAGTTTTATGTTGCGAGCCTTTACTGGCATTTTATTGACGTCGTCTGGGTCTTTATCTTTACTGTCGTATACTTAATGGGGATGGTGGGATAAGATGGAATCAAACCATAATAAAACAATACCGAAAGCGGATCTTGCTTACCGGAAAAAGAAAAATGCCGAGGAGATGAAACATCAGGTTATTTCATTCGGATTAATGATCGGACTGACGGTCGTTGCTTTTTTAACCGTTGGATCAGACGTCGGTCCGTGGTTTACAATACCCTTTCTGCTTTTGATGGCAGTAATCCAAGTTGTTTTTCAATTATATTATTTCATGCATATGAGTCAAAAAGGACATGAAGCACCTTCTTTATTTTTCTATGCGGGGGTGCTCGTCGCCTCTATTACGATTCTTGCATTTGTTACGATTATTTGGTGGTAAGGGGCGGTTTTTACAAAATGAGAGGAGGCAGCCTGAGTGGGTAATTTAGAGATTTTTGGGTTCCGCGCTCTTTGGAGTCCGTATTTAGCGACCATGATCGTTTTATTTATTGTTGCATACTTCCTTTTGCTGAGGCGCTTGCCTGAAAATCAAACTGCTACTCGCCTGCAAAACATTCTTTTTGTATCTGCCATGGTCTTGTTTTATGTGACGAATGGAAGCCCGTTGGATTTATTGAGCCACATCGTTTTTAGTGCCCATATGCTGCAAATGGCAGTTCTTTATCTGCTAATTCCGCCGCTTATTATTTTAGGGATTCCTGCAATGGCCTGGGAAAAAGTGATGCGTTTGCCTGTTATTCGAACTCTCTTTCGTTTCTTTTCAAGGCCGCTCATACCGTTGCTTTTATTTAATGGTTTTTTTTCACTCTATCATCTTCCATTTCTCTTTGATACGGCTAAAACGAATGAAGCCTATCATTTTACGGCAACGGTTTTGATTTTTGTCACGGCATTTTTTATGTGGTGGCCGCTCGTAACAAAAGCAGTAAACAAGAAACAGCTTAACGGGTTAACAAAACTTGGGTATATTATGGCAAATGGAATATTGTTGACTCCGGCATGCGCACTCATCATGTTTAGCGACGCACCGTTGTATCATACGTATACGGACTCCGCTGCATGGGCTGAGGCGCTAAAGCTGTGTGTACCGCCAGATATGCTGCAGGGCATCACACTTAGCGGGCCTGAAATGTTCAATACCCTTCCGCCGCTAGAGGACCAGCGGCTTGGAGCAATTGTCATGAAAGTTTTTCAAGAAATCATTCTTGGCACCTTTTTAGCTATTGTTTTCTTCGATTGGGTGAAGAAAGAACGTGAAAAAGACCGGGCGGAGCAAGAATATCCTGCACATACTCTTCATTCATAACGAAAAAGTACAGCATAGGGCTGTACTTTTTCACACTTGAAGGGGATCCAGCTTTTCCTTCACACGTTTAAGAATGTTTTCGCTCGCTTGCTTTACCTGTATCGGGAACTCTTCGTCTTCGCCATATTCTACTCCGTGAGGATAATAATGCTTACCAAGGAGGGGTGTGATTAACTTTATGACAGCATGCCTGCCTCCGACGTCACCTTCGATCGCATACCCCATAATTCTTAAATAAAATGTGCCTTCAACCATTGAGAATTTTCTATCATAGGTTATTCTTTCATAATCCCAGTGCTCAGCTTTAACCAAGCCCTCTGTTTCCATGATATCATCCAGCCTCGCCAGTTCGATCGTCATGCCATCAATCCCGAATTCTTGTAATTTCACCGTATTTCCTCCCCATGTTTAGAATCTCCCTTTCACCAATTATCATATTATGAAAGCGTTTAACATGCAATGGAAGGAAATCAATCGAAGAGCAGGGGAAGACTTAGTGCGTTGTTTTGGTTGGGGAAAATGGGCGAACGCATTGCTTTATCACTGGGTAAACTATAACAGAAGATCGGAAAGCAGGGGGAAAAGACAGTGAGTGAAAAGATCCAAACAAAGCTAAGCGAATTTAAACAATTTGTCAAACGGCATCCTAAGCTGATATCCGAGGTTCGCAAGGAGAATAAAGGTTGGCAGGAAATTTATGAAAGCTGGGTTTTACTAGGTGAAGATGATAATACGTGGGTTAAATATAAGGATGCAGATGCAGCTAAAGGAGAAAAGTCTGCAGAAAGCGATAAAAATGACTTTTTGTCAAAAATGGTGATGGCGATAAAGAATATGGATTCTGATCAAATGAATGAGCAAATTTATAAAATGAGCCAGTCCATCTCATCACTCCAAGGTCTGATCAATCAGTTTGGGAGTGGTTCAAAGCAGGAAGGTTCAGGCAACGGAAGCAAACATCCTTTTTCTTTTCGTAAAGATTAATTAAGGAGTCTACTATGAGAAAAGACGTCCAAGAATATATAATGTCAGATAAAGAACGAAGAAGATTTATCCGAGAGCAGCCTTATTGGTACAGGTATTTATCGCGCAATCCTGGCGATCTGCCGTCTTTTCAGCTGGCCATGATGAATTATTACGAAAAAACGATCCCTCACCGGGTAAATCAGTTTTCGAACGGAATTCAGATGGCGCAAATGATGATTCAAATGTTTCATTCTATGCGACAACAGGATTAAACAGAGCGCTAAGAATGCGCTCTGTTTGCTGCTTAAATTTGTATATTTTTCAAGCGGGCTTTTTTCTGGTAAACTAAGCAGTGGAGGTGCATAAGATGTATGCGACTTTAGAATCACTGCAAATTCAAAGCGAAGCCAATCATTTGTCAAACATGATTCTTTCGTCAGAAATAGCCGAAGAATATAGAATTTGCCAGGCGCGGCTCCGGCAAGATCAAGAAGTGCAAAAGCTTATCTCTGATTTTGCAAAAATAAAAGAGCAATACGAGGATGTACAGAGGTTTGGGAAGTACCATCCTGAATATAGAGAAATATCGAAGAAAATGCGGGATGTTAAGCGGGAGTTGGATCTGAATGACGCCGTTGCTGCATTTAAAAAGGCAGAGACGGAGCTGCAAGCCGTTCTTGATGAAATCAGTATCGAAATTGGCCAAGCAGTGTCAGAGCATGTGAAAGTGCCGACTGGCAATCCGTATTTCGACAGCTTATCTTCATGCGGCGGCGGTTGTGGATCAGGAGGAAGCTGCGGCTGTAAAGTATCTTAATCCGAGACGCTTTTTGTCTCGGTTTTGTTACGAACAAATTCATACATAATCGTAAATTCGTGTAAAGCAGGTGAGGAAATGCGTGAAAAACGCCAAGGGCTTGTCGTTTGGCTTCATACGGTAAAGCATGCAAAAAGCTTGAGAAAATTCGGGAATGTCCATTATGTATCGAAGCGGTTAAAATATGCGATTCTGTACTGTGATACAGATGAGCTGCAAAAAATTATGACAAAGCTGGAATCCTTTTCATTCGTGAAAAAAATGGAGCCGTCCTATAAACCTTATCTAAAGCTTGAATTCGAAACGAAGCAGGATAAAGCTAAAGAGTATGATTATAAAACAAGCGTCTAGCGAAAAACAAAAAAATCCCCGCAAGAAACTTGCGGGGGTCCTTCTATTCCTTACATACATAAGGAGAAGGCAAAGGGAGAGGAGAAACCGGAGGAAGAACTTATGGGGAAACGTAAGTCTTCTCCGCGGTTGGCAACAACATCACATCAGATGTTGTTATAAAAAGTATTTCCAGGAATAGATCAGGTTATACATAAAAACATATCTTACACAGAAAATTCGCTTCATTGTCCGAAAGTGAATGAGTATGGTAAGATAACATAAAAAATCAAAGATGGAGTTTTTTAATGAGAGTTATAGCAGGATCACTGAAAGGGCGTTCGTTAAAAGCTGTGCCGGGAATGTCAACCAGACCGACAACCGATAAAGTAAAAGAGAGCATCTTTAACATGATTGGACCTTTTTTCAATGGAGGAACAGCTCTTGATTTATTTGCTGGAAGCGGAGGTCTTGGAATTGAGGCAATTTCACGGGGATTTGAACGCTGTATTTTTGTTGATCGGGAGTATAAAGCCATACAGACCATTAAAACGAATGTGTCACAATTTAATATTCAAGACCGAGCCGAGATTTTTCGCAACGATGCCACCCGGGCACTGCAAGTACTTGCAAAGAAAGAATCTGTATTTGATGGGATATTTCTTGATCCTCCGTATAAAGCACAAAAATTGGAAGCGCTCTTATTAATCATTGACAAACACAACCTTTTATCAGCAGAAGGGTTTATTGTTGCAGAGCATGCGAAGGAAGTGTCGCTATCTCATACAATCGGAAACCTGCAGCAGGTAAGAAATGAAGCCTACGGGGTAACCGGAGTCAGCATATACAAAAAGGAGAGGGAGCCAGAATGAACAGAGTTGCCGTATGCCCCGGAAGTTTTGATCCTGTAACATACGGGCATTTGGATATTATCAAACGAGGGGCAAAGGTTTTTGATCATGTCTACATATGTGTTCTGAATAATTCAACAAAAAAACCGCTTTTTTCAGTAGAAGAAAGATGCGAGCTGCTGCGGGAAGTAACCTCCGATTTATCAAATATAAGCATTGAATCCAATAACGGTCTTTTAATCGATTATGCGAAAAGCAAACAAGCGAATGTGATTTTGCGAGGGCTGAGGGCAGTATCGGATTTTGAATACGAAATGCAAATTACGTCAATGAACCGATTTTTAGAAGAAAATATTGAAACCTTTTTTATGATGACAAACAATCAGTATTCGTTTTTAAGCTCAAGCATTGTAAAAGAAGTAGCAAAATACAAAGGGGCTGTTTCAGGGCTCGTTCCTGAAATAGTTGTACAAGCGTTAACGAAAAAATTTGAAGATGAATAAATTAGGCTGCACAAATATTTTTGTGCAGTCTTTTTTTAGATTACCGCTTCGAATCTCTCGAAGGAGAGGACATCAAAAAAGCGCTGATAAACAGAATTACAATTGTAATGATTGGCCCAAATGAAACTAACTTTTCCCAAACGCTGACGAAAAATAAATCATTTGTAGGTGCATCGTTGGAAAAAACGGGAGCGCTCGGGGAAGAAAAGGACGTATATAGCGGCTTCCAAAGCAGTGCAGCAAGGATTGAGGCATAAAAGGCTTGTAGAATACGCGCCAAAAAATAAGGTTTAAATGCAATATCCGTTTCTGCTAAAATACCGGCAACCTGAGCCTGCACGGAAAAGCCCCCGAACCCCAGAATAAAACTGACGATGATTGCTTTTTGCAGCATATTTGCTTCTGTCACGCTAACGGATCTGCTTCCCGTCGTAATTTCAAAGAATCCTGATAATAGCGGAATGCTTAGCTCAGTAGAGATATGAAAGAAGGCAAGAATAGATTGAGTGAAAACTGCCAATGCTTGGAGAATGTGGAATTCTGAAAGCATTCGGTTTAAAACGGAAAAAATAATGATAAAGCCGCCGATCATGAGCAGCGTTTGGACTGATGACACGATCGCTTCACTTAATATTTTTCCAAATGGCCTCGTTTCCTTCATTCGTTTCACGTGCATTTTTTCTAAAGCCAATGAGATAGAAGGTAACATTGCTCTACGCTCCATCTTACTGTTTGACTCTTTTTTGCCGTAAAACCTCATCGTAAAACCTACAGCAAGATTGCTGATGTAATGGGCGGCAGCTAAAACTACACCCAATGCAGGATGCTGGAAAAATCCAACTGAAATCGCACCGAATATAAAAAGAGGGTTTGAAGAATTCGTAAAACTAACGAGCCTCTCCGCCTCCGTCTTTGTAAGCTGATTTTCTTTTCTCAGCCTGGATGTCAGCTTAGCTCCTGATGGAAAACCTGAAGCCATCCCCATGGCAAGTACAAAGGCACCGGCGCCGGGAACCCGAAAAACAGGCCGCATAAACGGTTCAAGCAATACCCCGACAAAGCTCACAACGCCAAAGCAGATAAGGAGTTCAGACAAAATGAAAAAAGGCAAGAGCGATGGGAAAACAATTTCCCACCACATGCCGAGCCCCGCTGCGGAAGCTTCAAATGACTCCTTAGGGTTAATAATGACAGCAAATGTGAGAAAAATAAGGATGGAGGAGATAAGAATTGTAAATTTTTTTGTTTTCATTATTATCCTCCCGATTTCTAAAAAAATTTCTGCTTGTACTACTATACGGACATAGCTGCCCCATTTAGACCATAAACTTTGTGGAGGGATCATTGCTTTTATGTAGTGAGGACTATTCTGCTTTTTTTGCGGATTACTTTTCATTGAAAAAACAAAAAGGTATGATTAGAAGGAAACTGGCAAGCGAAAGAGAACATACATACGATTGTCGCTTTAAAGAAGAGATTTGGGGGTTCCAAATAATGAATAGAAAAAACTTAAACAGACTGGCCAGGCTGGTCATAATCGGTATTATATTGTGTATAGCTTTGACATTTGTTAAGCTTCCTTTTTATATCACACAGCCCGGAGGTGCAACTGAATTACAGCCTTTGATTCAAGTTGAGGGCGGCGATAAGGAGGCAGGGTCATTTTCACTTATGACTGTCCAGGTAGGGCCAGCAAATCCTCTCACGTTTTTGTGGGCCAAAATTCGCCC
Organism: Bacillus gobiensis; assembly: GCF_001278705.1. Taxonomy (GTDB): domain Bacteria; phylum Bacillota; class Bacilli; order Bacillales; family Bacillaceae; genus Bacillus; species Bacillus gobiensis. Next base: position 944,188 of record NZ_CP012600.1, read on the forward strand.
TTATCACGAAATCATGCCGGAAGCCAATTTTAAGCAAGAAGGCGAAACTGATGATGAATATATGAAAAGGCAGTTGCAAATGATGAACAGCTCCCAGCAAAGCGCCATTATCGCAGCTTATGAAAAAGCAGGGAAGGACGTAAAGACAACGTTTAATGGAGTATTTGCCTCGCAAATTGTTTCAGGTATGCCGGCTGCCGGAAAAATTGAAGTAGGTGACAAGATAATCAGCATCGACGGAAAATCATTCACGTCCTCTGAAGAGCTTATCCGCTATGTCGGAAACAAAAAAAACGGTGACACGATAAAGCTAACCGTTGAACGAGACAATAAAAAGAGAGAGATTGAGATGAAGCTGCAAGCCTTCAAGGAGGATCCGAAGCGAGTCGGAATGGGTGTCGGATTAATGACTGATCAAAAAGTCGAAGTAAACCCGGAAATCAATGTGAAGATTGAACACATTGGCGGCCCGTCCGCAGGTCTGATGATGACGCTCGAGATTTATAATCAGCTGACAGAAGGAGATGAAACGAAGGGCTACCATATTGCTGGTACAGGGACGATGGATCCTAAAGGCAATGTTGGAGCCATCGGCGGCATTAAACAGAAGGTAGTCGGGGCAGATGATGCCGGTAATGAGATCTTTTTTGCGCCGGTCGATGGCGGGAATTACGATGATGCACTCGTTGCAGCCAAAGACATTAAAACAAAAATGAAAATTGTCCCTGTAAAAACGTTAGATGACGCTTTAAATTACTTAAATAAGCTAAAACCAAAAAGCACCTGAGTTCGGGTGCTTTTCTCTTAGCGCAGAAACGTTTTGTTCTGTTCATCGTAAAGAATTGGTAGGTCGGAAAATTCCTCTTTGCTGAACCTTGATTGCATCGGCTCGCTGATGGCGGCTCCGTAAACTCTTGATGCTTTTAAATCAAGTTCCAACGAAGGATGCGAAACGGAAGAGGCTTTGCTTACGACCGTAGATTTCGAATCTTTTTTAATGGCAGATAAATATTCTTTACCCTTTAATGAAAAACCTAACAGACGGATACAGGGTACAGTTGATTCAAATAGAGCATTCTCCACGTCTTTTTTTGTCGTATTCGTCAAAATATGAACAGTCATTCGCTGCAGACGGGTCCACGTATATCGTTTCGTCTTCAAGGTTTCCATATACTCTTGAAATGAATGGGCATGCTTGATCGCTTTAAAAATTCTGTTTTCAAGCCCTTCCTCAACTTCATAGATTTTCTGCAGGTCCTGCTTTGTCATCGAATTCAAGCGATATTTTAAAAATGGAAAATAACTCTCTAGAGTATGCCATATCTGATAGGAATGATAATAGGCACCCAACTCGCTGACAGACGCTTTCGGGAGATATGGCTCACTGCTTTTTGTTTGTAAACTGCCGAGAAGCTCTTTACGGATACTCGTTGCACTGGCGATGCCGGCATTTCTTGAAGGAAGCAAAGGATCATGAAATTCGGCAGATATACGCTTAGAAGTTGCTGGTTTCATCCCGAGTTTTTTATCAACTATCGCTTTTACGTAATGAAAGCCCAGAATGTTATTTGGCTTTGATAAATCAAGAGGCTGTTTGGAACAGAATGCACCTTTTAAAGCGAGTGACATTGCCTTCGGATAGCTGTTTCCTTCTTTCAGAAAAGATTGTGCAAGCTGGTCAATGTGCGAACGGTTCGTGTTGTATTGTGACGCAGCCTCCAAGAACGAACGGATGTTACCGCTTTCGCTGCCGAAAAATAAAGAATCGCAGCCGAGAGAAGATAAGATGGAAACAGCACCTTCTGCAAAGGTTTCTGCTTTTTGAACAGCATACACATATGGAAGTTCGACGATGATATCTACTCCGTTTTGAAGAGCCATTCGCGTACGGGAAATTTTTGAAACGATCGCCGGTTCCCCCCGTTGTAAAAACGATCCGCTCATTGTTGCGATTGCCACTTCGCTTTCAGTCTGTGCTATCGCTTCCTTCAAATGATAGGCATGCCCATTATGAAAAGGATTGTACTCAACCACCAACCCTGCTGCTTTCATCCGATTCACCTTCTTGAATTGATAATAATGTTTGTGTTAAAGTATCAAAAGACCCTATCCTAAAGGTCGATTCCCTTGTTATTGCCTTTCGATTAGTTTATATAACAGGCGGAAAGCTTGTCAATGTAAGTAAATGTTGTGTAAAGAAAAAATATTGACAAAACGAGTTCAAAAAAGCTATAATCTTGTTTGTTGCTCTTACGAGGTGATAACCTATGAAATGGACAGTTTATCAGTTAAATCAGCTTGCGCACAAAGGTCTGGAATTTGATGAAACGCTTGAATTAGATGAACTGACGAAAGCGAATACAGATATACGCCGGATTTCGCCAATAAGGGTGAAGGGCAAAGCTGACATTGACTCAAAACAAGCTGCATTTGACTTTACAATATCCGGAGAAATGACGTTACCGTGTTCAAGGACGCTTGTTGACGTGATCCATCCATTTACGCTAACGACCAAAGAACTATTTTCGTTCTATGGCGAAGAAGAGGAATTGGATGACGATGACTTCCATATTGCTGAAAATGACATTGTTGACTTGACTCCGATAATAAAAGAAGAAATTCTTCTTGAAGTTCCTATGCAAATTTTTGCTGATTCAAAGGAAAAACCGGGAGCTGCTCCGCAAAAAGGCCAGGACTGGCAGGTCGTCAGTGAGGAAGAGCACGAAAACCGAGTGGATCCGAGGTTAGCAGATTTAAAAAAATTGTTAAACAATGATAACGAATCGTAACTCTATAAGGAGGTGGGAATAATGGCTGTACCTTTCAGAAGAACGTCCAAAACGAGAAAAAGATTGCGTCGTACTCATTTTAAATTACAAGTGCCTGGTATGGTAGAATGCCCGGACTGCGGAGAGATGAAAATTTCTCATCGTGTCTGCAAAAACTGTGGTTCATATAAAGGCAAAGAAGTAAAATCTTCAAACTAATGTATGATAAGAGCATTTGGCAAATAGCCAGATGCTTTTTTTAATTTAAAAGAATTTATTTTTGATTCGAAAAGCCATTTAGTCTATCTACTCTATTATCAGCATATGTATGATGTAAAAAGCGATATGGAGGGATATTCTTTGACGATAACAAGGCAGGATGCGTGGACTCAAGACGAAGATTTGCTCCTGGCAGAGGTCGTGCTCAGGTCAATCAGAGAAGGCGGCACACAGCTTTCGGCATTTGAGGAAGTGGGCAGGAAACTGACGAGAACGGCAGCTGCATGCGGCTTTCGCTGGAATTCATACGTTAGAAAACAATATCAATCAGGGATTGAAGCGGCAAAAAAACAGCGAAAAGAGCTTAGAAAGAAATTGGGTGTGCATGCCACTCACTTTACTAACGAGCTAACGGCCTATCAGCCGGAAACAACGAATAGCCTCTCAATACAGGATGTGATCCGTTTTTTGGAGCAATATGAACAAACTCCTTTGAACAGCGATCTTCAGGCAGAAAAAAATCAATTGGCTGAAAGAGTGGAAGAACTAAAAAAAGAGGCGGACGCATTAAAAGAAGAAAACTCAGAATTAAAAAACAAGTTGCGGGCGAAGGAAAATGACTATAAAGCCCTAATAGAAATAATGGACCGCGCAAGACAAATTGTCTCCTTTCAAGAAGAAAGAAAATAATACATTCTTTTAAACGCAAGAACCGGCCAAACTATTGACCGGTTTTTATTTATTCCCGCACTTTGTCAGTTAGAACTGGTGTCCTTGCTTCACCCGCATTTGGCGGGGGTAATGTACGGAGACTAATTGGGCAGTGCCTCAAAATCACAATATTTAGGCTGATTCTGAAGTCTGCGTCTCATCCTTTGGCTGCCAGACGAGAGGGTTTTCTCCCTTGTCTCTTAACAGATCGTATTTTACACTTGTGAAGTCCATTTTCTCCCAAAACCCTTCAGATTTGACGCGAGGGCTGGTTTTTATCGGCAGGCCGAATGATTTCGCGTAATCCACTAGCATCCTGCCATATCCTTTACTTTGATAGCCGGGGAGGACCTCAAGCTTCCATAGCTCCAAATAATTATGTCTGTTTTCAAAGTACTCATTATAGCGCCCATCCACTTGATATAAACTCATACGCGCAACTAATGTGTTGCCGTAATAGATCCCGTAAAAAGGAGACGTGCTGTCATTTTCAATGATATTGTTTTCTAAATCCTCATACATTGAAAGCTCTTGTATTCCGTACTCCCTGAATTTTTTAAATTCCTCCAGCGTTTTATAATTGATGAGCAATCGTTCAACCTTCATTTTTATTTCCCCCTTGTCGTAATACTTACTTCTATTGTAAGCGTTTTTATGAAATGTTCAAAAGATATGTGCTTTTTCCTCGTGCTTGCGGACTCATTTCTTTTCAATGAAAGCCGATCATGTATAATGAGTAGAATATACTCCAATACACACGAAACATAAGGATGTGAAAATATTGAAACTGGCTGTATTGGGCGGTGGAGCTGTCGGTCTTCTTACTGCATTTTATTTATCGCAGGCACATACAATTACAGTTATTACAAGAAGTCAAAAACAAGCGGAAATCCTAAACATGCATGGGATTACTATAAGCAAAGACGGAAAAGAAGAAACCAGAAAGGTACATGCTGCTCATAAAAGTGAAGAAGCATTTGATTTATGTCTGGTAACAGTCAAGCAAAATCAGCTGCATTCGGTTCGCAATACGATTGAAACCTTAAACTGCGATCGTTTTTTATTTTTGCAAAACGGCATGGGGCATCTCTCCTTTATGGGAAATATTTCACAATCAAAGGAGGTATATGTCGGGATCGTTGAGCATGGCGTGGTAAAAATGGATGCAGCCCATATCATACATACTGGTAACGGCTGCGTGAGGTGGGGAGCTTACAGCGCTTGCGATAAATACATGCTGGCAAAAGAGCTTGCGAAGACTCATGAAAGCTTTCCGTTTGTTTTCTCAGACAACTGGCGCCAGATTCTTATTGAGAAATTGCTCATCAATGCTTGCATTAATCCAATGACAGCATTACTAAATGTAAAGAATTGCGAGCTTTTGGCTAATCCTGCTTATCTAGCGTTTATGGAGCAAATATTTAATGAGGCTGTGAGTGTCCTTCAAGTGCATGAAGTTGAATCCTCTTGGAAGAAGGTTCTTGCCGTTTGTGAAAAAACAGCAGAAAATACGTCCTCGATGCGGGCGGATTTGCTGAATGGCCGAAAAACAGAAATCGATGCTATTCTCGGTTACCTGATAAATGAAGCAAATGCGAAGGGGAAAGTCGTTCCGCACTTATCATTTCTGTTTGCAAGCATAAAAGCAGCTGAACCTTCTTAAGCAAACTTTTTTCTATTTTTTATTTTCCGTGCTATACTCATTTCGGAAATCTAACTATTTTTTTATGAGAAAGGAAGTTCCGCATGCAGCTTACTGCACTTTCCATACAAAGTAAAAATCCTTTTGTACGAGACTACATAGAGGGAAAAAAAGACGTATTGAATTTTTTTGATTATGATATGACGAATGATCGTGTATGGGAAGACAGGTTAAATGATCTTTCTTTTCGAACGTTCTCCAGAGATACACTGGCTGATTATTTACTTGAATATCATAAAAAATTCAAATCTGATGAAATGAACCTCTCCATTGAAAAAATCAGAAATCCAAATAGCGTAATGATTGTCGGTGGCCAGCAGGCAGGATTGCTTACCGGGCCGCTTTATACCATACATAAAGTAATAAGCATTATCGTTTTGGCAAAAGAGAAGGAAGAACAACTGCAAGTACCTGTGATTCCTCTATTCTGGGTTGCCGGAGAAGATCATGACATAGAAGAAATAAATCATGTGTTCACAGCTGAAAATGGGAGATTATCTAAAAAGAAGCTTTCTCAGAATCAAGTAAAGAAATCATGTGCTTCGAGGACATTGCTCGATAAAAGAAAATGCAAAGACTGGATCGATGAAGTATTTAAAACATATGGTGAAACCGAATATACATTGAGCCTAATGGAAGAATTATATCGATGTTTGGACTGTTCAGATACGTATGTTGAATTTTTCGAGCAAATTATCGCAAATTTGTTTCAGGAAGATGGTTTGCTTCTGCTTAATTCCGGGGATCCCGGGCTTAGAAAGCTAGAGACAGAATTTTTTCAAGAACTTCTAGAGAAAAATGATGACCTTGCAGATGCACTTGAAGCACAGCAAGAAGATATTGCTAAAGCGGGATATTCGAACGTCATCGATTATCAAGAGAAGCATGCCAATCTATTTTATGAATTCGATGGTGAAAGGTTTTTAATTCGAAAATCAAATGGAAACTACACCATTCATGATTTAGGGATAGAATGGTCTGAGGATGAATTAATCCAAGTAATCAAAGAGACCCCTGAAGCATTCAGCAATAATGTAGTAACTCGCCCGTTGATGCAGGAATTTCTTTTGCCTACACTCGCATTTATCGCAGGGCCGGGTGAACTGTCTTATTGGGCAGAGCTTAAACGCATATTTCACATCATGGATTTTAAGATGGCGCCGCTCGTTCCTAGGTTGAATATATCGATTTTGGAACGCCATATCGATACAAAACTGCTTGAAAGAAACCTGGAGCTTTCAGATGTAATCGAAAATGGTGTGGAAAGATGGAAGAATCGCTATTTTACAGATCGTATTCCTGAAGACTTCGAAGCCTCTCTGCTGCAGGCAAAAACAGAAATAGAATCGATTCATTCGCGTCTGCGGTACGAAGCGCTGCAAATTGACAACAGCCTGGAAGGAGTAGTAAAGAAAAACGCTGCATTCATTCAGCAGCAGCTAGATTTCTTAGACCATTCCGTAAAGAAAAGCGTTAAAAGAAGAGAAGATCGTGTATTGCGTGATTTCGACAGAATCCAAACGAGTTTGTGCCCGGACTCTTCGCTTCAGGAAAGAATTTGGAACATCATGTATTATTTAAACAAGTACGGGCCAGATTTTATCAAAAGATTCAAAAGTCTGCCATTTTCTTTTCAAAACAAGCATAACGTTGTCAAACTTTGAAATAAAGTTTTAAAAAACCCTTGCTATTTCAGGGTTTTTTTTTATGCAAAAAGAGTGTAAAATAAAGTTGTGGAGAGAAGTGGTGGATAGTGGGGAGTATAGGTGAGGAAGTGGGGTTTGAGCATCCATGTTTATGGGGAATATCAGCACTCGATTGATACAAAAGGCCGCATGATCATTCCCGCCAAGTTCAGGGAAGGACTTGGAGAGCAGTTCGTTTTAACTAGAGGACTTGATCAATGCTTATTTGGCTATCCCCTTAATGAATGGAAGGTCATTGAAGAAAAATTAAAAGCTCTCCCGCTTACAAAAAAAGACGCCCGCGCGTTTACCCGCTTTTTTTTCTCCGGTGCCGTTGAGTGTGAATTGGACAAGCAAGGAAGAATAAACATACCAACCTCGCTTTTGTCCTATGCAAAGCTTGAAAAAGATTGTACAGTTATCGGCGTTTCAAATCGAATTGAATTGTGGAGTAAAAATGTTTGGGAACAATATATAGAGAACCAAGAGGATTCATTTGCTGAAATCGCTGAAAATATGATCGGATTTGATATATAATGAATCCTTGTGTGAAAAACTCGCGTTTCCAATCGATTTGAAAAAGGTGGTAATAAACAGCATGTTTCAACATAAAACAGTATTGCTAAAAGAGACCGTAGACGGTTTGAATGTAAAGAAAAACGGCACATATGTAGATTGCACACTCGGTGGCGCAGGACATAGTACATACATCCTGTCACAGTTGTCGGAAGAGGGGAAACTGATTGCTTTTGATCAGGATGACGCGGCACTTAAGCATGCGAAAGCAGTACTCTCTGATCAGTTGGGAGAGGTTGTGCTGATTAAAAGCAATTTTCGCTATTTAAAAACAAAACTAAACGAAATAGGAATTGATAGCGTGGACGGCATTTTGTTTGATCTGGGAGTTTCTTCTCCTCAGCTGGACACGCCGGAAAGAGGCTTCAGCTATCATTACGATGCACCTCTCGATATGAGAATGGATCAATCAGCAGAATTTACTGCCAAGCATGTCGTTAATGAGTGGAGCTTTGACCAATTGGCCAAAATTTTCTTTCGATATGGGGAAGAAAAATTCAGCAAGCAAATCGCCAGAAAAATTGAATCCTATCGCGAACAAAAAACGATCGAAACGACAGGAGAACTAGTTGAGATTATTAAAGATGTGATTCCCGCACCTGCCAGGAGGAAAGGGGGGCATCCGGCTAAGAGGATTTTTCAAGCCATCCGAATTGCCGTTAATGATGAGTTAAAGGCATTTGAAGAAGCACTCGAGCAGGCGGTCGATGTTCTTAAGCCTGGAGGAAGGATCTCAGTGATTACCTTTCACTCTCTTGAGGACCGGATATGCAAATCGACTTTTAAAAACTTGTCCTCTATGCCAGATCTTCCGCATGGGCTTCCCGTAATTCCGGAAGGATACGAGCCGAAAATTAAACTAGTGACAAGAAAACCAATTACTGCATCTATTCAGGAGCTGGAGGAAAACAACCGAGCCCGTTCTGCCAAGCTCAGAATTGCAGAAAAATGTTAACCGTTGCAGCTTTCACAAGCCGCTTATAAATAAGGAGGTACAGAGTATGAGTAATTTAGCCTATAACGTAGAGAAACAGCAAGAACGTTCTCAACAATACGAACAAACGGTTGTAATCAAACGAAGGGCATCCATCACATTAGGAGAAAAGGTCTTAATCGTTCTCTTTGTGCTGGCCGTTCTCAGTGTCTCTATTTTCATTATTAACAAAGCCTTTGCGGCATATGAAACGAACCTGGAAGTTCAAAAGCTTGAAGAACTGGTGTCTACTGAATCCATTGAGATTGAAGATTTAGAAACGGAAAGAAAGGATTTGATGATGCCTGAACGGATCATGAAAATCGCCAAAAAGCACGGATTGAATTTACAGGATAAAAAAGTGAAAAACGTACGGGATTGATGCTTATGCCAACTAAAAATCGATTTATGAACAGAGGAGCTGCAATACTTAGTATTTGTTTTGCCCTCTTTTTCTTTGTCATTTTTTCTAGATTTGCATATATACAGGCGACAGGGAAAGTTGAGGGGGAAGTACTGGCTGCAAAAGCTCACGAACAATACGAAAAAGGACGGACGATCTCGGGGCAGCGGGGATCAATCCTTGATCGAAACGGAGAAGCGATCGCTGAAGACGCCCCTTCCTATACAATCATAGCGGTTTTGGACAAAGATATGACGACGGATATTAATCATCCAAAGCACGTGCAAGATAAAGCAAAGACCGCTAAGGAGCTCGCCCCTATTTTGGAAATGGATGAGGGTGAAATACTTGACATCCTGAATAAAGAAGGAAGAGATCAAGTGGAGTTTGGAAGGGCCGGCCGGGACATTTCTATTGAAAAAAAAGAAGAAATTGAAAAGCTTGAGCTCCCGGGCATCGCCTTTACCAGGGATTCTAAACGCTATTATCCTAATGGAATGTTTGCAAGCAGCTTAATCGGTTATTCAACGTATAACAATGAGCTAAAGCAAATGACAGGCGTCATGGGGCTGGAAAAGAACTTGAACAATTATCTTGTGAAAAAAGATGGATTTGTGTCTTATGAAAGTGATCGAGCCGGCTGGAAGCTTCCGAACAGCAAGGATAAAATTACTCCTCCTGAAAATGGAAAAGATGTACATTTAACGATTGATAAAAAACTGCAAACGGTTCTTGAAGACAGTATGTCAGAGGCTGCAAAAAAATACGAGCCGAAAAAAATAATGGCAGCCGTAATGAATCCGAAAACAGGTGAAATTTTAGCTGTCGGTCAAAGGCCTAGCTTTGACCCAAATAAACGGGATATAACGAACTATTACAATGATATCGTTTCTTATCCGTTTGAACCGGGTTCCACGATGAAAATATTCACCTTGGCCGCTGCAGTGGAAGAAGGCGTCTTTAACGCTGCAGAAAAGTATCATTCGGGAACCTACAAAGTAGGAAAGTCGGAAATCGGTGACCATAATAACGGTAAAGGCTGGGGCGAAATTAACTTTCAAGAAGGGGTCGAGCGGTCGTCAAATGTGGCATTTGCCATTCTGGCCAACGAAAAACTTGGTGCCAATCGCTTTAACCAATATTTGCGCAAGTTCCATTTTTACGATAAAACAGGGGTTGACATGCCAGGTGAGGCTGAGAGCACGATCAATTTCAAATATGACATTGAAAAAGTGACAAATTCATTCGGACAGGGCTCAGCCATCACCCCTATCCAACAGCTTCAGGCAGCTACAGCGATCGCGAACAACGGTAAGATGATGAAGCCTTATGTGATTGATCATATTACCGATCCCAACAATAAAGATAAAACGGTCCTGCAAAACAGTCCGAAATCAGCAGGACAGCCAATCTCTGCTGATACGGCAAAACAAGTCCGCGACATATTGGAAAAAGTCGTCACTTCTAAAAACGGAACTGGAAAACCATACAAAATTGACGGCTTTGACATCGCGGGTAAAACGGGGACAGCTCAGCTTGCCGGTGATGATGGAAAGCTGTTAACCGGACATGAAAACTATATTTTCTCTTTTCTCGGCATGGCGCCAAAGGATGATCCCGAGCTTGTCGTTTATGTGGCAGTGCAGCAGCCGAAATTAAAGGCTACAGAATCAGGATCAGCTCCGGTGTCTTCCATTTTTAAACCGGTGATGGAGAACGGCCTCCATTACTTAAATATTAAACCGAAAGAAAATGCTGAGCAGGAAAAACCAGTTGAAAAAGAAGAGTCCTATGCTTTGACTGATTTTACCGGAATGAGAATGCAGACGGCTGAAAAGCAAGTTAAAGATGAAGGATTCACACCGGTCATAATTGGTGACGGCACAGCGGTTCATAAGCAATCTCCGAGTCCGGAAACCGGCATAATCGCTAAAGAAAAAGTTTTTCTGACATCCGATGGACCGGTTAAAATGCCTGATATGACAGGCTGGTCACGAAGAGATGTGTTGAATTACTCCAGTTTGTCCGGGATTCATTTTGAGCTGAACGGGCAGGGATTTGCGACGAAGCAAAGCGTAAAAGCTGGAAAAGAGATTAATGGAAAATCTACGGTGAAAATCGAATTTACGAAGTAGATTCTGGGGAAAGCTTAATGCGGCTCTTTCGCATTAAGCTTTCTTTTTAAACAACCGAGCTGGCGGGATAACGCGTTCTATATCACTTCTTGCAGGCATACTATGAAACAAGCCTAAAGAAGGAGTGAACGTACTCTTGCGTGTCTCTAATGTAACCGTCAGAAAGCGTTTGTTTATGATTTTGCTGTTTGGCTTTGTAGCGTTTTTGATTATTGATGCCAGACTTGGATTTGTCCAATTTCTAATGGGAGAAGAGCTGACGAATAAAGCGAAGGATTCCTGGAGCCGGAATCTGCCTTTTGAGCCGGAGCGAGGAGAGATCCTGGATCGGAATGGAGTAAAATTGGCAACGAACCAAAGTGCACCTTCGATTTTAGTCGTTCCCAGACAAATTGAGGATCCTGTTAAAGCAAGCAAAAAGCTTGCGGCTGTTTTAAATATGTCCGAAGAAAAGGCCTATAAGCACCTAACGAAAAAAATCTCAATAGAAAGAATTAGTCCGGAAGGCAGAAAGATTTCCCATGAAAAAGCAACGGAAGTGAGAGATTTAGGGTTAAAGGGCGTCTATATCGCAGAAGACAGCATCCGTCACTATCCGTTTGGGAGTTACCTTTCCCACGTTCTTGGGTTTGCGGGAATCGACAACCAGGGACTGCTTGGTCTGGAAGCCTTTTATGACGATGATTTAAAAGGAACGAAAGGGTCTGTGCAATTTTATTCTGATGCTAAAGGAAAGCGAATGCCTGGCGAAGCCGATGATTTTACTCCTCCAGAAGACGGACTTGATCTAAAGCTGACAATAGATTCGAAGGTACAGACGATTGTTGAAAGAGAATTGGACAATGCAGAAGCAAAATATAATCCGGATGGGATCGTAGCCGTGGCCATGAATCCGAAAAACGGTGAAATTTTAGCGATGGCAAGCCGGCCGGACTTTGATCCTGCTAACTATAAAACGGTTGATCCGAAAATTTATAATCGTAATTTACCAGTTTGGAGCACATATGAGCCCGGTTCTACGTTTAAAATTATTACTCTTGCAGCAGCATTAGAAGAGAACAAAGTGAATCTAGGTAAAGATCATTTTTATGACAGAGGGTATACTGAGGTAGACGGAGCAAGGCTGAGGTGCTGGAAAAAAGGAGGCCACGGCCACCAATCGTTCCTTGAAGTCGTGCAAAATTCATGTAACCCAGGCTTTGTAGAGCTAGGAACCCGGCTGGGCAAAAATGAATTGTTCAAATATATTAATGGTTTTGGATTTGGAAAAAAAACAGGGATAGATCTGCAGGGGGAAGGAAGAGGGATCCTCTTTCCGCTTGATCGAGTCGGACCTGTAGAGCAGGCAACAACTGCCTTTGGCCAAGGGGTTTCCGTCACCCCAATTCAACAAGTGGCCGCCGTTTCCGCAGCAATTAACGGGGGCACCTTATATACGCCGTACATAGCCAAAGAGTGGGTGGATCCGGTAACGAAAAAAACGGTGAAAAAACAAGCCCCGATGGCCAAAAAGCAAGTAATTTCAGAAGAAACGTCAAAGGAAATCCGTTTTGCGCTTGAAAGCGTAGTTGCCCAAGGAACTGGAAGAAACGCATTCGTGGAAGGATACCGGGTGGGAGGAAAAACAGGAACGGCTCAAAAGGTGAAAGACGGAAAATATTTAAAAAATAACCATATCGTTTCTTTTATAGGCTTTGCTCCCGCGGATGATCCTGCCGTTGTCGTTTATGTAGCGGTGGACAATCCTAAGGGCACAGTCCAATTTGGCGGAACCGTTGCAGCTCCGATTGTTGGGAACATCATGAGAGACAGTCTTCCTCAATTGGGAGTAAAACAAAGAAAGAATCAGATTGAAAAAGAATACAAGTGGCTGGACACAAAACTTGTAGAAGTGCCGAACGTTATAGGGTTGTCATTAGAAGAGCTTGAACAGCTTATGGTAAATCTTCAAGTAGATGTTTCCGGAAGCGGAAATAAAGTTGTACAGCAATCTCCTAAGCCCGGCACAAAGGTGAAGGAGGGTTCTACGATTCGCTTATTTTTAAGTGATGAGTAAACGAGGATTTGCAGGCAGTCTGCGAACGTGATAGGCAGTCTGCCCTAGTACATATAATTATTGGTGTGGATGAATCGATCATTTTACGCTAAAATATATCATGGATCACTGGAAATAATGCTTTTTTCCTTATTTTTTATAAATGCCTGAGAGGTTTGATAGAATGAGATTGAAAGAGCTTCTTAAGTTCCTTATGGATAATCAACATGAAGCAAAAGACATAAGCGAAAACCCTGAGATTACCTCATTGGAGATGGACTCCAGAGAGGTGGAAAAAGGAAGTCTTTTTATTTGCATAAACGGTTTTACAGTTGATGGACATGACTTTGCAAAAAGCGCAGTTGAAAAGGGAGCTGCGGCCATCCTTGCTGAAAAGCCTTTATCACTTAATGTTCCTGTAATTGTCGTTAATGATACGAAACGAGCGATGGCGATTCTCTCAGATGCTTTTTACGGGCAGCCTACACACCATTTGCAGCTGATTGGCGTAACGGGTACAAACGGGAAGACATCGACTACCCACATGATTGAGAGAATTTTAGAGAATGCAGGAAAAAAAACTGGGTTAATCGGAACGATGTATACAAAAATGAACAATGAAACCTTCGATACGAAAAACACGACACCTGAAAGCATCACCTTACAAAAGACATTTAAAAAAATGGTTGATCTTGAAGTTGATTCAGCGATTATGGAAGTATCCTCTCATGCATTGGATATGGGAAGAGTCAGAGGCTGCGACTATGACGTTGCTGTATTTACAAATTTAACCCAAGATCATCTTGACTACCATAAGACAATTGCAGAATACATGCACGCGAAGGGCCTGCTGTTTTCGCAGCTGGGGAATTCTTTTGATTATAATAAGCCGAAGTGGGCCGTAATAAACATCGATGATCCGGCAGCTTCCTATTTTTCTAAGATTACTTCAGCTCGGCTGTTGACGTATAGCTTAAATGAGCAGGCAGACGTTATGGCTGAACAAATTGAATTTTCTCCTAATGGAACTACATTTCATTTAAAAACGTATGCAGGCTCAAAAAACGTTACGATTCCGCTTTTGGGCCGGTTTAATGTGTACAATGTACTGGCAGCGGCGGCGGCTTGCCTTGCAGCGGGTGTGTCCTTTGATGATACCGTAAGCGGCATTGAAAAGCTTGAGGGAGTCAGAGGCAGGTTTGAACCTGTCATTGCCGGCCAAGATTTTTCAGTCATTGTGGATTACGCCCATACGCCTGACAGTCTCGAAAATGTATTAAAAACCTGCAAAGGTATGACAGAGAGCAAGCTTTCTGTTGTCGTTGGCTGTGGAGGAGACAGAGATAAAACGAAGCGCCCAAAAATGGCGCAAATAGCTGTTTCACTTGCTGATGAAGCGATCTTTACGTCGGATAATCCGAGAAGCGAAGATCCGTTAGCCATTCTAAAAGACATGGAGGATGGTGTTCCCGGCGCTTATTACCACAGCATCAGCAATCGTGAAAAAGCGATTTTCTTTGCCATTGCGAATGCTAAAAAAGGCGATACTGTCCTTATCGCCGGCAAAGGGCATGAAACTTATCAGCTGATCCAAGACAAAGTTTATGAATTTGATGATTTAAAGGTGGCCGAAAAAGCCATCATGGAGTTAAATAAACAAAAATAACCTCCCTTCATTAGGATATGACATGATTGATAGAAAAGAGTTGTTAGGAAATGAACGTAAGAACGATACTTTGGCAAAAAAAAATACTTATACAACAATGTGCTTCTCGAATGGGAGGTGGAATGAACTATGCTTGAGCAGGTCATTTTGTTTACCATCATAATGGGCTTTTTAATTAGTGCTTTATTGTCGCCTGTTTTTATTCCGTTTTTGCGAAGGCTGAAATTTGGCCAAAGCATTAGAGAAGAAGGGCCACAGAGTCATATGAAAAAAACAGGAACACCGACGATGGGAGGTATCATGATCATTGCTTCGATTGTGGTTACCACTATCGCCATGACCTTGAAGTTTTCTGAAATCGGGCTGGAAGTCTATTTATTGCTTTTTGTGACATTAGGCTACGGATTGCTGGGCTTTTTGGATGATTACATCAAAGTTGTCATGAAGAGAAATCTTGGCTTAACATCTAAACAAAAGCTCTTAGGACAAGTGATTATAGCCGTTATTTTCTATATTTTCTTACTCCAGATGGATCTTTCTACAGCATTGAGAATTCCTGGAACAGATTTTGAATTTGATTTAGGGTGGGCTTACATCCTTCTCATTTTATTCATGCTTGTCGGAGGGTCGAACGCAGTGAATTTGACTGACGGACTCGACGGGCTGTTATCAGGCACAGCGGCGATCGCTTTTGGAGCCTTTGCTATTTTGGCATGGAATCAGTCACAATTCGAGGTTGCCATTTTTTCAGTTGCCGTAGCGGGAGCGGTGCTTGGATTTCTCGTATTTAATGCCCATCCGGCGAAAGTGTTTATGGGAGATACGGGTTCGCTTGCATTAGGAGGAGCAATCGTTGCAGTCAGCATATTAACCAAATTAGAATTTCTGCTTGTCATCATCGGCGGGATTTTCGTGATTGAGACACTGTCTGTTATTATTCAAGTCATTTCCTTTAAAACGACGGGAAAGAGAGTTTTTAAAATGAGTCCGCTGCACCACCATTATGAGCTTTCCGGCTGGTCAGAGTGGAGAGTCGTTACCACCTTTTGGGCTACAGGCCTCCTCTTCGCAGCCTTAGGAATTTACATTGAGGTGTGGTTATAAGTGGAAACAAAAAAATGGTTTGAAAAGAAAACAATCCTTGTTCTTGGTCTTGCCAAAAGCGGTTTCGCAGCTGCAAAGCTTCTTCATCAGAATGGAGCGAATGTCGTTGTAAACGATAAGCAGCCTTTTAAGGAGAATTATGCTGCACAAAAGCTGCAGGAAGCAGGATTTGAAGTAATATGCGGTGATCATCCAATTTCATTGTTTGACACGAATTCCTTTGATCTATTAATAAAAAATCCTGGAATTCCTTATGAAAATGTAATGGTCCAAGAAGCGTTAAAACGAAATATCCCGATTTGGACGGAAATCGAGCTGGCGTACTTATTAACCGAGGCCAGGTTTATTGGAATTACCGGGTCAAATGGCAAGACGACAACGACGACCCTTATATATGAAATGTTAAAAGCCGATCATAAACAAGCGAAAATTGCCGGGAATATCGGTACAGTTGCATGTGAAGTAGCTGCCCATGCGGAGAAAGACGATTGGATAGTGACTGAGCTTTCATCTTTTCAGCTGATGGGAACGAAAACGTTCAGGGCAAATATCGGCATTATATTAAATGTTGTCGATGCGCACCTTGATTACCATCACACGCGTCAGTCTTACGAGCAGGCGAAGCAGGCCGTTTATAAAAATCAGCTGAAAGATGATACTGCTATTATCAATGCAGACGATGAAACCGTCTGCCGCTTAGCTGAAGCTTCATCGGGCAAAAAAGTCTATTTTTCTTTGACCCAGCAAATCGAAAACGGAGCTTGTATAAAAAACGAAACGATCTATTTTAATCAAAACCCAATTATTGAACGAAAAGATGTCGTTCTACCCGGGGCGCACAACCTCGAAAATATTCTTGCCGCCATTTGTGCTGTAAAACAAGCTGGCGTTTCGAATGAAGCCATCCGAGAGGTATTAACCACATTTTCCGGAGTGAAGCACCGGCTTCAATACGTGGCAGAATTCAATGGCAGAAAATTTTACAATGACAGTAAGGCGACGAATCTTTTGGCGACAAGCAAAGCACTTGATGCCTTTAAGCAGCCGGTTATCCTTTTAGCAGGCGGTCTCGACCGGGGAAACGAGCTAGACGGATTAAAAGAGCACATGGGCAATGTGAAAACGATTGTTACATTTGGACAAACTGCCGGAAAATTTCAAAAGCTTGGGAGAGAATTAGGAATACATCAGATCAAACGTGTCGATAATGTTGAACAAGCAGTATTAGAGGCGTATAAACTTTCTGAAGCAAATGATATTATTTTGCTCTCTCCCGCTTGTGCAAGCTGGGACCAGTTTAAAAGTTTTGAAGATCGGGGAGACATGTTTATATCAGCCGTGCATATGCTTAAATAAGGGTTTGTCTATCCTTTAGGACAGCCCAAATTAAATGCTTGGGGTGTTCGGTTGTTGACTACAAAAAAGACCTCTCCGGACTTTCTATTGGTTATTATTACTCTGCTCTTATTAACGATAGGATTAATCATGGTATACAGCGCAAGCGCTGTTTGGGCGACGTACAAATTTGATGATTCCTTCTTTTTTGCCAAGAGGCAGCTCTTGTTTGCCGGGATCGGCATTGTCGCTATGTTTATTCTGATGAATGTTGAGTATTGGACATGGAGATCGAGAGCGAAACTGCTATTGATCATTTGTTTTTTTCTGCTTTTGGCTGTATTGGTTCCGGGGATCGGCATGGAACGGAACGGTTCGCGAAGCTGGATCGGCGTAGGCGCATTCAGCATTCAGCCGTCCGAATTTATGAAGCTGGCGATGATTGCCTTTTTAGCTAAGTTTTTATCTGAAAATCAAAAGAAGATCACCTCCTTTAAAAAAGGGTTTCTTCCCTCACTAGGAATTGTTTTTTCGGCATTTGCCCTCATCATGCTTCAGCCCGATCTTGGAACAGGAACGGTTATGGTCGGAACGTGCATCGTGATGATTTTTGTTTCCGGTGCGCGCATCGCCCACTTCGTTTATCTTGGCATTCTTGGTTTATGTGGATTTGCCGCCTTGGTTTTATCCGCACCATACCGTATTGCGCGAATTACGTCCTACCTCAATCCGTGGGAGGACCCGCTTGAAAGCGGATTTCAAATCATTCAGTCATTGTATGCAATAGGTCCCGGTGGATTATTTGGTATGGGGCTTGGCCAAAGCAGGCAAAAGTTCTTTTACCTGCCTGAGCCGCAAACAGATTTTATTTTCGCCATTTTATCAGAAGAACTGGGTTTTATCGGCGGGTCGCTTATCCTTCTGTTATTCAGTCTTCTCTTATGGAGGGGTGTGCGTATCGCTTTAGGCGCTCCGGATTTATACGGAAGCTTTATCGCCATCGGCATAATCTCCATGGTTGCGATTCAAGTAATGATTAATATCGCTGTTGTCACCGGCTTGATTCCGGTAACAGGAATAACGCTGCCTTTTTTAAGCTATGGAGGATCATCGCTCACTCTTATGCTAATGGCTGTCGGAGTGCTGTTAAACGTCAGCAGGTACTCGAGATATTAAGAAAAAAGCCAACCCTGTATTCGCAGGGTTGCCATTTTTTGTGGGGAGGAAACATGATGAAAATTGTTGTCAGCGGAGGAGGAACAGGGGGGCACATTTACCCTGCACTCGCTTTTATAAAAGAGGTAAAAAGACAGCATCCGGATGTTGAGTTTTTATACATAGGAACAGAAAACGGTTTGGAAAAGAACATTGTAAAGCGTGAAAACATTCCATTCCAATCTATCGAAATTACCGGTTTTAAAAGAAAGCTTAGCTTTGAAAATGTGAAAACGATCATCCGCTTTTTAAAGGGAGTAAGAATGAGCAAAAAGTATTTGAAGGAGTTTAAGCCAGATGCGGTGATCGGGACAGGCGGCTATGTATGCGGTCCGGTTGTTTATGCAGCCTCTAAGCTTGGTATTCCAACGATCATCCATGAACAAAACAGTCTTCCGGGCTTAACCAACAAATTTTTATCAAGATACGTTGACAAAGTGGCGATATGCTTTGAGGAAGCACGGGACTTCTTTCCAAAAGAAAAAGTCGCATTTACCGGAAACCCCAGAGGGTCTGAAGCCGTCTCAGTGAAGGAAGGGCAGTCTCTTGAAAGCCTGGGGCTTGAGCGCGCAAAAAAAACGGCGCTTATTTTTGGCGGCAGCAGGGGAGCAGCTGCGATTAACAAAGCGGTTGTCGAGATGCAGCCTGAATTAAAAAAGAAAAATTATCAGGTGCTTTATGTTTCAGGAGAAGTTCATTTTGACAAGGTGAAAGCGGAGCTTGAGAAAATAGGACAAGCAGACAATATGATTGCTCTCCCTTTCTTACATAAAATGCCGGAATTCTTAAAGAAAATTGATTTAATCATTTCTAGAGCGGGAGCGACAACAATAGCAGAAGTAACTGCGCTTGGGCTCCCGAGTATACTAATACCGAGTCCTTATGTGACGGCAAATCACCAGGAGGTTAATGCCAAAGCGCTCTCTGACAATCAAGCTGCCATCGTGATCAAAGAATCGGAACTCGATGGGAATAGCTTGATCGGCGCGCTTGATGAGGTGATGGAAAATGATCAGAAAAGAAAGAAGATGGCTGATGAAGCGAAAGCACTTGGGGTGCCAGATGCCGCTTTACGCCTATATCAGCTATTAGATGAATTACACGGCAAGAAAAGGTAGCAATAATTAACGGGGAGGCTGCTATGGAAAACATCAGAAAAGAATTACATGAACTTGAAGTAGGTAAACTCTTATTACAGGAGCCATTATCAAAGCATACGACGATAAAAATCGGCGGTCCTGCTGATCTTCTCATCATACCTGACGGGATTAAGCAGTTGAAAGCTGTGATGGACATGGTAAAGAAACATCAGGTGCCTTGGACGGTGATCGGCAGAGGCTCAAACCTTTTGGTGGGAGATGAAGGAATACGCGGAGCCGTCATTAAACTGGGTGAAGGCATGGATAATCTCGAAATCGATGATGACCAAATTACGGTTGGCGGAGGTTTTTCTGTCGTTCGGCTGGCGACAATGATCAGCAAAGAAGGTCTGTCAGGACTTGAATTCGCAGCAGGAATTCCGGGTTCAGTCGGCGGTGCGGTTTACATGAATGCTGGTGCACATGGATCAGATTTCAGCAAAATCCTTCGCAAAGCACACATCTTATTTGAGGACGGTTCTGATGCGTGGCTCTCTAACGAGGAAATGCAATTTTCCTACCGAACTTCCGTATTGCAAAACAAACGACCAGGAATCTGTCTTGAAGCCGTTTTGCAATTGAGAAAAGATAACCGGGAAGATATCGTTCAACAAATGCAAAATAACAAAACGTATCGAAAAGAAACCCAGCCATGGTCCCAGCCTTGCGCCGGCAGCATCTTCAGAAACCCGCTTCCAGAGCATGCCGGCAAGCTGGTCGAGAATGCAGGATTGAAAGGTTACCAAATTGGCGGTGCCAAAATTTCTGAGATGCACGGAAACTTTATCGTCAATGCGGGTCAAGCAACTGCCGCAGACGTGCTTTCTTTAATCAATCACGTAAAGAAAACAATAAAGGATCAGTACAATATCGATCTGCATACAGAAGTAGAAATCATCGGAACGAATAATTGAACTCTTTTTTAAGCAAGCTGTAACCTCGGGGAACCTGGTGGAGACTCTTCTCCACCTGATTGGAATTTCCCGTCTTCGCTTAGAGATGGGGGACTTGACCCTTTAAAACTTTTAAAGACAAAAAGTACTTTCGATCTCTTAGACGTGTGCTATACTGAAAGTAATTGAAAAACAGTTTGGCACGATTTTACTGGCATTAGGTTTAAGAGAAAACCCCTTTAGCTTTGCCTATGATAGGCTCGCCTTGAGGCGAGTTTTATTTCTTTTATTGTCTCACGAATCTTGAGGTGAAACAGGCATGAAATATGACAACGAACAGGAAAAAGTTGTTCATATCGATAAACGAATTCCGAAAATTAAAGAACAAAGAAAACAAAAAACGAACAGGCGCCTGATTACTTTTATTCTATTGTTTTTTTTGATGGTATTGCTTATTGTTTATTTCCAAACCCCAATCAGCAAGGTTTCTACGATTGAGATATCTGGAAATAAAAATGTGCCAACAAAAACAATTGAGACTGAATCCAGCATTCAGAACGGATCCACTGAATTTTGGAGCCTGAATCAAGCGGAAACAGAAAAAAATATTGAAACGAATAAGCTGATAAAAACAGTTGAAGTTTCTAAAATTCTACCTAATAAAATTCAGATTCGGATCGAAGAATATAAGAGTATTGCATATTTAGAGAAAGAGGAACAATATTTCCCGGTACTGGAAAACGGAACGGTATTACCTGAGGGAGGGCTTCCGAAAGAAGGAATGCCGATATTAATGGATTGGACTGATAATGAGAAGCGCAAACAACTGGCAGAGCAGCTAATTAAGCTCCCTGAATCAATCAATCGCTCCATTTCAGAAATCTATTATACACCGTCCGAATCTGATCCATCTCATATGACGCTTTATATGAACGACGGTTTTATTGTCTCTGCTTCTTTAAAAACATTCTCAAATAAAATGAAAAGCTACCCGGACATTGTCAAAGAAATTGATGACGGAGCCAAAGGGATTATCCATATGGAAGTTGCAACATACTTTGAGGAATTTCCCCCAAAAAAGGAAGAAACGAAAGAAAAAGGACGATGAACGTTGAAAGGTAAAACTGTCATTCTTTCACTGGCAATGCTTATCCTGGGAATAATGATTTCGTATTCATACCAGTTTGCTAGAGAGAAAAACAAACAGGCCGAAACCTCTGAATTATGGAGAGAAGAATACTCTTTGCGTAATGAGCTAATCAGCCAGGAAAAACAAAATAAAGAACTTGAAAAAGAGCTGAATGAAAAGAAATCAAAGGTACAAGCAGCAGAAGAGAAGCTTAAATCAGAAAAAAAAGTATACTATAACCTTCTTGAAGATGTTGAAAAATACCGGATGTATGTTGGAGAAATAGGGGTAAAGGGGAAAGGGGTCCAAGTAACTCTTGAAGATGCTTCCTATATTCCTGAAGGCGAAAATGTGAACAATTACATTGTACACGAAAGCCATTTATTTCATGTGATCAATGAAATGCTGATTTCCGGCGCTGAAGCTATTGCTATTAATGGACAAAGGATCACACATCAATCATACATCCGCTGTAATGGCCCTGTAGTCACAGTGGACGGGCACCAGCATCCCGCACCGTTTACGATCACTGCAATTGGAGATCCAGATGTATTAATTCCTGCATTAAATATTTCCGGAGGAGTGCTGGATCAGCTGAACCAAGATCATGTGACGTTTAACTTAGAGGAAAAAGACAACATAAAAATAGAGCCATTGCTGGAAAATGCGGAATGAAGAATGGTAAGATGGTGGGAAAATGAAAAACAAAAACAGGATGATCAGCTTTAGTATACTTTTTGCGGTATTTGGCTTTATGCTTTCGTTAAGGCTGAATCACTCGCAAGAACAACATGTCCGTGATACGAGAGATGAATGGGAAATTCGGCAGGATTTAAATGAGGCGCAGCAAAGCCAGCTTGATATGCTTTCGGAAATATCAAAATATGATGAATTACTTTCGACCTACCAAAAAGAAGAACAAGCCAGCCAGGAACAAGCCATTTTGCATACATTGAAAAATTTGAAAGAGAAGTCAGGCATGGCAGAGGTTACTGGAAATGGCATAATCATTACAATTTCGCCGCTGTTTTCAGACGAATGGACCGGGGAGGCGGTCACAAGTCCGCCGCCAGACCTGTTGAAGAAATTGATCAATGAGCTAAATTCCTATGAGGCGGAAGAAATTTCAATCAATGATCAAAGAATTATCAATACGTCCGTCATCCGGGATATTAACGGCATTACGAAGATTGATGGAATAAGTATCAATGAATATCCCTTAATTATGAAAGTAATAGGGAAAAATGCCGATAAATTATATAGCAGAGTAACAGCGTCTGATCTTGATGATCTTTTTGCCGGTGAAAATCTAGACCTTCAAGTCGAAAAACCCGAAAAATCGGTGGAAATAAAAGCTTTTGAGGATTCCATAAACGTCCGGTACCTTGAACCATTGACCGAAGAAGACGGAGGAAAATCTTAATGTGGCTGCCGATTTTAGCGTTGCTGTTGGGAATTGTGATAGGTTTTATTACGAATATTTCGATACCGAGTGAGTATTCAAGCTACCTTTCTTTAGCGATACTTGCTGCATTGGATACTTTGCTTGGGGGGATAAGGGCAAATTTACAAGATTCCTATGATGAGCTGGTTTTTGTTTCTGGATTCTTTTTTAACATCATACTCGCTATAGGTTTGGCTTTTCTAGGAGTTCATATTGGTGTAGACTTATACATAGTTGCAATGTTTGCATTTGGTGTAAGGCTATTTCAAAATATTGCTGTCATTCGAAGGATCTTGCTTTCAAAATGGACAGCCTCCCGAGAAAAAACGAAAAAATAGTGTGATAAAAAAGGAAATAGATAGAATATAACGAATATTTGATATAACCTTTAAAAAAACATAAGTAAACGATGTGTTTGTTACACAGTTGTAACGGCAGATTCATTGTATTGTTGTTCATCAAATAATAGAATAGAAATTGATTGAATGAATAGGAGGTGCCCCAGATTGAACAACAATGAACTTTACGTAAGTCTTGACATCGGTACATCCACCATTAAAGTTATTGTCGGTGAAATGACAGATGACTCCTTAAATATAATTGGTGTTGGAAACGTGCCTTCAGAAGGTTTGAAGAAAGGATCAATCGTTGACATAGATCAAACTGTTCGTTCAATCAAAAAGGCGTTTGAACAAGCCGAAAGAATGGTCGGATTTTCGTTAAAAAAAGCGATTGTAGGCGTGAATGGCAACTACATCCACATACAGGATACGAATGGAGTCGTAGCGGTTTCCAGTGAGAACAAAGAAATCCATACGGAAGACGTCCGCAGGGTAATGGAAGCAGCTCAAGTAGTGTCCATACCAAATGAGCAAATTATCGTTGATGTCATACCGAGACAGTTTATAGTGGATGGCAGGGACGAAATTACTGATCCGAAAAAAATGCTAGGTGTCAGGCTAGAGGTAGAAGGCACACTGATTACTGGATCGAAAACTATTTTACATAATTTACTTCGCTGTGTCGAACGGGCTGGAGTTGAAATTACCGATATTTGTTTACAGCCGCTAGCTGCCGGGTCTGTAGCCTTATCAACCGATGAAAAAAATCTCGGTGTCGCATTAATTGATATTGGCGGCGGTTCTAGTACGATTGCTGTTTTTGAAAACGGACATCTCTTAGCTACCAAAGTCGTTCCTTTAGGCGGGGAAAATATAACAAAGGACCTATCAATCGGACTTAGGACCTCAACGGAGGAAGCCGAAAGAATAAAAAAACAGTACGGACACGCCTATTATGCCGGATCTTCTCCCGAGGAAGAATTTGAAGTTTCCGTCATCGGAACGGATCAGAAGCAAACCTTTAAACAGTCTGAAATCGCAGCTATCATAGAAGCAAGGGTAGAAGAAATATTGCAATTTGCGGCAGAGGAATTAGTAAGAATGGGGATTCGCGACTTGCCTGGCGGTTTTGTATTAACAGGCGGAACAGCAGGTTTGACCGGAGTCTTGGATCTGGCTAAAGAAATGTTCAGCAGCAATGTCCGCTTGGCAAGCCCTAACTATATTGGCGTCAGGGAGCCTCAGTATATGACTGCGGTTGGTTTGATTCAATTTGCTTGTTCAAATGCCAAAATTCAAGGGAGAAAAGTCGGATTTAAAATGCCTTCAGAGGCTGTCCAGGAAGTAGCTGCATCCCATCAAGAAGAATTTTCTGCACCGAAGAAAAGGCAACAAAAACCCAAAAAAGAAAAACAAGAAAGCAAAATGAAAAAACTATTTAATTTCTTTTGGGAATAGATACCATTCATTTTGACGGATTAGGAGGATTAGCATGTTGGAGTTTGAAACAAACATAGACGGCCTTGCTTCAATTAAAGTAATCGGAGTAGGGGGAGGCGGCAATAACGCTGTCAATCGAATGATTGAAAATGAAGTACAAGGTGTCGATTTCATTGCTGTCAATACAGACGCCCAAGCGCTTAACCTATCAAAAGCTGAAACGAAAATGCAAATTGGCGCCAAGCTGACTAGAGGGCTTGGAGCGGGTGCAAATCCAGACGTGGGGAAAAAAGCAGCTGAAGAAAGCAGAGAACAGATCGAGGAAGCTCTAAGAGGTGCAGATATGGTGTTTGTCACTGCCGGTATGGGCGGAGGCACGGGTACCGGAGCCGCACCGGTCATTGCGCAAGTTGCCAAGGATCTTGGCGCACTGACAGTTGGTGTAGTCACAAGGCCATTCACCTTTGAAGGAAGAAAACGCCAGATGCAGGCAGCAGGCGGTATTACTTCGATGAAAGAAGCGGTAGATACATTGATTGTGATTCATAATGACAGACTGCTTGAGATCGTCGACAAAAATACACCAATGCTTGAGGCATTCCGTGAAGCGGATACGGTTCTTCGACAAGGGGTTCAGGGGATTTCTGACCTTATAGCTACTCCCGGCCTGATTAACCTTGATTTTGCCGATGTAAAAACAATTATGTCCAATAAAGGATCGGCGTTAATGGGAATTGGAGTGGCAACTGGAGAAAGTCGTGCGGCAGAAGCGGCGAAAAAAGCCATCTCCAGCCCGCTGCTTGAAACGGCAATTGATGGAGCCCAAGGCGTAATCATGAATATTACAGGTGGAACAAATCTAAGCCTATACGAGGTTCAGGAAGCAGCTGATATCGTCGCATCGGCTTCAGATCAGGATGTAAATATGATTTTCGGCTCGGTCATTAACGAAAATCTCAAAGATGAAATCGTTGTGACGGTCATTGCGACCGGCTTTATCGAACAAGAGCAAGATTTGACCAAGCCGCAGCAAAGGCCATTTTCACAAGGATTAAAACAACCTACACAAAATAATACGCAAAAAAGAGAGCCCAAACGTGAGGAACAGCAAAATACCGGTCAGCAGCGACCTGCACAGCCCTCAGAGGATACTCTTGATATTCCAACGTTTTTACGGAACAGAAATAAAAGAGGCTAAATTGAAAAGACAAAACCAAACTGGTTTTGTCTTTTTTTTATGAATGAAGCAGTTTTCACTGAAAGCTGTTTTTTTGTCTATTCATATTTGGGTAATTAGGATTAAGCAGAACGAATGTCCGATTATTTATATAAAATTAAAGTTTTAATATGAGGAGAATTTTACCTATTTTTTTCGCGAATGAGTCATCTTTTAGATAATTAGTAAAATTCAAGTCGAACCTTTGAATCAATTTTCATGATGAGAGTATTTAAAAGGAATATAGTCCTTTTAAATATACACCCTGATATGCTTAGTAATTTTAAAAGTACGATGCTTTTCTATGTATATATTGCTATTTCTTGCCAAACAACCATATGTCATTCGATTTATTTTCTTTAAATTCTAAATATTATGACATGTTGCGACATTTTTCACAATGTAATTTCTTTACATTAGATTTATCAGCTTTAGATTGGACATACAGTCCTATTTAGAAAGGAGGAGGCGAGTTACTGCGGGGATAAAATTAATAGGGGGGATTTTTTTGTTAAGTAAGACAAAAAAGAAAGTAATAGGTTCTTTCCTTTCTGCCGTAATAATTGGCTCATTGGTGCTACCAAATGCAGCTTCTGCAGAAACAAAACCTGTCTCTACGTCTATTAAGCAAACTGTAGCAAGCTCAGCATCAGGAAAAATATCTAAAAGACTGGAAGAACAATTCAAAAAAGACGATAAAGTCACCTATCTAATTAAGCTGAAAGATCAGGTAGATACAAAAAAAGTAGCGCAAGAAGCTGAAAATAAAGCAAAAAGCAGAGCCCTTACTGCTGCGAAAACAGAATACCAAAAAAGGTCAGCAGTTGTGACCTCACTAAGAGCAAATGCTGAAGAAACACAAAGAGAGCTGAAAAAATACTTAGAAAAACAAAAAGAGATCGGAAAGGCAGATCACATACAATCCTTCTATATTGTTAACGGGTTAGCGGTTGAGACATCAAAAGACGTTCTTGAAAAAATCGCAGCGTTGCCGGAGGTAGAGAAAATTTTGCCGAACGAAACTAGACAGCTTTATCAGAGCGGGCAAAAGTCATATGCCGGGCTTCCTAAAATAGAAGATCAAAAAGCGATACCTGCAGCTGAAGGTGTAGAATGGAATATTGATCAAATTTATGCGCCTGCAGCTTGGAATCTTGGTTACGATGGAGCAGGCACAGTCGTAGCCTCTATTGACACTGGTGTGCAGTGGGATCATCCTGCATTAAAGGAAAAATACAAAGGATATGACCCGGCGGCCCCTGATAGCCCGAATCATGAATATAGCTGGTTTGACGCAGTGGACGGACAAGGGACCCCATTTGATGATCTTGGTCATGGCACGCATGTTACCGGAACAATGGTCGGATCGGAGCCTGACGGAAGCAATAAAATCGGTGTTGCTCCAGGAGCAAAATGGATGGCGGTTAAAGCTTTTTCTGCCGATGGCGGTACAGATGTTGATTTGCTGGAAGCAGGAGAATGGATTCTTGCACCTAAAGATGCAGAAGGAAATCCTCATCCTGAAATGGCTCCTGATGTAGTAAACAACTCATGGGGAGGCGGACCGGGACTCGATGAGTGGTATCGAGAAATGGTACAAGCATGGAAAGCTGCTGAAATATTCCCGGAATTTTCTGCTGGAAATACGACTCTTACCAATCCGGGCGGACCAGGATCGATCGCAACCCCGGCGAATTATCCGGAATCGTTTGCAACTGGCGCGACTGACATCAACAACAATCTGGCCAGCTTTTCACTGCAAGGGCCGTCTCCGTATGGTGAGCTAAAGCCAGATATCTCTGCACCTGGTGTAAATATTCGTTCTTCTGTGCCGGGAAGCAATTATGAAGGCGGATGGAACGGGACTTCAATGGCAGGGCCGCACGTTTCTGCTGTTGCGGCTTTGCTCAGGCAAGTAAATGCAAACATTACGGTTGAAGAAATGGAAGAAATTCTAATAGATACGGCTTTGCCATTGACAGATGGAACCTTCCCGGAATCTCCTAATAACGGATACGGCCACGGACTGGTGAATGCGTTTGATGCTGTATCAGCACTGTCGCAAGGGTTGGGCACGATAAAAGGTCAGGTTACAAAGGAAGGAGAGGACACGGAAGCGCCGGTCTTGCATCATAATCCGCCTGCTGAAGTGTTTGAAGGTGCCGAGATCCCCCTTCAAGTGACAGCAGCGGACAATATCAGCATTACTTCTGTACAGCTGACATATAAAACGGAGACGACTGATTGGACTACAGTCGAAGCTTCCAGAGTTGAAGGAGACTTTAAAAACGGAACGTACGATGCGGTGATTCCGCCGCTTGGAGGATCGGCTCTGCAATACAAATGGGTCATCAAAGATTTTGGCCAAAATGTAGTCGAATCAGAAGTGTTTGATGTACAAATCTTATCAGCTTTAACGACAGGGTATGTACAGAATTTTGTAAACAGTCCTGTTGGCTGGACAAGCTATGGAACGAATAATAGCTGGGAATGGGGTAAACCGGCATCCGGACCGGGAACTGCGGTTTCTGGTGAGAAAGTATACGTAACCAATTTAGATGGTACTTACGATAATTCAGCGAACATGAATTTGCAAATGCCGCCTGTTGCAGTCCCAGAAAGCGGAAATCTGTTCCTCCAATTTAAGCAGTGGTATGATTTGGAGACGAATTATGATTATGGATACATTTATGTCCTTCCGGAAGAGGAAGAAAATTGGGTGCAGCTGGCCAGTTTTAATGGAAGAACTTCCAGCTGGATAGATGGAGAAGTGAATCTTTCAGAATACAGCGGCCAAACGATCAGCGTGATGTTTAATGTCCATACGGACGGAAGTGTGTTAAAAGAAGGCTGGTATTTGGATGACATCAAGCTTTCGGATACTTCAATCGGTACGGCAGGTAAAAAACAGATCGGCATTGTGGAGAAAGCTCAGGATGCTGCATCAAAGGAAAAAACAGATGAGCCGCAAGTTGATCCGAAAAAAGCTAAACCGGCTGACCGAATTTCCGACAAGAATGGTGGGACGAAAGAGATTGCACCGAACATACTGCCTTTACGAGCTGAAGTCAGTGTGCTTGAAACCGGAAAGTCAACTTATTCAAATGCTGGTACTGGTCTTTATGAATTAACTCATGCATCTGGAGACTACACGCTAAAAGCAGAAACGTACGGATTTGAGTCAAGTAATCAATCAGTTACGGTTGAAGCGGATGGGACATCAACAGCAAATTTTGTGCTCGAGGAGCTTCCAAAAGGAACAATCTCTGGTACGGTGACTAACAAAGCGACTGGCCAGCCAATTGAAAACGCCACGATATATTTGGTTGAGGATGCGCAAGTGGCACCGGTTCATACGAATGCAAACGGAGAATATTCATTGACAGCATATGAAGGCTCGTACTCAGTAAAGATTACCGCACCGGGTTTTTACAGTTCGGAATCAACAACTGATCTTACAGGAGACGTTAGTCTTGATTTTCAATTGGAACCGTTCATCGGTTATCCTGGTGAAATTGGATACGATGATGCGTCAGCTGAAAACGCAAAGGTATTTTACGAGGCAGGTAATGGATGGGCAGTCAAAATGTCTTTGAATGAAGGGGAAGATAAAGCCCTTGTAAGAGGCGGGTTGTTCAGATTCTGGGATACAGAATGGCCGGTTCCGGGCGGTACGGAATTCGCCGTAGAAGTTTGGGATGCAACAGGGCCGAATGGAGCACCCGGCAAGAAGCTGGCTGGACCGGTCATTGGCGAAGCACAGCGTAACGGGGAATGGACAACTGTTGACCTTTCTCAAGAAGGCATCATAGTAGAAGGCGATTTTTATCTCGTATATATTCAGACTAAGGCAAATCCAGATGCGCCTGGTTTAGCAACGGATGAAAATGGGCCGTTATCAGAACGAAGCTGGCAATTTGTTGGCGGTTCGTGGTCACAAACTCTTGCTGAAGAAGGGAACTATATGATTAGGGCATTGGTTGACTACGAGGTGACTCCGCCGGTTATTACGTCGCCTGAAGACGGAACGTTTACAAAGCATAGACAAACGGTCATCGAAGGGACTTCGTCACCGGGAACAACCGTCAAGATTTTCAACGGGGAAGAGGAAGCGGCTTCCGTTGAAACGTCAGAAGATGGTACATTCTCTAAAGAAATTACCCTGAATGATGGAGAAAATGTCATAACGGCTAAAGTCTCAGCAGAAAACGGGACGACCGATCCATCCGAGCCGGTAACTATCGTCTTGGATCAATCAAAGCCGGAGCTTACGATTACAAGCCCGTCTGAAGGAGATAAACTGAACAGAGAAACGGTAACCGTCACCGGCACGGCAGCAGACGAAAATCTGGACTGGGTAAAAGTAAATGGAAAGAAAACGTCTGTAGAGGATGGCAGGTACTCAGAAAGAATCCTGCTTAACAATGGAGCAAACACGATCAAAGTCGTTGCTCAAGATTTAGCAGGCAATAAGGTGACAAAAAATATAACGATTGACGTAAAATATACGAAGCCTGAAATCACGAATCTTCTGCCGACAGAAGATAAAGAATTAAAGGCTGGTGAATCGGTAAAAATTGAATTCAACAGTGAACCAGATTTGGATGCCACCTTTGTCATCCGAATGCCGCTGACCAATGCCAGAGCAGGAGTGCAGAATGCTATCGAGCTTCCTTTACGGGAGGTTTCTGAAGGCAAATATGAAGGCTATTGTACAGCAACAAACACCATTAAAGCAGCTGGAGCTGAAATTGAGGTAATTGTAAGAGACGACTATGGCAATGAAACGAGGAAAACTGCTGAAGGAAAGCTTTATATTCACGCGAAAATGCCGAAATAAAATTTCCTCGGGGAAAATGAAAGTGAGATGCAGACTTTGTCTATAGTCTGTATCTTTTTTTGTTTGCCTCAGCGAGAAATTCCAACCATCACCTGACGTGCACAAACAGAGATCACTTAGTCGACAAATAAAATATGAATCTCTTAAAAACGTTCAATTCTCTTAACATAGATTGACAGACTTTCCCATGCAGCTTGATTTATACTTGTAAAAACAAAGGGGAGACGTGCCGTTTCTAAAAACTCTTAATTGGCGGAAGGCGGGGAACGATAAGAAGTGGAAATCTACCTAGATGTGATCTGGCTGTTAAACTTTTGCTTCGACTTGCTGCTGCTTTCGTTAACAGGCAAAATTTTAAAACGAAATGTCAAGAAGTTTCGCCTTGTTTTAGGTGCCCTTATTGGTTCCGGTATTGTTCTCATTATGTTTACTCCTTTTTCTTGGTTCGTTTCTCATCCCGCTGGAAAACTTGCTTTTTCTCTGCTGATCGTTTTTGCTGCTTTTGGTTTTAAAAGGTTTCGTTACTTTCTTCAAAACTGGCTTAC
Source organism: Bacillus gobiensis (assembly GCF_001278705.1). GTDB lineage: Bacteria > Bacillota > Bacilli > Bacillales > Bacillaceae > Bacillus > Bacillus gobiensis. The sequence goes on from NZ_CP012600.1 coordinate 975,702, forward strand.
GTTTTTCTTTGTGACATTTTTATTGGGTGGGGGAATCATTGGTGCGCATTCTCTTCTTCAATCGGATGGCCAGCTTGAGAATGGAGCATTGATGACAGCTTCTTCCGGTTTTGGGGATCCGATCAGTTGGATCTTTGTCATAATAGGTTTTCCAATTCTTTGGATATTCTCGAAAAAGAGAATAGAGGATATAGAGATTCGCAAAATTCAATTTGAGGAGCATGTAAACGTTCAAGTGATGATCGGAGGACAAGAGGTTTTTTTAAAAGGATTGGTTGATTCCGGAAACCAGCTTTACGATCCGTTAACCAAAACGCCGGTCATGATTGTTTATGCAGAATGCTTGAAGCCGATTGTGGGAGAGGCTTTTTTAGAACTGGTAAAGACAGGAGACTCAGTTCATGCATTAGAGCAAATTGATGAAACTTTTCCGTTTATCGACCGTCTCCGGCTTGTGCCATACAGAGGGGTTGGGCAGCAAAATCAGTTCCTGCTTTCCATTAAGCCTGATGATGTATTGGTTTACACAAAAGAAGAAATCATCTCAGTAGAAAAGTGTTTCGTTGGAATCAGTCCGTCCGGATTATCTTCGGATGACGATTTTCAGGCAATTGTCCACCCGAAAATGCTATCTGAAAAAGGAATCAAGCATGTGTCTTAAATCATTAAAGAAGGGAGAGAAGGAGAAATATGAAAAAAATGAAAATAAGATTGACGTATTACTGGTATCGTATCTTAATTAAGCTTGGACTGAAAAGCGACGAGATTTATTATATTGGTGGAAGTGAAGCCCTTCCGCCGCCTTTATCAAAAGATGAGGAGCAGGATCTCCTTCATAAACTGCCAAAGGGAGACCAAGCAGCCAGAGCGATATTAATCGAACGAAACTTGCGGCTGGTCGTATACATTGCCCGCAAATTTGAAAACACAGGGATTAATATTGAGGATCTCATAAGTATTGGAACAATAGGGCTTATAAAAGCTGTCAATACGTTTAACCCTGAAAAAAAGATCAAGCTTGCCACTTATGCATCAAGATGTATCGAGAATGAAATTTTAATGTATCTCCGAAGAAACAATAAAATCCGGTCAGAGGTATCTTTTGATGAACCGCTTAACATTGACTGGGATGGAAATGAACTTCTTCTTTCAGATGTCATGGGCACTGATGATGATATTATCACAAAGGATCTGGAAGCAAATGTGGATAAAAAGCTCCTGATGAAAGCCCTGGATCAGCTTAATGACCGTGAAAAACAAATTATGGAGCTTAGGTTCGGGCTGGTAGGAGAAGAAGAGAAAACGCAAAAAGATGTGGCAGACATGCTGGGGATTTCTCAGTCCTACATATCAAGGCTGGAGAAAAGAATAATTAAGAGGCTGAGAAAGGAATTTAATAAAATGGTATAACCCCTTATTTCGGGCAGGAAATTTTTTCTCATCGACATTTGTGCATATTTTTCCCACTCAAGGAGATACTTAACTTTGTACCAGAGCTCCTGTAGGGAGGGAAAGATATTGTCGAGAAATAAGGTCGAAATATGCGGGGTAGATACCTCCAAGCTTCCTGTATTAAAAAATGAAGAGATGAGAAAACTCTTCAAACAGATGCAAGACGAAGGGGATTATACAGCTAGAGAAAAACTGGTTAACGGAAACCTGCGGCTTGTATTAAGCGTGATTCAGCGTTTTAACAACAGAGGAGAGTATGTGGATGACTTATTTCAGGTGGGCTGCATAGGATTAATGAAATCGATTGATAATTTTGATTTAAGCCATAATGTTAAGTTCTCTACCTATGCTGTCCCTATGATTATTGGAGAAATCAGAAGGTACTTGCGTGATAACAATCCGATTCGTGTGTCAAGATCATTGCGGGACATTGCCTACAAAGCTCTCCAAGTCAGGGAAAGATTAATTAGTGAGACAAGCAGGGAGCCGACAGCTGAAGAAATTGCAAAGGTGCTTGATATTCCTCACGAAGAAATCGTATTTGCGATGGATGCCATCCAGGATCCTGTGTCTTTGTTTGAACCGATATACAACGATGGCGGAGACCCGATTTATGTGATGGATCAAATTAGCGATGAGAGAAATAAGGACAGCCAGTGGATCGAAGAGCTTGCTCTGAAAGAGGGAATGAGAAGATTAAGCGAACGCGAAAAAATGATTCTCAGAAAACGGTTTTTTCAAGGGAAAACGCAAATGGAAGTCGCTGAAGAGATTGGTATCTCACAGGCTCAGGTTTCCCGGCTGGAAAAAGCGGCAATTAAGCAAATGAATAAAAATATTCATCAATAAAAGAGAGGATACACTGCCCTCTCTTTTTTTATGATCAGAATAATTGTATAATGCCCCAAATACAAGTTACTGCTTCCTAGAATGATAATAAAATCAAGCAACACTGTGTGATTTTGATGATGAACGGAAAGCTGTGATAAACCAAACGGTATTAATAATTAATAAAATGAAGCAAAGGGCTATGACTACTATTAAGGAAGTATTCATTTTGTTCGCAAATATCCCTAATACTACTGGAATGATCACAAAGTTTATCATCACTCCGAAACTACATAATACAGCCATGATGGATCTCATCGCATCTAACCCTGCTAGATATGCAATTAAAGGCAGGATATAAAAAGCAAGCACAGTTCCAATAGCTGACCACATGCCCGCGCTGCCAAATTGATTCGCATTAGGCCCGGATTCAGATATTGGGGAGAGTGAAGATGCGATCAACATAGAGCAGAAGAGGAAGGCAGAAACCAAAGTCAATATAACAACTGGAAATTTTTTAATTGCCACGATCATTTGCTCTCCTTTCTTATAAGCGAATTCCCATATTTTTCATTATATCATTGATACGGAAATAAAGTAATATAACTTCCAATATATTGAATTGATTTACTCCGAAAGCGTTTTCTATAAGCTAAGAGCTTATAGAACTATCAGACATCTGTTCAAAACCCAGCGTTCAATTGGTTCTTCCAGAATATGAAATTTTATTAATATAAAATTCATATTCCTTTGGCATGCACTTCAAGTATCCATTCATATAATAGTGATAATTGCTTATTTCATTGGAGGGCATGTCAAATGATGAATATTTCTGAGTTTCAAATGAAGGATGTCGTAGACGTTTCAAACGGCAAAAAACTCGGCAGTATCGGTGATATTGATATTAACGTAACGAATGGAAAAATACAGGCCATCATTATTGGCGGGAGTGGAAGAGTTCTCGGTTTTTTTGGAAAAGAAGAGGAAATATTAATTCCTTGGCGAAATATTGTGAAAATCGGTGAAGATGTGATTTTGGTTCGATTAAGCTAATTCGTTATTCATTCGCCCGTTTTTTTGCAAATCGATGCTAACTGTAGACCGTAAATTGTGGTAATATAAGAGCATAATGGGAAGATTCGCGTTGTTTGTCGAAAGGAGGATCATCGAATGAACAGTCAGATATCATTCATTCAAAAAAATGAAGCAACTCTTCTTTTCGATAAGTGGAACCATAACAAGGTTCTTTGCGGAATGACAACAAAAAATGGAGGGGTAAGTGATTCTCCATTCCAAACATTGAATACAGGCCTCCATGTTCTTGACATAAATGAGAATGTTATTAAAAACAGGGAGCTTGTCGCGCAAAGTCTTGGTTTCCCCTTGCAATCATGGGTTTTTGCAGATCAGACTCATGAAAATTCAATACAACGTGTTACAAAAAAAGATGCCGGAAAAGGCAGCAAAATCTATGACACAGCAATAAAATCAACGGATGGACTTTATACAAACGAGAAAAATGTGGTTTTGGCATTATGCTTTGCAGATTGTGTTCCGTTATATTTTTATGACCCTGCCAAATCTCTTGCCGGTATTGCCCACGCTGGCTGGAAGGGAACCGTCCTTCAGATTGGCAAAAAAATGGCGAAGACCTGGCAAACGGTTGAAGGATCAAGACTGGAGGATATACAAGCAGTCATTGGACCCTCAATTGGTTCTTGCTGCTATAAGGTGGATGAAAGGGTTATTGAAAAGGTGAAACAGCTTTCTATTGACACAGACAGTGCAATTACTGAAGTGAACAGTACCGAATATATGCTAAACCTGAAAGAACTCAATCGGCTCATTTTGCTTGATGCCGGTATAAAGGAACAGAACATTGCGGTTAGTCCCCTTTGTACAAGCTGTGAAGATGAACTTTTTTTCTCCCACCGGAGAGATAAAGGGAAAACGGGACGAATGATGTCCTTTATAGGGTTTAAGGAGGCATAACAGTAAGTGGATGTGCAAACTCAGTTACGACATATAAACGAAGAAATAATCGAAGTATGTAAAAAGTCAGGCAGAAACCGAGAAGAGATTTCGATCATAGCAGTTACGAAATACGTAACGCCCGAGCGGGCAAAAGAAGCACTTGATGCGGGGATCGTTCATCTTGGGGAAAATCGCGACGATGAATTATTACGCAAGCAGGAGATTCTCGGGAGCGACCCTGTATGGCACTTTATCGGCTCTCTTCAATCAAGGAAAGTAAAAAATATTATTGGGAAAGTTGCCTATATTCATTCGCTTGACCGGTTGTCGCTGGCAAAAGAGATTGATAAGCGTGCAAGCTCTGCAGTCGATTGTTTTGTGCAGGTGAACACGTCTATGGAACCGTCTAAGCACGGATTGACAAGGGAAGAAGTCGTTCCTTTTCTAAAAGAGCTAAAGTCTTTTCCCAACATACGAGTGGTTGGATTGATGACCATGGCGCCTCACACGGAGGATGAAGAGCAAATCAGGAGCTGTTTCCGCCTGCTTAGAACACTGCGGCAGGAGGTTCAAGCACTGAAGCTGCCGTACGCCCCGTGCCATGAGTTGTCAATGGGGATGTCAAATGATTATAAAATCGCAGTAGAGGAAGGTGCGACATTTATCCGCATCGGCTCTTCACTCGTAGGAAATCAAACGGGAGGTGCAAATTCATGAGTATTAAAAATAAATTTAAAAGCTTCTTTTCATTGGAAGATGAAGAATATGAATATGAATATATCGATAGTGACCAGGAGGAAAGGGAACAGCCTCGCGAGCAAAAAGAAAAGCCTACATACAATAGTAGCGGCAAGCCCGGGTCTGCGGGAAAGCAAAATGTCGTTAGCTTGCAAAGCGTGCAAAAGTCTTCTAAAGTAGTATTAAGTGAACCGAGAGTTTACGCGGAAGCCCAGGAAATTGCCGACCATTTAAAAAACAGGCGTGCCGTCGTCGTGAATCTCCAGCGTATCCAGCATGACCAGGCAAAACGGATCGTTGATTTTCTAAGCGGAACTGTGTATGCCATAGGCGGAGATATCCAGCGGATTGGATCCGATATCTTTCTGTGTACGCCTGACAATGTTGATGTGTCTGGCACTATTTCAGAATTGATGTCTGCCGACGAAGAATATCAAAGGTGGTAATTTGTAGATGCTGATGCTTTATCAAGTACTTGATACTGTAATTACTTTTTATATGTATGCGATCATTATTTATATTTTGTTGTCATGGTTTCCCAATGCCAGAGAATCATCTTTTGGGCGAATCCTAGGCTCTATATGTGAACCGTATCTTGAGCCATTCAGAAAAATTATTCCGCCAATTGCTATGATCGACATCTCCCCGATTGTCGCCATTTTAGTTTTACGTATGGCAGGCGAGGGACTTCGAGTTGTTTTCTTCATGTTTATGTAGCGATCTGTTTCGGGACTTGGTGATCGCCAAGTCCCTGTTCGCATAATTGGATTTTTTAGTTAGAAAGGGATCATATTGGACAATCTATATCAGCATTTTCGAAAAGAAGAGCAGCCTTTTATTGATCAAGCTTTAGAATGGAAAAGCATCATCACTGAACAATACCGGCCAAAGCTAACGGATTTTTTAGATCCAAGAGAACGGGATATTCTTTCAGCCGTGATCGGCGGGACCGGGGAAATTCAAGTTGAATTCTTTGGAGGCTTCGAAGAGTCAGAGAGAAAAAGGGCGTTGCTTTACCCGGAGTATTACAGACCTGAACAAGAAGACTTTCAGCTTCAGGCGTTTGAGGTCATCTATCCTGAGAAATTTACGAGTATCGGACATCGCCAGTTGCTCGGCTCTTTAATGGGACTAGGATTGAAAAGAGAAAAATTCGGCGATTTGCTTATTTCGGGCGAGACCGTTCAATTTATTTGCGCCAAGGAGATAAGCAACTACGTGCACATGCAATTTACCCAAGTCGGAAAAACAAAGGTCACGGTGAAAGAAATTTCGCTCGGGTGCATTCAATCTCCCGATAAACATGTCGAAAGAAAGGATGAGATCGTTTCTTCCTTGCGGCTGGATGTCGTTTGCTCTGCGATGATCAGGCAATCAAGGCAGAAAAGCCAGGCTTTGATTAAAAGCGGCGCTGTCAAGGTCAATTGGCGTACTCTTGAGGACCCGTCATTTACACTAGAGGAAAATGATTACTTGTCTGTAAGGGGATATGGAAGATACCAGCTGACAAGCATTGAAGGAAAGACAAAAAAGGATAAATGGAAGCTGTCAATCGAAAAACAACTGTAAGCTTTTTAACGGATTTACCCATTTACACGTTTTTTTGTTTTATAATGTGGAGTAGAGAAATTCTTTTAATACATAAGCGGAGGTGGCATGATGCCGTTAACACCGAATGATATCCATAATAAGACGTTTACAAAAGCATTTCGCGGGTATGATGAAGATGAAGTCAACGAGTTTTTGCTTCAAGTCAGAAAAGATTATGAAATCATCCTGCGAAAAAAGAATGATTTGGAGAAAAAAGTCAACGAGCTTGACGAGCGAATCGGGCATTTCTCCAGTATAGAAGAAACCTTAAATAAATCCATTCTCGTTGCACAAGAGGCAGCTGAGGATGTTAAACGAAATTCACAAAAAGAAGCAAAGCTGATTGTGCGTGAAGCAGAAAAAAATGCCGACCGCATTATTAATGAATCATTGTCTAAATCAAGAAAAATAGCAATGGAAATCGAAGAATTGAAAAAGCAGTCCAAGGTGTTCAGGACACGGTTCCAAATGTTGATTGAAGCTCAACTCGATCTGTTGAAAAATGATGACTGGGATCATCTGCTTGAATATGAAGTAGATGCCGTGTTTGAAGAAAAAGAATAATTTTTTATGTGTTGCTTGACTTTTTAAAAAGAAAGCGAATATAATACCTTCATAAAATAACTTATACGGATATTACAGTAATTATGATAATAACATGCGCCTGACGGAGAACGTGCAATTTCTTAAAAGCAATCAAAAGAGACTCGGGGATGGTGGAAGCCCGGGATTGCTTGATATTGCAGGATCATCTCTTTAGCTTCCTTTCTGACGTTAGTAGGAAAGGACGTCTCATCACGTTACGATGCTTAAGTGGACAGGGAGAAGTTTTTTTCTGTCTAGAAGGGTGGTACCGCGAGAAGCCTTCTCGTCCCTTTTTAGGGATGAGAGGGCTTTTTTTATTTTTTTGTAAATTTTAAAGAAAGCTTGGAGGAATGAAAATGGATTACAAAGATACGCTGCTTATGCCGCAGACCGATTTTCCGATGAGGGGAAATCTTCCGAATAAAGAGCCAGAGATCCAAAAAGTTTGGGAAGAACAAGGGATTTATAAGCAAGTTCAAGAGCGTACGAAAGACCGGCCGAAATTCGTACTCCACGATGGACCGCCATATGCAAATGGCGACATTCACATGGGCCATGCGCTCAACAAAATCTTAAAGGATATGATTGTCCGTTATAAATCAATGAACGGCTTTAATGCTCCATATGTTCCCGGTTGGGATACACACGGACTTCCAATCGAAACTGCTTTAACGAAGAACAAAAAGGTGAAACGTAAAGAAATGAGTGTAGCCGATTTTCGCAAGCTGTGTGAGGAATATGCCTGGAAGCAAATTAAAGGGCAAAAAGAACAGTTTAAACGGCTCGGAGTCAGAGGGGATTGGGAAAATCCATATGTCACGTTAAAACCGGAATATGAGGCGAATCAGATCCTTGTTTTTGGTGAAATGGCGAAGAAGGGCTATATTTACAAAGGATTAAAGCCTGTTTATTGGTCACCTTCCAGTGAGTCTGCTTTGGCGGAAGCGGAAATTGAGTATCAGGACAAACGATCTCCGTCGATCTACGTTGCCTTTGAGGTGAAAGACGGGAAAGGTGTTCTTAATGCAGGCGATAAGATCGTCATCTGGACAACAACACCATGGACAATTCCAGCAAACCTTGGAATCGCGGTTCACCCTGAATTGGAATATAGCGTAGTTGAAGTGGATGGAGCACGGTACGTTGCAGCCAGCGCTTTGGTAGAAGAAGTAACGAAGACATTGGCATTCGAAGATGCTCAAGTTGTAAAAACCTTTAAAGGAAAAGAGCTGGATCATGCAGTTGCCGCACATCCGCTTTACGGCAGAGATTCGCTAATCATGCTCGGTGACCACGTAACGACCGATGCGGGAACCGGCTGTGTCCATACTGCTCCCGGACATGGTGAGGATGACTTTATTATCGGACAGCACTACGGATTAGACGTTCTCTGCCCGGTCGATGAGAAAGGAAATATGACGTCTGAAGCTCCGGGATTTGAAGGCTTGTTCTATGATGAAGCCAATAAATCGATCACGGAAAATTTGCAGGAAAAAGGTGCTTTATTAAAGCTTGAGTTTATCACTCACTCGTATCCTCATGATTGGAGAACGAAAAAACCGACAATCTTCCGGGCGACTGCCCAATGGTTTGCTTCCATAAAGGATTTTAGAAGTGACCTGCTGGAAGCTGTAAAAGAAACTAAATGGATTCCTGCTTGGGGAGAAACACGCCTCTACAACATGGTACGTGACAGAGGTGACTGGTGCATTTCAAGACAGCGGGCATGGGGAGTTCCGATTCCGGTATTTTATGCGGAAGATGGAGAGCCTATTATTACAGACGAAACAATTGCCCATGTTTCATCACTATTCAGAGAGCACGGATCAAACATTTGGTTTGAAAAAGAAGCTGCCGAGCTGCTGCCTGAAGGATTTACTCATCCTGGAAGTCCAAATGGAACGTTTACAAAAGAACAGGACATCATGGATGTTTGGTTTGATTCTGGATCATCTCACCAAGGCGTGTTGGAAGAACGCGATGACCTTGTAAGACCGGCTGATCTTTATTTGGAAGGATCAGATCAATACAGAGGATGGTTCAACTCCTCCTTGTCAACTGCTGTAGCTGTGACAGGAAAAGCACCATATAAAGGAATTCTAAGCCATGGGTTTGCGTTAGACGGAAATGGTCGTAAAATGAGCAAATCACTTGGCAATGTAGTGGTACCAGCGAAAGTAATGAAGCAGCTTGGTGCAGACATCCTGAGGCTCTGGGTATCATCAGTCGACTATCAGGCGGATGTTCGTGTTTCTGATGATATATTGAAGCAGGTTGCGGAAGTCTACCGAAAAATCCGCAATACCTTCCGTTTCTTGCACGGAAACCTTGCTGACTTTGACCCGGCAAAGGATTCCGTTGCACATGAAAATCTGCGCGAGGTTGACCAATATATTTTAATCAAGCTGAATCAGCTGATCGACAAAGTAAAAACGGCTTACGACAATTATGAATTTGCGTCCATTTACCATAGCATTCATAATTTCTGCGCGATTGAGCTAAGCTCCTTCTATCTTGATTTCGCAAAAGATGTGGTCTATATCGAGCACGTGGATCATAAAGACCGCAGAGCCATGCAGACAGTCTTCTACGAAACGTTACTCGCGCTTGTGAAACTGACTGCGCCTATTTTGCCGCACACGACAGACGAAATATGGAAGCATTTGTCATTCGTAAGCGAAAAAAGTGTTCAGCTCGTTGATATGCCTGAAAGCAAAACGATTGATAATGCAGATCAGATTGAAGAAAAATTCGACCGTTTTATGAAATACCGCGGCGATGTATTAAAAGCGTTGGAAGAGGCAAGAAACGAAAAAATAATCGGCAAATCATCAGCGGCAAGCGTTACAATGTATCCGACTCAAGAAACGAAGGCTCTATTTGAGAGCATCAATGAAGATCTCAAACAGCTCTTTATCGTTTCTGATTGGAAGGTTGCAGGATCTCCTGACCAAGCGCCGGAAGAAGCGCTCGAATATGAAGCAGGAAAAATTCTCGTCACTCCTGCGGAAGGAACAACGTGCCAGCGATGCAGAATGGTTTCGAAGGAAGTGGGGCAGGATGTTAATCACCCTGAGCTGTGCCCTCGCTGCGCCGATATTGTAAACAAATATTACCCAGCTTAAGAAAAAAAGCGTAACGGCTTTCCCGCCGTACGCTTTTTTTATGCTGCGATCTCTCTCCAGCGTGAACTAATAAATGTTCTTTGCCAAACATGACAGCGTTTAGTACGGAAGGAAATATCTTTTCAGCTTCAGATTTAAATTTAAGGCAACAATATAAGTACGACTTCATGAACAGGAGCTGAAGAAGGTTGATGAATCATGAGATGGAACCGATCCGCAATGAACTGCTTCAAATGAAAGAAGAGCTCCAATCCAGACTATTCGAGTATTCTTTATTCGACAGTCCCTCGAATCAATCAGAAAGCAATTTATACAAAAAAGCGACTTTAATGCATCATATTAAAGAAGAACTTCAGGATGTCCTTCTTGCTCTCGACAAGATGGAACACGGCGGCTTTGGCATGTGCGAAGAAACCGGCGCTGAGCTCCCGTTTGAAAAGCTATCTGTCCTTCCTACCGCGCGAACCTATGAAGACTTTCGTTATCATGCCCAATTTGAGAAAAAAACTTTGCCTGTGTGGCCCGTATCAGAAACATACGAAGACGAAGCCTTATATAACTAAATAGCTTGCAAGCACTGTGTTGTCAATGAAATTGCTTTGGCTAAAATCTTTATATGTGATAAAATTCATATGATTGATTAAAAAGACAATGGAGGAACATTTGTGCTTTATTATTATCTCGCAGCTTTACTAATTATCGGCCTTGATCAATTAACGAAGTGGCTCGTCGTTAGAAACATGTACTTTGGAGAAAGCATTCCAATTATTGATCAAGTGTTATACATAACCTCCCATAGAAACACAGGAGCTGCTTGGGGGATACTGCCGGGACAAATGTGGTTTTTTTACGGCATTACATGTCTTGTGATTGTATTTATCATATATTATATGCAAAAACATGCAAAGCAGAATAAATGGCTCGGCATTTCATTAGGGTTAATGCTCGGAGGAGCAGTAGGAAACTTCATTGATCGGGTGTTCAGACAAGAAGTGGTTGACTTTGTTCACGTCATTATTGTTAATTATCATTTTCCTATCTTTAACGTTGCAGATTCATCTTTATGTATCGGAGTCGGACTGCTTTTTATACAAATGTTGACAGAAAAGAAAACGAAGGAGTCTGAATAATAGATGGAGTCGCATGTATTTAACGTATTAGCTAGTGATGAAGGCGAACGGATTGATAAATATTTATCGGCAGAAGGAGAAGAATGGTCGCGCACGCTCATTCAGCAGTGGGTGAAAGAAGGCAATGTCAAGGTGAACGAAAGACCTGTCAAATCAAATTATAAAATACAGCTAGGAGATACTGTGTCTGTTTTCGTTCCTGAGCCGGAGCCAGCGGATATTGAGCCCGAGAAGATGGACCTTGATATTTATTATGAAGATGCAGATGTCCTCGTCGTAAATAAACCTAGAGGAATGGTTGTCCACCCTGCACCGGGCCATCTTTCAGGCACGTTAGTAAATGGGCTCATGGCCCACTGCAAGGATTTATCCGGCATAAATGGTGTCATGCGCCCCGGGATTGTCCACCGGATCGATAAAGATACATCAGGGCTTTTAATGGTGGCTAAAAATGATACGGCTCATGAATCATTGGTGAATCAGCTCGTCAACCGGACGGTCACGCGGAGATACAAAGCAGTCGTTCACGGTACGATTCCACACGATGATGGAACGATCGATGCACCGATCGGAAGAGATAAAAAAGACCGTCAAAGTATGACGGTCACAAGAGAAAACAGCAAGCATGCGGTAACTCATTTCCATGTACTAGAGAGATTCGATGAATTTACTTTTGTTGAATGCCGTCTTGAAACGGGAAGGACCCATCAAATTCGTGTTCACATGAAATATATCGGTTATCCGCTCGCTGGAGATCCAAAATACGGCCCGCGTAAAACGGTTCATTTTCCCGGACAGGTCCTGCATGCAGGAGTTCTTGGTTTTCACCATCCCAAAACGGAAGAATATCTTGAGTTTGAGGCGCAGCTGCCTCAAGATATGGAGCTTTTTCTTGAGTCGATCAGGAAAAAATAATTGACAAGCGAATTAACTTCTGGAATACTAATTATAGTTGAATAGTTTCTTTAACACAGTCCAGAGAGGCTGAGAAGGATAACGGTTTTGCAGACGTGTGCAGTCTGTCCCTTCCTCTTGCCTCTAAAGCAAGAGGTTTTTTTGGAGTGAGGTGTTGATTATGTCGGAAAAAGCAGTCATCTTAGATGAACAAGCAATAAGAAGGGCTTTGACCAGAATTGCTCATGAAATGATTGAGCGGAATAAGGGTATGAATAATTGCATTCTCGTCGGAATTAAAACCCGCGGTATTTATTTAGCCAAACGGCTTGCAGCCCGAATCGAACAAATTGAAGGTACATCCGTCAAAGTAGGCGAGCTTGATATTACCCTTTACCGAGACGATCTAACGAAAAAAACAGCTAACGAAGAACCCCTCGTCAAAGGCAGCAACATTCCGTTTGATATAACGGATAAAAAAATTATCGTCGTTGATGATGTGTTGTACACAGGCAGAACGATTCGAGCTGCGATGGATGCTTTAGTTGATAAAGGAAGGCCTTCAGCGATCCAGCTTGCGGTTTTGGTTGACCGCGGCCATCGGGAGCTTCCGATCCGAGCTGACTATATCGGCAAAAACATTCCGACAGCTAAAACAGAGAAGGTTATGGTCCACCTGGTAGAATCAGATCAATTTGATAAAGTTGCAATTTATGAAAATGAATAAAAACCCTTTTTAATGGCAATCCTGTGAGTTTGCAAAGGGGGAACAAAGAATTCACTAAAGAACTTGAGTGAATTCTTAATGTACCTCTTTGCCTTCAGGCAGAGAGTTTTTTTTTGCAGACATTACATCGGAGCAGATGCAGGAGGAAAAATGATGAAACAAAAACATGTGGTTTTAGGGGTTCGCGACATACCAACACCGTTTAACTGGTTAACCTTCAGCCTTCAACATTTATTCGCGATGTTTGGCGCCACGATTTTAGTTCCGAAGCTTGTTGAATTAAGTCCTGCGGTTGCTCTTGTATCAAGCGGTCTTGGAACACTTGCTTATATAATCATTACAAAAGGGCAGATTCCGGCATACTTGGGCTCTTCCTTCGCATTTATTGCACCGATCTTAGGCGCGAAGGCAGCCGGTGGGCCGGGAGCTGCTATGATAGGCGCCTTTATGGCCGGGATTGTTTACGGATTGATCGCTCTTTTGATCCAGAAGCTGGGAACAGGCTGGCTAATGAATCTGCTGCCGCCAATCGTTGTCGGTCCGGTCATTATCGTGATCGGGCTCGGTCTTGCACCAACTGCGGTAGATATGGCGATGTACGACACCAGCTCAGGCGACCCGGTCTATAGCCTAAAATATTTTGCCGTCGCCGGCTTCACCCTTCTGTTAACTGTCGTTTGCGCAATTTTTTTAAAAGGCTTCTTTAGTCTGATACCGGTTCTTATCGGCATTATCGGCGGGTATCTGTTTGCCCTGACTCAGGGAATTGTCAATTTTCAACAGGTGATAGACGCAAATTGGATCAGTGTTCCCGAGTTTGTCTTTCCGTTTGTTGATTACACACCATCGCTTACAACATTACTTATCGGAGCTGCCATGGTGCCTGTTGCATTCGTAACCATGTCTGAGCACATAGGTCATCAAATGGTGTTAAGCAAGGTTGTCGGCACAAACTTCATTGAAAAGCCTGGCCTGCACCGCTCAATTTTTGGCGACAGCGTGGCGACAATGATGGCTGCCTGCATCGGCGGACCGCCAACAACAACCTATGGGGAAAATATTGGGGTTCTAGCGATCACGAGAGTATTTAGCGTATTTATTATCGGGGGTGCGGCTGTTCTTGCCTTTTGCTTCGGCTTTGTCGGCAAAATATCAGCATTGATCAGCTCGATTCCGACACCGGTAATGGGAGGGGTATCATTCCTTCTCTTCGGAATTATCGCTTCAAGCGGCCTAAGAATGCTGATCGACAACAGAATTAACCTTGAAGTCAAACGAAATCTCATTATTTCATCCGTTATTCTGGTTATAGGAGTCGGTGGAGCATTCATCCAAATCTCTAAGTTTCAACTAACCGGCATGGCGCTTTCTGCAATTATTGGAGTCGTTCTTAATCTCGCTTTGCCTGGGAAAGGCACTGTAACTGAAAATGAAAGTCAAGATATTGTTTAACCTTTTAAAAAAAGTCCAGTGAGGCTTTAAAGGGTGAAGGAGGCACGTGTATGCTCTCCTAAAAAGCACCCTAGAGCAATTTTAGCCCGGGGTGCTTTTTGTACCTTGTGCGGAAAATCCAAAGGGGGAAATTAAAATGGCAAATATCACAGCGATGAATGAGCTTTCAACAAAGGAAATTAATGAACTAATCATTGAAGCGAAAAAGTTGAAGAACGGCAAACCTGATGAATCTTTGAAAAATCGATTTGTGGCAAATCTCTTTTTTGAACCAAGCACAAGAACGAGGTTTAGCTTTGAGGTCGCTGAAAAACGTCTCGGAATGAATGTACTAAATTTGGATAGCACGAGCACGAGCGTCCAAAAGGGAGAGAGTTTATACGACACGGTAAAAACACTGGAATCCATCGGTGTTGAGGCCTGTGTCATCAGGCACAGCCAAGATAACTATTATGATGATCTGAAAAATATTGCGATCCCTGTGATTAATGCGGGTGACGGCTGCGGCCAGCATCCGACGCAATCCCTGCTTGATTTAATGACCATTCATGAAGAGTTTGGAAGCTTTCATGGATTAACCGTTTCGATACACGGAGATGTCAAGCACAGCCGGGTGGCGAGGTCAAACGCAGAGGTTCTCTCAAGGCTCGGAGCAAAGGTTTTGTTCTCTGGCCCGGAATATTGGCAGGACAGTAAGAATACCTATGGCCGGTTTGCACCAACGGACGAAGCGGTAAAGCAATCCGATGTGGTGATGCTGCTTAGAATTCAGCATGAGAGGCACCAGTCCCACAATGACATGACAGATTATCTTTCTGACTATGGCCTCACAAAGACTAGAGCCGCTCAAATGAAAAATGAAGCAATCATTATGCATCCGGCACCTGTCAATCGGGGTGTCGAAATCGACAGCGATCTTGTCGAAGCTCCTAACTCAAGGATTTTCAAACAAATGGAAAACGGCGTTTACATTCGAATGGCCGTATTGAAAAAAGCATTACAAGAAAAAATAATCGAAACAAAAGGAGCGGATCATTATGTCATATCTCATTAAAAACGGATGGGTATTAAATGAAGAAGGGAATAAAATCAAACAGGATATTCGAGTTGAAGGCAACACAATAACAGAAATTGGCTCTCTTTCACCGACCAAAGAAGAGCAAGTAATCGAAGCTGAAGGCTTACTTGTTGCCCCCGGGTTTGTAGATTTGCATGTGCATTTGCGGGAACCTGGCGGCGAGAAAAAAGAAACAATCGAAACAGGGACAAAAGCGGCGGCAAAAGGCGGTTTTACAACAATCGCTGCTATGCCGAACACGCGTCCTGTTCCGGATACAATAGAAAACCTGGAGCTCGTCAATGATCGTATAAAAGCTTCAGCTGTCACCCGAGTTTTACCGTATTCAGCGATTACGATCAGACAAACCGGAAAAGAGATGACGGATTTTGCGGCATTAAAAAAATTAGGTGCATTCGCTTTTACCGATGACGGAGTAGGCATTCAGTCTGCGGGAATGATGTATGAAGCGATGAAAAAGGCAGCAAGCCTTGATATGGCGATTGTTGCACATTGCGAAGATAACTCGCTGATCTACGGCGGGAGTGTGCACGAAGGGGGATTTGCCAAAAAACATCAGTTAAACGGAATCCCCTCCATCTGTGAATCTGTACAAATTGCAAGAGATGTTTTGCTCGCTGAAGCAACAGGCTGCCATTACCATGTATGCCATATCAGCACAAAAGAATCGGTTCGTGTAGTCAGGGACGCTAAAAAAGCAGGAATCCGTGTGACAGCGGAGGTTACACCGCATCACTTGCTTCTAACAGACCAGGACATCCCTGGATTGGATACAAATTATAAAATGAATCCTCCTCTTAGAAGCACGGAAGACCGGGAAGCTTTAATTGAAGGACTGCTTGATGGGACGATTGATTTTATCGCGACCGACCATGCACCTCACACTGAGGAAGAGAAGCAGGTGAAAATGGAGCTCGCCCCATTCGGCATCGTAGGACTTGAAACAGCTTTCCCGCTGCTTTATACCCATTTTGTGAAAAATGGAACATGGTCTTTGAAACAGCTGATTGATTACTTAACAGTGAAGCCTTGCGAGGCGTTCAATCTTCCGTATGGCACGATTTCTGTCGGGGGCATTGCGGATCTGACGCTTATTGATATAAACAAGGACGCAAAAATTGATAAACAAACTTTTAACTCAAAAGGGAAAAATACACCTTTTGACGGCATCAGCTGCTTTGGCTGGCCGGCTGCAACGATTGCATCCGGAAAACTCGTGTATAAAGAGGAGAGTGTACTGGCATGAAAAGGCATCTAGTATTGGAAAACGGGGAAATATTTGAAGGAACCGCATTTGGAAGCTTAGAAAACAGTATTGGAGAAGTTGTTTTTAATACGGGAATGACAGGATATCAAGAGATTCTTTCCGATCCATCCTACTGCGGGCAAATCGTTACTTTTACGTACCCATTAATCGGAAACTACGGCATTAACCGTGACGACTTTGAAACGATAACTCCTTTCGTAAAAGGGTTAATTGTAAAAGAATTATGTCAACTACCATCCAATTTTCGTTCTGCTTACACATTGGATGAATATTTAAAGCTAAAAAACATCCCCGGTTTAGCCGGAATTGACACAAGAAAGCTGACACGTTTGATTAGGCAGCACGGTGCTTTAAAAGGTATGTTTACCGGAGTAGATGAGAACCCGGAAGATGTTGTGAAAAAACTAAAAGAAACGGTGCTCCCAACTGATCAGGTAAGTCAAGTGTCAACCTCGAAAGCATATCCAAGCCCTGGAAGAGGCAAGCGGATTGTTTTGGCAGATTTCGGCATGAAGCACGGAATTCTGCGGGAGCTTAATAAACGAAACTGTGATGTCATTGTTGTTCCTTATAATACGACCGCAGACGAAATTCTTCAGCTGAAGCCTGATGGCATCATGCTATCAAACGGCCCTGGCGATCCAGAGGACGTTCCGGAAGCTGTCGAAATGATTCAAGGTATTTTGGGGAAAGTTCCGATGTTTGGAATCTGCCTTGGACACCAGCTGTTTGCTCTTGCGTGCGGCGCAACTACTGAAAAGATGAAATTCGGACATCGCGGATCAAACCATCCCGTCAAGGAGCTTTCAACTGGGAAGGTTGCCCTGACAGCACAAAACCATGGATATACTGTGTCTTCCATCGAAAACACACCGCTTGAAATTACACATACCGCTTTAAATGACGGAACTATCGAAGGATTGAAGCATAAAGAGCTGCCAGCCTTTACGGTTCAATATCATCCGGAAGCATCTCCGGGGCCGGAGGATGCCAATCATTTATTCGATCAATTTATTGAAATGATTGAAACAACAGAGAAAGAAGGGGTCGTATAATGCCGAAGCGTTTAGATATTAAAAAGATTCTTGTCATCGGATCAGGACCAATCATCATTGGACAGGCAGCTGAATTTGACTATGCCGGAACTCAGGCGTGTATCGCTTTAAAGGAAGAAGGCTATGAAGTTGTCCTCGTCAATTCCAACCCGGCAACGATTATGACTGATACAGAAATGGCTGACAAAGTATATATTGAGCCGCTTACGTCAGAATCTGTCACCAGGATCATCCGCAAAGAACAGCCGGACGCTATACTCCCAACCCTGGGAGGCCAAACCGGACTGAATTTGGCGGTTGAGCTTTCAGAGCTTGGCGTATTGCAAGAAAGCGGAGTTGAAGTTTTGGGTACAAAGCTGTCAGCTATTCAAAAAGCGGAGGACAGAGATCTTTTTCGTAGCTTAATGAGGGAACTAAATGAGCCTGTACCGGAAAGCGAAATTATTCACAACTTGGCTGAAGCAAACGATTTTGTCGACAAAATTGGTTTTCCTGTTATCGTCAGACCTGCCTATACACTAGGGGGGACAGGAGGAGGAATTTGCTCCAATCAGGAAGAATTAGAGGAAATCGTCGAAAACGGATTAAAATTAAGTCCGGTTCATCAATGCTTGCTTGAGAAAAGTATCGCTGGATTTAAAGAGATTGAGTATGAAGTGATGCGCGACAGCAATGATCATGCCATTGTCGTTTGTAACATGGAAAATATTGATCCGGTCGGTATTCACACAGGTGACAGCATCGTCGTCGCACCGAGCCAGACCTTAAGCGATAGGGAATATCAGCTGCTGAGAAATGTGTCTCTGAAGCTCATTCGCGCGCTTGGAATTGAGGGCGGCTGTAACGTTCAGCTAGCTCTTGACCCTTACAGCTTTCAATACTACATTATCGAAGTTAATCCAAGGGTGAGCCGTTCATCTGCCCTTGCTTCAAAAGCGACCGGTTATCCGATTGCCAAGCTTGCGGCTAAAATTGCGGTAGGTTTGTCGCTCGATGAAATGATGAACCCGGTTACCGGGAAAACTTACGCGTGCTTTGAACCGGCCCTTGACTACGTCGTTTCAAAAATACCGCGCTGGCCTTTTGATAAATTTGAGTCCGGAAACAGGAAGCTCGGTACGCAAATGAAAGCTACAGGAGAAGTAATGGCGATCGGGAGAAACCTTGAGGAATCGCTGTTAAAGGCTGTACGTTCGCTTGAGGCAGATGTGTACCATCTCGAATTGAAGAATCCTTCTGACATTACTGACGAGGTGCTTGAGAAGCGGATTAGAAAAGCTGGGGACGAAAGACTTTTCTATCTTGCTGAAGCTTTACGCAGAGGCTACACGACCCATCAGCTTCATGACTTTTCAAAAATTGATTGTTTCTTTTTAAATAAAATAGCTGGCATCGTCGAATTTGAGAAGAGTTTAAAAGAATCTAAAGGTGATGCGGCGGTTCTGACGGAAGCGAAGAAGCTGGGTTTTTCCGATATTTATATCAGCAGAGAATGGGATATGACAGAAAGAGAAATTTATCAGCTAAGAAAAGAATTAAAGATTGCGCCTGTTTATAAAATGGTGGACACATGTGCAGCTGAGTTTGAATCTGAAACGCCTTATTTTTACAGCACGTACGAAGAAGAAAATGAATCAGTTGTAACGGATAAAAAGAGCGTTCTAGTACTTGGATCCGGTCCGATACGTATCGGTCAGGGAGTTGAATTCGATTACGCGACCGTCCACTCTGTATGGGCAATTAAACAATCCGGCTACGAAGCGATCATAGTAAATAACAATCCCGAAACGGTTTCCACAGATTTCAGTATTTCTGACAAGCTGTATTTTGAACCGTTGACGATTGAAGATGTAATGCACATTATTGATCTTGAGAAGCCAGAAGGAGTTGTTGTGCAATTTGGCGGGCAAACGGCAATAAACCTCGCTGATGAGCTTGCGAACAGAGGAGTAAAAATTCTTGGAACATCATTGGAAGACATGGACAAGGCGGAAAATCGCGACAAGTTTGAACAATTGATGAATTACTTGAATATCCCGCAGCCTCTTGGAAAAACGGCAACTTCTGTCCCTGAAGCTGTCGCAATCGGAAAAGAAATCGGTTATCCAGTCCTCGTCCGGCCTTCTTATGTACTTGGCGGCAGGGCGATGCAAATCGTGTATCAAGAAAGCGACCTGCTTCATTACATGGAGAATGCAGTTAGGGTCAATCCGCAGCATCCCGTCCTGATCGATAAATATTTAACCGGAAAAGAAATCGAAGTTGACGCGATATCAGACGGGGAAACTGTTGTGATCCCGGGAATTATGGAGCATATCGAACGTGCGGGCGTCCATTCAGGAGATAGCATCGCTGTTTATCCTCCACAGACGCTGTCTGAAGAGATTAAGAAAAAAATTGAAGCACATACGATTTCGTTGGCAAAAGGCTTAAAGATTAAAGGGCTTCTCAATATCCAGTTTGTTCTTACGAAAGATGAAGTTTATGTACTCGAGGTAAATCCAAGGTCCAGCCGAACTGTTCCATTCTTAAGCAAAATTACCGGAATTCCGATGGCTAACCTGGCAACTAAAGTCATCCTCGGAAATAAGCTTTCTGACTTTCAATTCACAGAAGGCTTGCAAAAGGAACAAAACGGGGTGTATGTAAAGGTTCCGGTTTTCTCCTTCGCTAAGCTAAGACGTGTAGATATTACGCTCGGACCTGAAATGAAATCAACCGGCGAAGTGATGGGCAAGGATATGACTGTAGAAAAAGCACTTTACAAAGGACTGATCGCTTCCGGAATCCAAATACCGAATGACGGCTCTGTGCTATTGACAGTAGCTGATAAAGATAAAGAAGAAGGCCTTGCGCTGGCTAAACGTTTCCATTCAATCGGCTATAAAATATTGGCAACAAAAGGGACTGCTGATTATTTAGCTCAAAATGATATTCCGGCAAAAATTGTCGGCAAAATTGGCGAGGAAGGTACGAATCTTCTCGATGTTATTCGCAACGGCGATGCACAATTCGTTATTAACACATTGACAAGAGGTAAGCAGCCTGCAACAGACGGTTTCCGAATCAGAAGGGAATCGGTTGAAAACGGCGTTGCCTGTCTGACCTCTTTTGACACGGCAGAAGCAATTCTCCGAGTGCTTGAGAGCATGACATTCCGTGCAGATGCCATGCCTGCCGCTTTATCCAATCAAGAGGTGGCTCTTACAAAATGAGAAAAGAATTATTAACGGTCGGTTCAAATGAGTGTATTGCCGACAATATATATAAGCTCATTTTAGAGGGAGACATGGTCCAAGACTTTAAAAAACCGGGGCAATTTGTTCACTTGAAAGTCAGTGAGTCTATGACACCTCTGCTCAGAAGACCGATCAGTGTAGCTGAAATAAATCATGATCAATCTGAAGTTACGCTGATATTCCGGAAGGAAGGAGAAGGTACAAGTCTTCTGGCGGAAAAAAAACGAGGTGATCAAGTGGACGTCCTTGGTCCTCTTGGCAATGGATTCGATGTTGAAAACTTTACAGAAGGCAAAAAAGCTTTGATCATCGGAGGAGGCGTTGGGGTGCCTCCTCTCTATGAACTAAGCAAACAGCTGACAAGTAAGGGGATCCTTGCGACTCATGTCCTCGGCTTTCAGTCGGCAAAGGATGTATTCTTTGAACGCCAGTTTAAAGAACTTGGGGAAACTTTCGTAGCAACGGTAGACGGGACACACGGTATTCAAGGATTCGTAACGGATGTAATCGACAAGGAACAGCTGGACTTTGATTACCTGCTTGCATGCGGACCAACACCGATGCTGCGGGCGCTCAAGATGAAATATCCGGATCGTGAAGTGTACCTTTCGATGGAGGAACGAATGGGATGCGGGATAGGCGCATGCTTTGCCTGTGTATGCCACACAGACCAAAGTGAAAAGACATATGTCAAGGTTTGTCTTGACGGCCCCGTCTTCAAAGCAGAGGAGGTCTTGCTGTAATGCTGAACGTACAATTGCCTGGTTTAGATTTGAAAAATCCAATTATTCCGGCATCCGGCTGCTTTGGATTTGGGCAAGAATTTGCCAAATTCTATGATTTGAATCTTCTAGGCTCGATCATGATTAAAGCAACGACAAAAGATGCACGCTATGGGAATCCGACTCCGCGTGTCGCAGAAACAGGAGCTGGTATGCTCAATGCCATCGGGCTGCAAAACCCCGGGCTGAAGCATGTCATGGAAAATGAGCTTCCTTGGCTTGAGCAGTATGATCTACCAATCATTGCGAATGTCGCCGGATCGCAGCTTGAGGATTATGTAGAAGTCGCTGAAGAAATCAGCACAGCGAAAAATGTAAAGGCACTTGAATTGAATATTTCTTGCCCGAACGTAAAAACTGGCGGGATTGCTTTCGGAACAATTCCTGAAACAGCTGCTGAATTAACCAAAGCGGTCAAAAATGTTTCCAGTGTGCCCGTCTATGTGAAGCTGTCGCCGAATGTCAGCAGCATTACCGAAATGGCAAAAGCAATTGAAGACGCAGGTGCTGATGGACTTACATTGATCAATACATTGGTGGGTATGAGGCTGAATTTAAAGAACGGAAAACCGATTCTTGCCAATGGTACGGGTGGATTGTCCGGACCTGCTGTCAAGCCGGTCGCCGTTCGAATGGTTTATGAAGTCAGCCAGGCAGTGAAAATTCCTGTTATCGGAATGGGCGGGGTTCAATCGGCTGAAGATGTCCTAGAGTTTCTACTTGCTGGTGCAAGTGCGGTTGCTGTAGGTACAGCGAACTTTGTGAACCCGTTTGTTTGTCCTGAAATTATTGATGAACTCCCAAATGTATTGAAAAAGTATGGATACTCGTCTGCCCGGGATTGTATCGGAAGGAGCTGGAAACTTGAAGCAGAATCTGCCAATCATCGCACTTGATTTTTCAACAGTAAATGAAACCCTGTCCTTTTTAGATCGCTTCAAGGGAGAAGATCTCTATGTCAAGGTTGGTATGGAGCTGTTCTACCAGGAAGGCCCTCAAGTCATTCACTTATTGAAGGATAGAAACTGCCGAATTTTTTTGGATTTAAAGCTGCATGATATACCAACCACAGTGAAAAAGGCGATGCATGGCTTAGCGAAGCTTGGTGTCGACTTGGTGAACGTACACGCGGCAGGCGGAAAAAAAATGATGCAAGCGGCATTAGAAGGATTAACAGCAGGAACACCTGAAGGGAAAACAAGACCATCTTTAATCGCTGTTACCCAGCTAACGAGCACGTCAAAACAGATGTTAAATGATGAGCTGCTTATTGGAAAAAGCTTAGAGCAAACGGTATTGCATTACAGCCAAATGGCTTTTGAAAGCGGCTTAGACGGGGTTGTTTGTTCTGTTCATGAAGCTGAAGCGATTCGCAGCGTGACTTCAGACTCATTTTTAACAGTAACTCCTGGTATTCGGCTTGAATCAGATCAAGCAGACGACCAAGTAAGAATTGCAACGCCTGCTTATGCAAGAGAAAAAAATGTATCTCATATTGTGGTCGGCCGCTCGATTACAAAAGCTGCCGACCCAATTCAAGCTTACAGGCAGGTAAAATCAGGCTGGGAGGGATCAATGTGAAAGAACTTATTGCAAAGCACTTATTAAATATAGAAGCTGTTTTTTTAAAACCGAATGATCCATTTACGTGGACAAGCGGAATGCTGTCGCCAATCTACTGTGATAACAGGATAACGATTTCTTATCCTGAAGTAAGAAATGATATTGCCGAAGGCTTCAAAGCAATAATTGAAGAGAAGTTTCCGGATGTGGAGATGATCGCAGGCGCTGCAACAGGCGGTGTTCCCCATGCGACACTTTTAAGTGACCGCCTCGGTCTGCCGATGAGCTATGTCAGAAGCAAGCCTAAAGGCCACGGAAAAGGAAATCAAATTGAAGGAAAAGCTACAGATGGCCAGAAAGTGGTCATCATTGAGGACCTCATTTCTACAGGCGGAAGTGTCATTAAAGTGGCAAATGCTTTAAAACAGGCAGGCTGTGAAGTCCTCGGAGTATTAAGCATCTTTACTTACGGATTCGATAAAGCAGGCATCGCATTTGAAAACGAAGGAATCTCCTATACTTCATTGACAGACTACGATACGTTAATAAAAGTAGGAGTTGAAGAAGGTTTCGTTACAGAAAACGAAATACATAAATTAAAGACATGGAGAAACAATCCTGACTCAAGAGAATGGATGAAAAGCTGAGAACAAACCGCTTCTTTTATTTGAAGCGGTTTTTTAGCGAATATTCATATAATAATATTTTAAAGGATTAAATTTCTATATAATCTCTCTGTTTTCCTATTTTTCTGAATATATCCGTTTAATTTTGTTTTATGAAATTCGCACAAAACTTATTAAAACAGTCGGATTGACTATTAGCCGAATTATGATAAAATAACATCATTAATAGATTGTTAATCAAGAGAGTCAGAGGGACTTTAGACCTCCTGAAGCCCGGCAGCCTGCAATTTATTGCAAGGTGCTGCTTCCAGTAAAATATCTTTCATTTTAAAAAGATAGGGTTCATATCTCGATCCTCATCTTTAGTAAGACCCCAATCTCAAGTATTCCGGGAAATCTGCGAAGATAGGTTGGGATTAATGCAGGAAGGCTTTTCTCAGGTATACTGTTGCAATGCCTCCACTTCATATCCTATTCGTCCACGCTGATTGAAGGATTACTTTATTTACAAGGGAGTACTGGGAAGATATAAATAAAGATAACGGATAATTAACATGAAAAATCAATTTCTAGGTTGATATCCCATTGAAGAAACATATGATGGAAAGAATCAACTTTTGGGAGTAGGAGGGATTATTATTTTAACATTTAAAACATGGGAAGATACGGAGCAGTCCTTTGAAATAGATGAAACGTATAAAGGAGCATTATCTGTTTTGGATTGGGCATATAGCCACTATGGCGAGAATCTTGTCTATGCCTGCAGCTTTGGTATTGAAGGTATTGTTCTCATTGATCTAATCAGCAAAGTTAAAAAAGATGCAACGATTGTTTTTCTGGATACAGGACTTCACTTTAAGGAAACATATGAAACGATAGATCGGGTAAAAGAACGCTATCCTGATTTAAATATTGTGTTGAAAAAACCTTCTCTAACCGTTGAGGAGCAAGGTAATATTCACGGCGACAATCTATGGGAAAGAGATCCCCAAAGTTGCTGCCACATCCGGAAGATTCTTCCCCTGCAGGAAGTGATGGCTGAGTATCCTGCTTGGATTTCAGGGTTAAGGAGAGAGCAATCGCCGACCAGAAAAAACACGAACTTTTTGAACAAAGATGATAAGTTCCAATCAATAAAAGTTTGCCCCCTTATTCATTGGACATGGAAGGATATTTGGAGATATACGAGCAAACATGAGCTAACGTATAATGTGTTGCACGATCAAGGATATCCGAGCATTGGCTGTGCCCCGTGTACAAATCCGGCATTTACTGCCGAGGATTTAAGGTCCGGAAGATGGACGGGATCCAATAAAACCGAATGCGGGCTGCATGAATAAGGAGAAGTACCATGGAAATTGCTGCAATTATTCTTAGTCTTTTTTTCGCAATGAATATCGGTGCGAGCGGTGCTGCAGCTTCCATGGGAATTGCGTATGGGTCAGGCGCTGTGCCTAAATACAGGCACGCGCTTATCATTTGTGCGGTCGGAGTGCTGCTTGGTGCAGTGATCGGCGGCGGAGAAGTGATTAAAACGATCAGTTCCGGAATCATTCCGGAACATATTATTACTATCGAAATTGTCAGCATCATTATCGGATCTGCAGGTTTATCTCTGTTTATTGCCAATGTTCTGGGCATTCCCCTTTCCACAAGTGAAGTAACAGTGGGAGCCGTTGTCGGTGTCGGGATTGCCTATCAGGTTCTCTATATAAAGTCCATTTTTATTATTCTCATCTTTTGGGTAATAGTGCCAGTAATTGCTTTTTGTATCACCTATTTCGCTGGCAGATTATTCAATTTTGGCAAATATCAACGGATGGGAAAATTCGGAAAAATCCTTACAGTGCTATTAATCGCATCTGGTTTTTTTGAAGCTTTTTCCGCAGGAATGAACAACGTTGCCAATGCGGTAGGTCCTTTAGTTGCCGCTGGTGTATTGACCGTTAATCAAGGAACTTTGTACGGGGGTCTGTTTGTTGCTCTTGGCGCACTTATTCTCGGCCGGAGGGTTCTTGAAACAAATGGCAAAAAAATCACTAACCTTACAAAGGGAGAAGGCATATTGTTGTCCTCAACCGGAGCGGCACTTGTGATAATCAGCAGCATTTTTGGTATGCCTGTACCGCTGACGCAAGTGACCTCTTCATCTATTATCGGGATGGGGATGGCGAAAAATGGAAGAAATGTATTCCATAAAGATATAGTGAAAACAATGTTCAAGGTTTGGGTTGTATCACCCATACTTTCATTGACTTTATCCTATTTTCTTGTATGTATATTATTAATAGGAGATTATTACACAGCGTTCATTATGTTCAGCGTCTTGCTGGCTTCAATTGGTGTTCTAAGTTTAATGAAATCAGTAAAAAACGAAAGAAGATCGGTGCATGAGCAAGGCGGCGGAATATAATAGATATATTTTTTCATTTTTAGGAGGAAAATCATGAGTTTAGCCCCACACGGAGGAAAATTAATCAACAGAATCAACCTTAATTACGACGTAACCGAAGTAAAAGCCGAGATTCAATTGGATACTATCGCGTTTGCTGACCTGGAGCTTATAGGTACAGGCGGATATAGTCCGTTGGAAGGGTTTTTCGGAAAGGGAGACTATGAATCCGTTGTCCAGCAAATGCGTCTGGCGGATGGCACAGTATGGACGATTCCAATTACGCTTCCTGTTTCAGACGAAGAGGCTGGAAGTCTTGAAATTGGTGAAACTGCCAAGCTTGTTTACCAAGGTGAGGTTTACGGAGTAATAGAAATCAATGATATTTATGTACCAGATAAACAAACAGAGGCTAAACTTATTTATAAAACGGATGAAACGGCTCATCCGGGAGTTAAAAAGCTTTACGAACGAGGAAACACCTATGTTGGTGGGAAAATCACAGTAACGAAGAGAAGCGAAAAAACATACCCTGAAAATACCGCCGATCCGGTTGATACAAGAAAACGATTTGAAGAAAAAGGCTGGAAAACGATTGTGGGCTTTCAGACGAGAAACCCTGTACACAGAGCGCATGAGTATATCCAGAAAACGGCGCTTGAAACAGTGGATGGCCTATATTTAAATCCGCTCGTAGGTGAAACGAAATCTGATGATATTCCGGCAAACGTTCGGATGGAAAGCTATCACGTCCTGCTTGACAATTACTATCCGAAAAACAGGGTTTTACTTGGTGTCTTCCCGGCTGCTATGAGATATGCCGGACCTAAGGAAGCTATTTTCCATGCAATTGTCAGAAAGAACTATGGCTGTACCCACTTTATTGTCGGAAGAGACCATGCCGGCGTAGGTGATTATTACGGAACATACGAAGCTCAAGAACTGTTTGATCAATTTACGCCTGAAGAAATCGGTATTTTGCCGTTGAAATTTGAGCATAGCTTCTATTGTCAGGCTTGCGGATCAATGGCTACGGCAAAAACGTGCCCGCACGATAAAGAGCAACACGTTTTCCTCTCGGGGACGAAAGTAAGGCAAATGTTAAAAAACGGCGAATATCCGCCAAGCACATTCAGCAGGCCGGAGGTTATTGAAACGCTAATCAAAGGACTTAAGGCTGTCGCCAAGTAAGGAGTGGGAAAATGGGAAACAACAATCAAATCGTCTGGCATAACGCCTCGATTACGAAAAAGGAATACCAGCAAAAAAACAATCATAAAAGTTTTATCGTTTGGCTTACCGGCTTAAGCGGTTCAGGAAAGTCCACGATTGCCAATGCGGTAAGCCGAGATCTGTTCGATAATGGATATCAAGTGATCGTGTTGGATGGCGATAATATCCGCCACGGGCTAAATAAAGATTTGGGGTTCTCTGACGAGGACAGACAAGAAAATATCCGAAGAATCGGTGAGGTTGCCAAGCTGTTTGTCGAGCAGGGGACTGTCGTTATCACTGCATTTATTTCTCCTTTTCAAGAAGACCGGCAGCTTGTTAGAGACCTTGTCAGTGATGGAGAGTTTCACGAAGTTTACGTGAAGTGCGATTTAGACGTTTGTGAACAACGTGATCCTAAAGGGTTATATAAAAAAGCAAGAAGCGGGGAAATTCGCCAATTTACCGGCATTGATTCTCCGTATGAAGCACCAGACAACCCTGAGCTCGTACTGCAAACTGATAAAAACGACCTCGAACAATGCAAAAGCCAATTATTTACGTATTTGACAGGGGAAAAGTTTTAAAGCCTGAGGCTAACAAAAAACAATAATGTCATGTACCTATTTTAGAAGACTTTGAAAAAATCGGAGGGGAAAAAGCATGAATGGTAAAGTGTATATCGTCGGTGCAGGTCCTGGTGACCCCGAGCTTTTAACCATAAAAGCTTTGAAAGCCATCCGAGAAGCGGAAGTCATTCTATACGACCGTTTAGTCAATAAAGAGGTTTTAGAGCATGCGAAAGAAGGTACGGATCTTATCTTTTGCGGCAAGCACCCGGATTCCCATACGATGCAGCAGGAGACGATTAATCATTTTCTCGTCAAACATGCAGAAAAGGGGAAAACTGTCGTTCGTTTAAAAGGCGGAGATCCTTTCATATTTGGCAGAGGGGGAGAAGAAGCCGAGGTATTGGCAGAGCACGGAATTCCCTTTGAAATTGTGCCGGGAATCACATCGGGTATCGCTGCCGCTGCATACGCAGGCATTCCTTTAACGCATCGGCAAATGAGCTCGAATGTGGCGTTTGTAACAGGGCATTATAAGCAGGAAGAAAATTTCTCAGAAAAATGGCAAGCTCTTGCAACGGGAATTGATACGCTTGTTATTTATATGGGGATCAAAAATATTAACTTGATCGAAAAGCTTTTAATTGAAAATGGCCGAGACAAAAAAACTCCTGCAGCATTTATCCATTGGGGAACAACGGACAAACAAGTAACTACGACATGCACGGTTGAAACTTTAAGTGAAACGGTAGAAAGAGAAAAGATTACAAACCCTAGTTTAATTGTCGTTGGTGACGTAGTTCAGCTTCGTGACCAAATCAAATGGTTTGAAGCTGAATTAAATTCATGTAAGTATAGCGAGGCGTTATAAGTGAAGCAGGCAGTACTATATGTTGGTCATGGGAGCAGATTAAGAAAAGCAGGGCAAGAAGCTGTTCGTTTTTTAAAAGGCTGCATGGAAAAAGTTGATGCACCGATTCAGGAGATTTCTTTCCTTGAGCTTACCGAGCCGACGATAGAAGAGGGCTTTCGCTCATGTATTGAGCAGGGAGCAACTCATATTGCAATAGTTCCATTGCTTTTGCTCACGGCAGGTCACGCCAAAAAAGACATCCCTGAAGAGATACACGAAATGGCTGAAAAATATCCGGACGTAACAGTTACTTACGGAAAACCCATCGGGGTCAATTCGGATGTTGTTCAAGCGGTATTCGAGAGGATCAAAGAAACCAATGTTGATTATGAGAATTCGAGAATCATTCTGATCGGCAGAGGGAGCTCTGATCCGGACATCAAGCGCGATGTATGCCAAATCGCGGACATGTTGCAACAAATGGGGCCTGTGAATGAAGTGATTCCTTGCTTTTTAACTGCATGTGAACCAAATTACAAAGACGTATTCAGGCAGCTGAAAAAGAATGATGGTTCAGCTACGTTTATCGTTCCATATTTGCTGTTTACAGGCCTTTTAATGAAGGAAATAGAAAAAGAGACGGTTGCATTAAAATCGTACCATTCCAATCTTCATCTATGTTCTTATATCGGATTTCATCCCTATGTGGAACAAGCTTTTCTCACGCGTGTAAACGAAGCGATTCGCAATGAAAATAATTCCTTTTTATTTTTGGAGACACATCAGCTATGATTCCGCTTCATATCAGTCTTAAAGGGAAAAAGATTGTGATTGCCGGCGGTGGAACCATTGCCTGTCGAAAGCTAAACGCTTTGCTCCATGAAAAGGCTGAGATTACGATTGTCAGTCCGAAGGTTCACGAGAAAATGGAAAAGTTGATCAGTGAGCATTCGCTTGAGTGGAAGCAAAAAGAAATTGAAAAGAGCGATTTGGCTTCGGCATTTTTAATAATTGCCGCTACGAATCAGCCGCATATTAATCAGTGGATCGGTGAATCAGCATCCGAAAACCAGCTGGTGAACGTAGCAAGCAATGCCGATTATGGAAATATTTATTTGCCAAAGACAATTAAAAAAGGAAAAATCCTTATATCTGTTTCTACTAGCGGAGCCAGTCCGGCTGACACAAAAAAGATCGCTGGTGCCATAGAAGATCTTATTAGTGAAGAGCTTATTGAAGCTATTGAGATAAAGCATAAAGCAAGAAGAAGCCTGGAACCGTAATGGTTTCAGGCTTCTTTATGTGTTTTATCCTTTTTTTAATGAAAGGACGAGATCCGCATCGGGAGTAACAAAAACAGTCTGCTGTTTATCGTAGGTAACAAACCCTGGCTTAGATCCGTTTGGTTTTTTTACATGCCTGACTTTTGTATAGTCGACGGGAACGGAGCCTGACTCTTTTGCTTTACTGAAAAAGGCGGCAATCTGGGCGGCCTCTTTGATCGTTTGTTCATCAGGGTCACGGTTTTTGATGACGACGTGAGATCCGGGAATATCCTTCGTATGAAGCCAGACATCTTCCTTGCTTGCTGCCTTCATTGTCAGGTATTCGTTCTGTTTGTTGTTTTTGCCGACCCATATCGACATGCCGCTGGTTGATTCGTAAATATCGAGCGTTGGCTTTTGATTTTTCGCTTTTTTTGCTCCCTTTTGCTGTCTTCGTTTGACGTATTTCCCTTCTTCCAGCTCTTCTCTAATTTCATTCACATCCTGTGGTGATGCAGAAGACAGCTGCTGCAGCAATAGATCAAAGTATTGGATTTCCTGTTCAGCCAGTTTAATTTGCTCGTTAATAAAAGTAACGGAGCTTTTCGCTTTTTGATATTTAACAAAGTAGTTTTGTGCATTTTCTGACGGTGTTTTATTCGGATTTAAAGAAATCGCGAGCTGCCCGCCTTCTTCATCGTAATAATTTGTAACGACCGCTTCTTTATCGCCCTTTTTGACAGCGTAAAGGTTAGCCGTTAAGAGCTCGCCTTTTATTTTGTATTCCTCAGCTTTTTCAGATTTTTTCAATTCGCTCTCAAGCTTTTTTATTTTTTTGGCATTCTTTTTTCTTTCGTTTACGACAAATTTTTCGAGATCCTGAGCCTGCTGCTTTACTCTGTCCCGCTCGGCTTTTCCGAAATAAAAGCGATCCAGAAGCATGCTTAAGCTGGAAAACTCTTTTTTGCTACCGTCAATATGAGTGAGATCCAACAGATAAAAATATTCCTTGTTAGATGTAATAAACTGCGGATGAAATGCTTTCGTTCTGATGTCTTCAAATAAGGACAGAAGCGTTTTTGGCAAGGTTGCCCGATTGGCAATCCCAGACCGGTATACGGCTTCTTTTGCAAATAATGGAGAAACCCCGGAAAATACATTCACGATCTGCTTTTCTAGCTGTCCTTCCTGAAAACGGATGTGTTTGAGAATATCTTCTTCCTCTGCCGCCAATAGAGACAGCTTATTCTGCGCTGGTGGAGCTACGTACGGCTGTCCGGGTAAAACAGTGCGATAGCTGTTGACACTTGGTGGTAAATGCTTAAGGCTGTCAATTATCGTTCCATTTTCAGCATCCGTTAAAATGATATTGCTGTGCCGCCCCATGATTTCACAGACGAGTTTTCGCAAAATCGGGTCCCCGATTTCATTGCGGCTTCTTATATGAAAAACGACGATTCTGTCAAATCCTGATTGCTCTACTTTTTCAATTATTCCGCCTTCGATGTGCTTTCTTAAAAGCATGCAAAACATCGGTGGTTCATTAGGATTTTTGTATGATTGCTCGGTCAGATGGATTCGTGCGTAACTCGGATGTGCGGAAAGTAAAAGCTTATTGTTTTTATTGTTTGCCCTGATTTGAAAAATAAGCTCCTGCTTAAAAGGCTGATGAATTTTTGTCAACCTTCCTCCAGCCAGTTCCTTATTCAATTCGTGCACCATTCCGTAAGTGAAAATACCGTCAAATGCCATGGTTTATTGCTCCCTTTTTCTTCATTGCTCATTTACTTTTTTAGCATCTCATAATTATAGCATGATTAAGGACAAGTCTGAATAAATTGACTTATATGACGCAATTTACTAATGGTTTAAGGAGAGTGGACGAATCAGATGAATTGGCATGAATTAGGACAAACAGATTTGGTGAAAACAGCAAACACGTCCATCGAGCATGGCTTGAGTAGCAAAGAAGCGAAAAAACGGCTGGATCTGCACGGATACAATGAATTAAATGAAGGCAAAAAAACATCTTCACTTGCGTTGTTCTTCTCCCAATTTAATGATTTCATGGTATTTGTACTCGTTGCTGCAACGATCATCTCCGGATTCTTAGGGGAATATGTAGATGCCGCAGCCATCATAGCAATTATTTTAGTGAACGGTATTCTTGGTTTTTTTCAAGAGCGCCGTGCGGAGAATTCCTTGCAGGCATTAAAGGAGCTTTCTACACCACAGACTCTGGTTCTCAGAGAGAAAAAATGGATGAAAATCCAAGCAAGGGAGCTTGTGCCGGGAGATATCATCAAATTTTCAAGCGGAGACCGAATTGGTGCTGATATCCGTTTATTCGATGCAAAAAGTCTTGAAATTGAAGAGTCCGCTTTAACCGGGGAATCGGTGCCGGTCCAGAAGCAATACGATCCAATACAGGCTAATGCTGAGTCACTTGGAGACTTAGTCAACATGGGGTTTATGGGAACTTTGGTTACGAGAGGCAGCGGAAGCGGCGTTGTCATCGGCACTGGCATGAACACAGCTATGGGGAAAATTGCCCATATGCTTGAAGAAGCAGGCACACAGCAAACTCCTCTTCAGGGAAGGCTTGAACAACTGGGGAAAATATTGATTGTCATCGCTTTGCTTCTCACGGTTCTTGTCGTCTCTGTCGGAGTCCTTCAAGGACAAAATCTTTTTCAAATGTTTTTAGCGGGGGTCTCACTCGCAGTAGCTGCGATTCCAGAAGGATTGCCAGCCATTGTCACAGTTGCTTTGTCGCTCGGCGTCCAAAGGATGATCAAGCAAAAATCGATCGTCAGGAAGCTGCCGGCTGTCGAAACTCTCGGCTGTGCATCGATTATTTGTTCTGATAAAACAGGAACAATGACGCAAAACAAGATGACGGTTACACACGTCTGGACTTGCGGGAGCTTATGGGAAGTTACCGGCACTGGATACGAACCGGAAGGAGAATTTACAGCAAATGGGCGGCCGGTTCAAGTGAAGCAAAATAAAGCGCTGCAGCAAATCCTGTTGTTTGGTGCGCTTTGCAATTCATCCGCGATAGTTTCAGAAAAAGGGAAATACCGATTAGAAGGAGATCCGACAGAAGGAGCTCTTCTTACAGCTGCAAGTAAAGCCGGCTTTTATTCAGAGAAAATCAAGGAACAGTATAAAATTATTGAGGAATACCCATTTGATTCGGCAAGAAAAATGATGACAGTCATCGTTGAAGATTTGCAGAATAAAAGATTTGTAATAACAAAAGGCGCTCCGGATGTTCTTTTGAAAAAGTCCACTTGTATACTTGCAAACAATAAAAATGAAGCGATGAGCAAGACTAGATATGAAGAAGCAAATACCTCCATTGCAGATCTGGCTTCCCGTGCGTTACGAACCATAGCTATTGCCTATAAACCATTGACTGGAAGCGAGATTCCATCTGTAGAGCAGGCGGAATCGGGACTTACTTTCTTTGGAATTCAAGGAATGATGGATCCTCCGCGTCCGGAGGTCAAGCAGGCGATCAAAGAATGTCGTGAAGCAGGGATTAAAACGGTGATGATCACTGGCGATCATGTCATTACCGCAAAAGC
Organism: Bacillus gobiensis; assembly: GCF_001278705.1. Classification (GTDB taxonomy): domain Bacteria; phylum Bacillota; class Bacilli; order Bacillales; family Bacillaceae; genus Bacillus; species Bacillus gobiensis. The sequence goes on from NZ_CP012600.1 coordinate 1,009,691, forward strand.
AATCGCAAAAAAATTAAATCTCCTTCCGAACAAAGGGAAAGTGATTGAGGGCCAAGCACTTAATAAGCTGTCGGTAGAGGAGCTGGCGGAAACCGTGGAAGATACGTATGTATTTGCACGAGTAACACCTGAGCATAAGCTGAAAATCGTCAAGGCCTTTCAAGAAAAAGGACACATCGTCGCGATGACAGGAGATGGCGTGAACGATGCGCCGGCTATTAAACAGGCTGATATCGGAATATCTATGGGGATTACAGGAACCGATGTGGCGAAAGAATCGTCTTCGTTAATTTTAGTAGATGACAATTTTGCAACGATAAAATCTGCAATTAAAGAAGGAAGAAACATTTATGAAAACATCCGCAAATTTGTCAGGTACTTGCTCGCATCGAATGTTGGAGAAATTCTTGTTATGCTTTTCGCCATGCTGCTTGCTTTGCCACTGCCGCTTGTCCCGATTCAAATTCTCTGGGTCAATTTAGTAACGGACGGTCTGCCGGCGATGGCGCTTGGCATGGACCAGCCCGAAAGCGATGTAATGAATAGAAAGCCACGGCATACGAAAGAAGGGATTTTTGCAAGAGGCCTGGGATGGAAGGTGGTTTCTAGAGGATTTCTTATTGGAGCGGTAACACTTGCGGCGTTTATGATCATTTATTACCGGAATCCCGACAATCTTCAATATGCACAAACTATCGCGTTTGCCACTCTCGTTTTGGCACAGCTGATTCACGTATTTGACTGCAGAAGCGAAAGGTCTATTTTTCACCGCAATCCGTTTGGAAATCTTTATTTGATCGGCGCAGTCCTTTCTTCATTGCTGCTAATGCTCGTCGTCATCTATTACAAGCCGCTCCAGCCTGTTTTCCATACGATGGACATTGCAGCGGTTGACTGGCTGCTGGTCATTGGATTGTCTGCAATTCCAACTTTTTTGCTGGCGGGCTCACTTTTGACAAGAAAAAATTAATTAGGTATGGTATAATTTTGAGGGTGATAGAATAATCTATGACCCTTTTTTCAATGATAAAGCGAGCCTTCAGTCTTTTGGGGGGTTCTACACTTATAATGTGCAGGATGCCTGAACTATTAGACTTCGTACATTGTATCCCCTGCGCCTGATTGTTAGATGAGCAACTTCTTTTATGGGGTGTTGCTTCCCCACTAGACTTCTTCGATTCACTTAATCCCGCGAGCTGGGGGTCTTACTGCCCGGTAATATGGGTTAAATAAGATCAATTCAATGATTAATAATGGGTGTGTAAAAAATGATAACGAGTATGACTGGATTTGGACACCATACAATGGCAAGCGGCAATTTATCAGTAACAGTGGAGCTGAAATCCGTCAACCACAGATTTTGTGAAATTCAAGCGCGTATTCCTAGGCCGCTTCTTTACTTAGAGGAAGCGATGAAAGAAAGAATTTACAAGCAAGTCGACAGGGGGCGGATCGAGCTTTTTGCCACCGTTGAAGGTGATGAAATTGTTGAGAAACGACTTACAATTGACTGGTCTCTTTTAGAGGAATATGTCCAAGCCGCAAAACATATCAAACAAAAATTTTCCCTTCCTGATGAAGTGAAGTTAACTGATTTGCTTCAATTGGAGCACGTGGCAAATGTGGATGAAAGTGCCAATATTCAGCCTTCGTTTGAAAAGCTGATCCTTGATTGTATAGATAAAGCCGCAGCAGAGCTGAAAGAAATGAGAGCAAATGAAGGGCTGCGCCTGAAAGAGGATTGTCTCACGCAGCTTGAAGAGCTCAGCCTGCTTGCTGACCAAATAGAAGAACATGCAAAACGAATCGCGACCCTATACAGAGAACGTCTGTTGTCAAGAATCAAGGAATGGACCCCTGTCGAAATGGATGAAAGCAGGCTTATTGCCGAAGTGGCTTTATTTGCAGAACGGGCAGATATTACAGAAGAACTCACTCGGCTAAAAAGCCATTTTCAGCAAATGAGAGATATTTTTCACCGAGGGGGAACTGTTGGAAGAAAGCTCGACTTTCTCGTGCAAGAACTCAATCGCGAAGCTAATACGATAGGGTCGAAAGCAAATGATCATAAAATCACAAACCTTGTGGTTGAAATGAAAAGCAGGATTGAAAAAATTAAAGAACAAGTGCAAAATATAGAATAGAAATTGCGTGTATTGTTTACAGACAGTCGAATCGGGCTACACTAGAGCTGTCTTCCACAGGGGGAACAGAGGATGACGATAAAACTGATCAATATCGGATTTGGAAATATTATATCCGCCAACCGGCTCATCTCCATTGTCAGCCCTGAGTCTGCACCTATTAAACGCATGATTCAGGATGCAAGAGACAGCGGAAGGCTGATTGATGCTACATATGGCAGAAGAACCAGAGCGGTTGTTATTATGGACAGTGACCATGTCATTTTGTCTGCCGTCCAGCCCGAAACAGTGGCACAGCGAGTTTCAGTTAAAGAAGATATTATGTATGAAGGGCAGGGGTAAACAGCCGCTATGGTAGAAAGAGGACTATTAATTGTTCTTTCCGGACCTTCCGGAGTAGGAAAAGGGACGGTAAGACAAGCACTATTTTCACAAGAAGATACGGATTTTGAATATTCGATTTCAGTCACAACTAGAAAACCGAGGCAGGGTGAGCGAAACGGATTTGATTATTTTTTCAAAACTCGGGAAGAGTTTGAAGAAATGATTGCACAAAATAAGCTTTTAGAATGGGCAGAATACGTAGGAAATTATTACGGTACGCCTGTTGACTATGTTGAGCAAACCCTGCAAAATGGGAAGGATGTATTTCTGGAAATCGAGGTTCAAGGAGCATTGCAGGTCAGAAATGCATTTCCTGAAGGGCTGTTTATTTTTCTTGCGCCGCCTAGTCTTTCGGAGCTTAAAAACCGTATTGTAACAAGAGGGACAGAAACGAACGCGTTAATTGAAAACCGGATGAAAACGGCTAAAATTGAGATTGAAATGATGGACGCTTACGATTACGTCGTGGAAAACGATAACGTGGAGCGAGCGTGTGAACGTATTAAAGCCATTGTGTTGGCCGAACATTTGAAACGTGAACGAGTAGCGCCTAGATACAAGAAGATGCTGGAGGTAGAGTAATTTATGTTAGATCCGTCAATCGATTCATTAATGAAAAAATTAGATTCAAAATATACTTTGGTCACTGTGGCAGCCAGACGTGCCCGAGAAATGCAAATTCATCGTGATCAGCAAATCGAACGGCCAAAATCTCATAAGTTTGTAGGCAAAGCACTTGAGGAAATTGATGCGGGACTGCTATCATTTGAGACAGACAACCAAGAATAAAGTGAATCTTCAATCAGCTGAGGTTTCTTTCATCCCTCACTGAGTGTTAGATAAAGCCAACCTTAGCTGTTACGGGCAGTTAATCCCCCTTTCCATCGAATCTTGAGAACATTGAGGCGGGGATCTTACTGCATGTTAATGTGAGATAAATGTGAAATAACAACCTATTTAATAGGTTGTTATTTTTTTCAAACGAGCGCGGGAGGGAAAAAATGATGCTTAAAAATCGCAATATTCTATTAGGAGTAAGCGGGGGAATCGCAGTATATAAAGCGGCTGCTTTGACGAGCAAGCTTGTTCAGCAAGGGGCATCGGTAAGGGTGATCATGACTGAATCGGCAACCAAATTCGTTTCGCCGCTTACATTTCAGGCGTTATCGAGAAACGAAGTATATACAGATACATTTAAAGAGAAGAATCCGGAGGTCATTTCACACATTGATGCGGCAGATTGGGCTGATTTAGTTATCGTAGCACCCGCTACAGCCAATGTGATCGGAAAGCTTGCGGGAGGAATTGCTGATGACATGCTGACAACTACGCTGCTTGCAACTACGGCTCCTGTTTGGATTGCTCCTGCAATGAATGTCCATATGTATGACCATCCGGCGGTTAAACGGAATATAATGACGCTCTATCAAGATGGGTGTCGTTTTATTGAGCCTGGAGAAGGCTATCTCGCTTGCGGTTATGTAGGTAAAGGCCGTCTGGAGGAGCCAGAAAAAATAGCAGGATTAATCTCATCTTACTTTTCGCAAGCAAATGGCCCGCTAAAAGGGAAACAAGTACTCGTTACGGCAGGGCCAACGAGGGAGGCGATTGATCCAGTCAGGTTTTTTACCAATCATTCCACTGGAAAGATGGGCTATGCCATTGCAGAAGAAGCAGTAAGCCGTGGTGCACATGTAACCCTGGTAACAGGGCCGACCAAGATTTCTCCTCCTTCCGGCTGTGAGGTCATAAACATTGAAACGGCTGAAGAAATGCATCAAGCTGTTATGGCCCATTTTCCCCATGCGGATGTTGTGATTAAAACAGCGGCAGTCGCTGACTATAGGCCAAAGTATCCTTATGATCATAAAATGAAAAAAACGGATAACACTCTTTCAATCGAGTTTGAACGGACCGTGGACATTTTAAAAGAACTCGGAAAGCAAAAGACGGGGCAAATTCTTGTTGGTTTTGCAGCCGAGACAAAAGATATAGAAGAATATGCAAGTAAAAAATTAGAATCGAAAAATCTTGATCTGATTGTTGCCAACGATATCAGCCAAGCAGGCGCCGGATTCGGATCAGATACGAATATTGTAACCTTATACGGCAAAGATGGCGGCAAAAAAACATATCCTATGCTAACGAAGCAGCAAGTAGCAAAAGAAATTATAGATAAAATCATTCATCTATTAACTGAATCCGGGGATACGCAATGAGCTATGCAGAAGTGATTGTTGATGTGACATCAAAAAATATCGACAAACCTTTTGATTATCGAATACCGGAAAGATGGATCGGGATTATCAAAAGGGGGATGAGGGTCGTTGTTCCGTTCGGGCCCAGGAAAATTCAAGGATTTGTCATTGGTCTTAAAAATGAGACAGACTTGCAGGCGAACTTGATAAAAGATATTGAAGGGTTGCTTGATTTAACACCAGCACTTACAAACGAATTGCTGAGCCTTTCCGAATGGCTCAGCAAGCGGACCCTCTCATTGCAAATCCGCACCCTTCAAGCCATGCTACCATCGGCACTTAAAGCTAAATACGATAAAGAACTTCGTGTACGATCAAGTGATTCCCTTCCTGAATCAATCAAAACGTTATTTGCCGATCAACAATCAGTAAACGTAAAAGATATTACAGATAGTAAGCTGCTTAAGGAAATTCAAAAGCAGGTCCAACACGGTAACTTGGAGATTGTGTATAAAGTTGCCCAAAAGACATCAGAGAAAAAAATAAGCTTCATTGAACCTATGATGCCTAAAGAGAAGCTTAAAGATGCTCTGCAGAACCTTTCTGCCAATGCAAAAAGGCAAAAAGAAGTTTTGACGTTTTTTATTGAAGCAGAGGATCAAACCGCGATACCTGCGGCCGAGCTTAATAAAATGACGGGAAGCTCCTCTGCTGTATTACGAACATTAATTGATAAAGGATTTTTAAAAGAGACAAAGCAGGAGGTTTACAGAGATCCTTTTGAAGACAAAGCTTATAAAAAAGAGTTTTCACTTCCTTTAACATCTGATCAGGAGTCCGCCTACCAAGCGATAAAAAAATCGGTTGAAATGCAGGCGCACGATGTTTTTTTACTTCATGGTGTGACTGGCAGCGGCAAAACGGAGGTTTATTTGCAGATCATAGAACAGGTCTTGAATAAAGGAAAAGAAGCAATCGTGCTCGTCCCTGAAATATCGCTGACACCGCAAATGGTTGAGCGGTTCAAAAGCAGATTTGGAAGCCTTGTTGCTGTCATGCACAGCGGGCTGTCTGCTGGAGAGAAATACGATGAGTGGCGGAAAATTCAAAGGAAAGAAGTACGGCTAGTCGTGGGAGCGAGGTCGGCTGTTTTTGCCCCGTTTGAAAATCTTGGCATGGTCATCATTGATGAGGAGCATGAAGCTTCATACAAACAAGAGGAAACTCCGAGGTATCATGCAAGACATGTGGCAATTCAAAGGGGCGACTATCATAAATGCCCTATCGTTCTTGGGAGCGCAACACCGTCCCTGGAATCGTTTGCCAGAGCAAAAAAAGGTGTCTACAAGCTTTTGTCGCTTCCGAATCGAGTGAACCGCCAAACTATGCCCGAAATAACAGTGGTAGACATGAGAGAAGAAATGAGAAAAGGAAACCGTTCGATGTTTTCTGTGAATCTTATGGAAAAACTCCAGCAGACTTTGGCAAAGAAAGAACAAGCAGTATTGTTCTTGAACAAACGCGGCTATTCCGCCTTTATTATGTGCAGAGATTGCGGCCATGTCGTCAAATGCCCTCATTGTGAAATATCTCTAACTTATCATCGGCATAGCAGCAGCTTAAAATGTCATTATTGCGGGCACGAAGAAGGTATACCGAATCAATGCCCGGAATGTGCAAGCGAGCATATTCGCTATTTTGGGACAGGCACTCAAAGGGTAGAAGAGGAATTGACGAAAGTGTTGCCAGAAGCCCGAGTAATCCGTATGGATGTTGATACGACCTCAAGAAAAGGTGCCCATGAAAAGCTCCTCACGTCCTTCGGAAACGGCGGAGCGGATATTTTATTGGGAACGCAGATGATCGCTAAAGGGCTGGATTTCAAAAATGTTACCCTTGTCGGAGTGCTAAGCGCCGATACGATGCTTCATATTCCGGACTTTAGGTCAGCAGAAAAAACCTTTCAGCTTTTAACGCAAGTAAGCGGAAGGGCTGGCAGGCACGAAAAGATGGGTCAAGTCATCATTCAATCCTATGAGCCATCGCATTACAGCATTCAATTAACGAAAGATCATGACTACCATACTTTTTTTATGCAGGAAATGCAAAATAGGAGGCATCAATCCTATCCGCCCTATTATTATTTGGCAATGGTTAATATCTCACATAAAGAAGTCATGAAAGCTGCATTAGCGGCGGAGAAAATCGCAGGATTTTTAAAAGGGAATACTGACAAGGACACTGTTATTCTTGGCCCTTCTGCCTCGCCAATTGCCCGGATCAAAGATAGATATCGGTATCAATGCATGATAAAATACAAGCATGAAACGAAGCTGATCCCATTGCTAGAGCAAGTTTTGGGGCATTCGAACACCGAAAATGACGATTTGTTCATTACAATAGACATGAATCCATATATGATGATGTAAGAAAATGAGTTCGGAGGTATTCATTTGGCAATAAAAGCGATAGTTTTTCACCCTGCGGCTGTGCTTAGTCAAGCAGCAGAGCAGGTGACTGTGTTTGACAATAAATTAAAAAAGCTTCTATCTGATATGTATGAGACAATGGTCGAAAATGACGGGGTAGGTCTCGCAGCACCGCAAATCGGATTATCCAAAAAAATTGCGGTAGTCGACATTGGCGAAGAATCAGGAAAAATCGAGCTGGTGAATCCAGTAATCATAGAAGCAAAAGGAGAGCAAACGGGTCCTGAAGGCTGCCTCAGCTTTCCTGGGCTGTACGGTGAAGTGACAAGACCTGATTATGTAAAGGTACAGGCATTGAACCGGCATGGAAAACCGTTTGAAATTGAAGCGAGCGGATTTTTGTCCAGAGCGATACAGCATGAAATTGACCATTTGGAAGGCGTATTATTTACTTCCAAAGTGAATCGATACTACGAAGCACACGAATTAGAAGAAATGGAAGGATGATAAAATGATACGAATCGTTTTCATGGGCACACCGGGTTTTTCGGTGCCGATTTTAAAAACGCTTCTTCATGACGGCTATGAGGTTGTGGCTGTAGTGACCCAGCCCGATCGACCAAAAGGAAGGAAAAAAGAGTTGACACCGCCTCCTGTTAAAGAAGAGGCTCTCCTGCACGATATTCCGGTTTTGCAGCCTGAAAGAGTTAGAGATGAAAATGAGCTGAAAAAAATTATTGATTTACAGCCTGATTTAATCGTTACTGCAGCATTCGGACAAATTCTTCCTAAACAGCTTCTTGATGCCCCGCGACTCGGCTGTATTAATGTTCACGCTTCTCTTTTGCCGGAGCTTCGCGGAGGTGCTCCCATTCATTATGCGATTCTGGAGGGCAAGAAAAAGACCGGGATCACAATTATGTACATGGCAGAAAAATTAGATGCCGGCGATATTCTCACTAAAGCAGAGGTTGTCATCGAAGAACAAGATACGGTCGGAACACTCCATGATAAGCTGAGCGTATCAGGTTCGCAACTTTTATCTAAAACGATCCCGGATTTAATCGAAGGAAAAATCAAGCCTGAACAGCAAGACGATACGAAAGCGACCTATGCTCCGAATATTAAAAGAGAGCAAGAGGTTATTGATTGGTCAAAAAATGGAGATGACTTATATAACCAAATCAGAGGCCTGAATCCATGGCCTGTCGCATATACAATCTTTAATGGCAATGTGTTGAAGGTATGGAGGGCTGAAAAGCTAAAAAATGAAAATAAGAGAGAACCCGGAACAATAATCGGAGTAGATTTTGACGGGTTTGTCGTCTCTACCGGAAACGATATCGCGTTAAAAATTACCGAACTTCAACCGTCTGGAAAAAGAAGGATGACGGGAGAAGAATTTTTGCGAGGCGCTGATTTACATATTGGAATGAAACTAGGGATGAAAGCAAAATGAAAAAAATGAATGTAAGAGATGTTGCGTTAGATGCATTACTAAAGCTTGAACAGAATCAGGCGTACAGCAACCTTCTCCTTCAATCCGTAATTAAACAGAAGGAGATGATAAACACGGACCGCGCCCTGCTGACAGAATTGGTTTACGGAACGTTGCAAAATCAACTCGCACTTGATTTTATGCTCGCTCCATTTGTAAAGAAACCAAAAAAAGTGGATCAATGGGTTCGTAATTTATTGAGACTTTCTTTATACCAAATGGTGTATTTAGAAAAAATTCCTGATCGGGCCGTATTCTATGAAGCGGTTGAAATTGCAAAGAACAGAGGCCATAAAGGGACGGCATCCTTCGTAAACGGTGTGCTTCGTTCCATTCAACGAGAAGGAGTTCCCTCTTTTGATGATATAAAGGATCAGGTGAAACGACTTGCGATAAAAACGAGCCACCCTGAATGGCTCGTTCAAAAGTGGGTGAATTCGTATGGATATGAGCAGACGGAAAAAATTTGCCATATTCATTTAGTGCCGCCAAAACAGACGCTTCGTGTGAATCAGCTGAAAACAGATAAAGAGACTCTTATGCAAGAATTACATGAGGAAGGGTATCAGGTTGCTGAAGGAGACTTGTCGCCCAATGCGATTAAGCTGGAAAAAGGAACGATTGCTAACAGCAGATTTTTTAAAGAAGGTTATGTGACGATTCAAGATGAAAGCTCGATGTTAGTTGCAAGAGCTCTTGGTGTAGAGGCGGGAGAAACCGTGCTGGATGCCTGTGCTGCTCCAGGTGGGAAATCAACCCATATGGCTGAAATGATGAATAACACCGGACACATTCTCTCTTTGGACCTCCATAAACATAAGATGAAATTGATCAACCAAGCTGCCGAAAGGCTTGCTCTAGATATCGTGGAAACTCGCCAAATGGATGCAAGGGAGGCTGCAATGTCACTGGCAAAGGAGAGCTTTGATAAAATTTTGGTTGATGCTCCGTGTTCCGGGTTTGGTGTTATCCGGAGAAAACCGGACGTGAAATACAGCAAAACGCCAGATGACAATGAACGTCTTGCCGAGATTCAAGCTTCTATACTAAATAGCGTTTCGGGAACATTAAAAAAAGGTGGTACACTTGTTTACAGTACGTGTACAATGGACCCAACGGAGAACGAACAAGTAATTCATGCTTTCTTAAAGGAACATCCGGAATTTGAAGTGGATTGTGCGCTGAAGGACAGGCTTCCCAAAAAAGTTGAAAACTATTGCAATGATGGACGTATTCAGCTTCTCCCCCACTATTTTGGTACGGACGGATTTTTTATTTGCAGCATGAAAAGGAAGGTGTAACAAATGGGACAGTGGACGAGAAAGCAAGGCTGCGGCCGAGTGGCTGCACTTGTACAAGTGAGTGAGATACGCCAAGAAGAAATGAGGTGAAAATCATATTGAATACAGTTTTTCTAACGGATAAAGGGAGAGTCCGTCCCCATAACGAAGATGATGGCGGTATTTTCAATGGCCAAAAAGACAATTTGTTAGCTGTGGTTTCGGATGGCATGGGAGGACATCTCGCCGGTGAAGTTGCAAGCAGGATGGCTGTGTCCACTTTAAAAGATTTTTGGGTACAAGAAGAACTGAGACCAAAAACCCCGGCTGATGCAGAGGCTTGGCTTTCTGAAAAAATCAAGACAGTCAATCAAGTCATTTACGATTACGCAGCCATCCATCCTGAATGTCAAGGGATGGGTACAACGATAGTTTGTGCGCTGTTTACCGGAAGCTTCGTTACAATTGCTCATATCGGCGACAGCAGATGCTATCTTTTGCGCGAAGGAAGCTTGCGCCAGGTTACCGAGGACCATTCTCTCGTGAATGAGCTCGTGCGTACTGGCAGTCTGTCTAAAGAAGATGCTGAGAACCATCCGAGAAAAAATGTCATTACGAAAGCGCTTGGCACCGATCAATCTGTTGAAATTGATGTTCGTACGATTGAATTTGAAAATAATGAGCTGCTTTTATTATGCTCGGACGGATTAACAGATAAAGTCGATGAAAACGAGATAGCTGAAATTCTTAAAAATGAGATTTCCCTTGAAGAAAAAGCTTCGGTGTTAATAGATATCGCAAATCAAAATGGAGGAGAAGATAATATTACGGTGGCCATACTGGAACTTCCTTCCCAAGAAGGTGAAGCATCGTGTTAATCGGAAAGCGAATCAGCGGACGTTACCAAGTTCTTCGCGTTATTGGCGGGGGCGGAATGGCGAATGTTTATTTGGCCGAGGACATGATACTTGATCGTGAGGTAGCGATAAAAGTTCTCCGGTTTGATTTTGTGAATGATAATGATTTTATCCGTCGGTTTCGAAGGGAAGCCCAATCTGCAACAAGTCTCGACCATCCGAATATCGTAAGCATTTATGATGTAGGTGAAGAGGGCGACATTTACTACATTGTTATGGAATATGTTGAAGGCATGACCTTAAAGGAATACATAAAAGTAAATGGACCGCTTCATCCGCAAGAAGCAGCCCAGATTATGGAACAGATTGTTTCTGCAATGGAGCATGCGCATCAAAACCATATCGTACACAGAGACATCAAACCCCATAACATATTAATTAATCATTTCGGTGAAGTAAAAGTAACCGATTTTGGAATTGCAATGGCTCTCAGCTCGAGTACTATCACCCATACCAATGCGGTTCTCGGATCTGTCCATTATTTGTCGCCGGAACAGGCAAGAGGCGGACTAGCTACAAAAAAATCGGATATCTATGCGCTCGGAATTGTTTTATTTGAGCTTGTGACAGGAAGGATGCCGTTTGAAGGTGAATCAGCCGTCAGCATAGCGTTAAAACATTTGCAATCCGATACGCCATCAGCAAAAAGGTGGAACCCTTTAGTCCCGCAAAGTCTGGAAAACATCATATTAAAAGCGATGGCGAAGGATCCTTTTCACCGATATAATTCTGCAGAAGAAATGGAACAGGACTTACGGTCGGCATTTGACCCGGAGCGGTTAAACGAAAATCGGTTTACGATCCCGGCAGATGATGAAATGACAAAAGCAATTCCTGTTATTAAAGATTCGCACGTTCATTCAGAAGAAACTCTAGTCCATGGACAAAAAAATCAAGCGCAGCATTCAACGGAAGGCGAAGGAGCCAATCAGAAAGAGGATCAGAAGAAACCTAAGAAAAAGAAGAAAAAATGGCCGATTGTTTTGCTGACAATTTTTCTCATGCTGATTGCATCAGGTGTACTCGCTGTCTTCGTATATCCTTCTATATTTTTCCCTCCGGATGTGGAGGTGCCGGATGTTTCCGGACTAGAAGTAGATGAAGCAAATAATATCCTTAAGGATAAAGGACTCGTAGTCGCGGGAGATTCGTTTAAAATTAAAGATGAAACGATTGAAGCCGGCAAGATCGTACGGACGAACCCGCAAACAGGCACCGTTGTCAAGGAAGGCAGCCAGATCCAGCTTTATGAAAGCACAGGGAAAGAAACTGTACAATTAGACAACCTAATCGGGGAAAATATAGATCGTGCAAAAGAAACTTTGACACGCAAAGGGTTTCAGCGTATCCGGACAGAAGAAGTCAATGATGATAGTGAAGTCGGTACGATCATCGACCAGGCTCCGTCTGCTGACAGCAATGTCGTTCCTGAAGATGACGAAATTGTCTTAACAGTCAGCAAGGGACCTGAAGAGATTGAATTGCGGGATTTGCAAACCTATTCCAAACAGGCGGCAGCTGCATATTTAGATGATAACGGTTTAAAAATGGCTGAGAAGGAAGCCCATTCAGAGGATATTGCAGAAGGACAGGTCATTGAGCAAAAGCCGGCCGCAGGGGAATCTGTGAAGCCGGGAGACGAAATTGAATTGACATTTTCCCTTGGACCAGAGGAAAAACCGATCAAAACAGTCACTGAGGAAGTAGACATACCTTATGAGCCGGCTACACCCGGTGAGGAATTGAGTGTACAGATATCGATTGACGATGCCGAGCATAGCATATCCGATCCATATGAAACGTTCACAATTACGGAGCCGGCCAAAAGATCTATCGAATTTAAAATCGCACCTGACCAAAAAGGGTATTATCAAGTGACAATTAACAATCGACTCGTCAGTTCGAAAACAATCGAATATCCTGAGTAAAAAATGAATTTCAAACCGTAGATTGTTAGACGAACCAACCTGGAAAAAACAAGGAGGAAGGGTATGCCGGAGGGCAAAATTATTAAAGCGCTAAGCGGTTTTTATTATGTACTGGATGACAAATCAGAAAGCAGCAACCCTCAGATCGTTCAATGCAGGGGAAGAGGTAATTTCAGAAAAAACAAAATAACCCCTTTGGTGGGGGATCATGTTGTCTATCAAGCGGATAACGATAAAGAGGGTTATTTGCTTGAAATTAAAAAACGTGATAACGAACTAATCCGTCCGCCAATCAGCAACGTCGATCAGGCGGTGCTTGTATGTTCAGCTGCGAAACCAACATTTAGTACGGCACTCTTGGACCGTTTTTTAGTGCTGGTTGAGTCAAACGGCATTATCCCAATTGTCTGCATAACAAAGATGGATTTAGCCGAAGAACCATTGAAACAACAACTGAATAACATCGCTGAGGAGTATCGAAATATTGGCTATTCCGTTTATTTAACTTCGACCAAAGACGATACAGGTATACTTGATGTTAGAAGGGATTTCGACAATAAAATTACTGTTTTTGCAGGACAGTCGGGTGTTGGCAAGTCTTCGCTGTTAAATGCGATTAGCCCGAAGCTGCAATTGAAAACAGATGACATATCTTCTCATCTTGGAAGGGGAAAGCATACGACGCGGCACGTGGAGTTATTAAGCATTGGCGGCGGACTTGTCGCTGACACTCCTGGGTTTAGCTCATTGGAATTTACAGATCTGACGCTAGAAGAACTTGAATCTGCATTTTTAGACATTCATGACATTGGAGCCGGCTGCAAGTTCAGAGGATGCATGCATATAAAAGAGCCGGGTTGTGCTGTAAAAGAATCTGTCGAAGCGCATGAAATTCCTTCTTATCGATACAATCATTATGTGGAGTTTTTCTCAGAAATAAAAGATAGAAAGCCGAGGTATTAAAAAATGACAAAAATAGCACCTTCCATCCTATCCGCGAATTTTGCAAAATTGGCTGATGAAATTATTGATGTAGAAAAAGGAGGGGCGGATTATATTCATGTCGATGTAATGGACGGGCATTTTGTTCCAAACATTACAATCGGCCCATTAATTGTTGAGGCAATCCGACCTGTCACACAGCTTCCGTTAGATGTTCATTTGATGATCGAGAATCCAGATCAGTACATCCCAGCATTTTCGAAAGCGGGTGCTGATATTTTGTCCGTTCATGTAGAGGCTTGCCCTCACCTTCACAGAACAATCCAGCTTATTAAAGACAATGGGGTAAAGCCGGGCGTTGTAATTAACCCGCACACGCCAGTCCAAAGCATCCAACACGTGATTGCCGAGGTTGATTTGGTGCTATTAATGACAGTAAATCCCGGTTTCGGAGGACAGTCGTTTATTCCGGATGTATTATCAAAAATTTCCGAGGTCGCTCACCTTGCTGAGAAAATAGGAAAAAAGGATTTGTTAATTGAAGTAGATGGTGGAGTAAACGTTGAAACTGCCAAGTCATGCGTAGATGCTGGAGCGAACCTTTTAGTAGCCGGTTCAGCAGTTTTTAATCAAAATGATCGTAAAAAAGCGATTGAGACAATTAAGAAATCGTTGAATGCTTAGTTATAAATAATAAAATTATGTAAACTAAAAGGCGGAAATCGTTGTGCAGAGAGTTTGCATTGTTGCCGGTGGTCCAGAAAATCTGCTCCCGGATTTAAGAGAATACGATGAAAAAGGCACTCAATGGGCGGGTGTAGACAAAGGAACAGTTTATTTAGTAAATAGCGGGATCATGCCGCAAGAAGCCTTTGGCGATTTTGACAGTATTACACTTGTTGAAAAGGATATCATCGAAAGAAAAGCAAGTCATATTCATATTTACCAAAGAGAGAAAGACCAAACTGATCTTGAAATTGCTGTCGACTGGGCTTTAAGCCAATCGCCAAAGGAGCTGCTGTTGTTTGGAATTACCGGCGGGCGGATGGATCATGCGTTAGTAAATATTCAGCTATTATGTAAAAGTATAAATACCAAAACTCAGATGGTGCTCATCGATAAACAAAATCGGATCCAAATGTTTTCCCCGGGCAGCTACACTGTAGAAAAAGACTCGGCAAAAAAATATATTTCATTTCTCCCTTTTTCCGAAAAAGTACGGGGATTAACCCTTGAAGGCTTTAAATATTCTTTGGATAACATGCATATTGAGCCTGGTTCCACACTATGTATTAGTAACGAGCTGAATTTTTCAATAGGTACTTTTTCCTTTACTAATGGCATATTAATAATGGTAAGGAGTTCTGACTAATATTTTATTTGTAGGCTTGCATACAAGGGGATGCCGTTACATCTGAGGAGGGAATGGAAATGAAATTTTATACCATTAAGCTGCCTAAGTTTATCGGTGGAATCGTTCGGGCGATGCTTGGCACTTTTAGAAAAGAATAAAGCTATGAGATATTGAAGACAAGGAAAAACGCCTCTCGAATGAGAAGGCGTTCTTTGTTGCTCATTTAAAAATCATAAACGGTTATACCCGTTCAATTTTTCCGGATTTCAAAGCTCTAGCAGATACATACACTTTTTTTGGCTTTCCGTTAACCAAAATACGAACTTTTTGAAGGTTCGCTCCCCACGTACGTTTTGATGCATTCATTGCGTGAGATCTAGAATTTCCAGCGTGAGTTTTTTTACCTGTAATCACACATTTGCGTGCCATTTGTTTCCCTCCTAACTGCGAAAAACATCTAAACGAAAACTTGTGTTGAATAGATGGTTTTAGATACGTTAATAATTTACCACAGGGCTATACCGTTTGCAAGCCTTGCAACACTTGCTTTAAAGAAATTTTCCTTGACAACTTGAAATGAAAATTTTCTTGTAGTATAAGTATAAACGACTTTCGATTTGTTTCTTTTCCTGTTCATTTCTTTTAAATCAATGGTTCGTATAGTAGAATAGTTGTATCTCAGCCCAACTTAAAAAGGAGGGACCAACGTGTCCATTGAATTACAGACAAAATACGGACAAATTGATATTTCGAATGAGGTAATTGGAATGGTTGCCGGAGGAGCCGCGATTGATTGTTACGGAATCGTGGGAATGGCTTCTAAAAATCAAATTAAAGATGGACTCACAGAGATTCTTCGTAAAGAAAACTTTAGCAAAGGAGTCCTCGTAAGGCAAGAAAATGACCGGCTACATATCGATATGTACATCATTGTCAGCTATGGGACAAAAATATCTGAGGTAGCACATAATGTACAGAATAAAGTTAAATACACGTTAGACCATACAGTAGGGTTAGCGGCAGACTCTGTTAATATATATGTACAGGGAGTACGAGTGACGAACCCGTAGTTAGGAGGAATTTTCAGTGGCAATTGAAAGACTTGATGGGAAAGCATTTGCGGACATGATTTTATCCGGCGCGCACAATCTTTCACAAAACGCCGATGTTGTGGATGCATTGAATGTATTCCCAGTGCCGGATGGCGATACGGGCACAAATATGAATTTATCAATGACTTCAGGTGCAAAAGAAGTAGAAATGACAGATTCCGATCATATCGGCCAAGTAGCCAAAAACCTGTCCAAAGGATTGCTGATGGGTGCGCGCGGAAATTCTGGAGTCATTCTTTCTCAGCTATTTAGAGGGTTTGGTAAATCAATAGAACAAGAGCAAACGATTGATTCGGTCCAATTTGCCAGAGCGTTTCAAGCAGGAGTCGACACAGCCTATAAAGCAGTGATGAAGCCTGTCGAAGGAACAATACTAACTGTAGCGAAAGATGCAGCCAAGAAAGCGATTTCAGAAGCGGAAAACGAGAAGGATATTATTAAAATCATGGAGACGGTAGCGGCAGAAGCTTCAAGCTCTTTAAAACGCACCCCCGATCTGCTTCCGGTCTTAAAGGAAGTCGGGGTTGTGGACAGCGGCGGTCAAGGCCTGGTGTATGTCTACCAAGGATTTTTGGCTTCTTTAAAGGGAGAAAAGCTTTTAAAGAGTGACGCATCTCTTCCTTCCTTAGGAGATCTTGTTAAGGCTGAGCACCATAAAAGCGCGCAAAGCCATATGAACACTGAAGATATTGAGTTTGGCTATTGTACTGAGTTCATGGTGAAATTGGAAGATGAAAAAGAGCCATTCAACGAAGAAAAATTTCGTGAAGACTTAAGCCAATTTGGTGATTCATTGCTTGTCATTGCAGATGAAAGCCTGGCAAAGGTTCACATTCATGCAGAGCACCCGGGGGAAGCACTCAATTATGGGCAAACATACGGGAGTTTGGTCAATATTAAAATAGAAAACATGAGAGAACAACACACAAGCCTCTTAAACAAACAAACAGAACGGACTTCGAGGAAGGAAAAAAACGAATATGGCATCGTAACAGTTGCCATGGGAGATGGGATAACCGAACTCTTTAAAAGCTTGGGAGCTTCTTCTGTCATTGAAGGCGGGCAAACGATGAACCCGAGTACTGAGGATATTCTCGAAGCTGTTAAGCAGGCAAACGCAAAAACAGTATATATTCTGCCGAATAATTCGAATATAGTAATGGCTGCTAATCAGGCTGCCAGCGTGCTGGAGGAGAAAGTTTTCGTTATTCCGACAAAAAATGTGCCTCAAGGAATGTCTGCCTTGCTTGCATTCAATCCCGACACCGGACCGGCTGACAATGAAAATAGAATGAACGAGGCTATCAATCATGTGAAAGCCGGTCAAGTCACCTATTCGGTAAGAGATACTCAGATAGATGGCCATCAAATTAAAAAAGATGACTACATGGGTATTATGGACGGGAAGATTGTGGCGACAGCAGAAAATCATTTAGAAGCGGCCAAGAGCCTATTGGAAAAAATGATTGACGGTGACGACGAAATTGTCACCATCATTGTAGGGCAGGATGTCGCGGAGAATGAAACAGAAGATTTGGCTTCATTTGCAAACAGCAGGTTTGAGGAGATGGAAGTTGAAATTCATCATGGAAATCAGCCGCTATACTCCTACATTATTGCGGTCGAATAATTTTGAAACAATAGAAGAGCGGTTTGCTCTTCTATTTATATTTTCTCCGATATTGAAGTTTTGGCGGCACGCGGCTTGCCATTATTTCAGAGACCGATTAGTCTGATATTATGAATATAATTATGCGATCACACTCACTTGACGAGAGGGGAAGACAAGTGATGGAATACAGAAACGTTTTTGATATAACCCAGCCAGCCATTACTTTCATCGGATTTATTAGCAGGATTCCTAGGGATGGGGCCGCCAATGCGATGTATAAATTCGTCCGGAAGGTACCGGCTGCTTTACGAATGGCATGCCGAAATGGTTATACGTCCACTCTTACCGGAAGAGGGCTGGAAAAAAAGTTATTCGCAAGGGAAGTATGGAAACCGTGAAAAAGAATCTGCAGGATCCTATCTCCGTAATTAAAGGAATTGGGGAAGAAACCGCAAAAGTATTAAATGAGCTTGGAATCTATACCGTTTCCGATCTTTTGAACTATTTTCCTTATCGTTATGAAGATTATGAGGCTCGGAATCTTGAAGAAGTAAAGCATGATGAAAACGTTACAGTTGAAGGGAAGGTTCACAGCGAGCCTTCTCTTACCTATTACGGAAAAAAACGGTCGCGCCTTACCTTCAGGCTGCTGACGGAAAACTTCCTAATAACGGTGATCTGTTTTAATCGGCCTTATTTGAAGAAAAAACTGGAGCTTAACGCATTAGTATCGGTTTCAGGGAAGTGGGATAAAAACAGGCAAGCTGTCACGATGAACGAGCTGAAAATCGGTACATACGATTCGGATGGCACAATAGAGCCCATCTATTCGGTAAAAGAAAGAGTTACCGTGAAAATGATGAGACGATACATTCAGGAAGCATTGAACCAATATGCTAATGATGTACAGGATCCATTGCCGAACCGATTGAGGACGACATACAAGCTGCCTGATTATAAGGATGCGCTTACTATTATACACGCGCCGAAAGATCGAGAGTCTTTGAAACATGCGCGCCGCCGTTTTATTTATGAAGAATTTCTTCTCTTCCAATTAAAAATGCAAGCTTTCCGAAAAATTCAAAGAGAACGCTCAATAGGAATCCAGCATCAGCTTAGGAAAACTGATCTAGATCCGTTTATTAATAGACTGCCTTATTCCCTTACAGAAGCCCAATCGAAATCGTTAAACGAAATTATTGGTGATATGGCATCACCGCATACGATGAATCGACTGTTGCAGGGAGACGTCGGCTCTGGCAAAACAGCTGTGGCTGCCATTGCATTATACGGTGCATGTGTTTCGGGGTATCAGGGTGCAATGATGGTTCCGACTGAAATCCTTGCTGAGCAGCATGCCGATTCCTTGCATGCCATGTTTGAACAACATCAAATTCAGATCGGCCTGTTGACTAGTTCTGTAAAGGGCAAAGCGAGAAAAGAGCTGCTTGAACGTTTAAAAAGCGGTGAGATTCAAATTCTCGTCGGTACGCACGCTGTCATTCAAGTAGAAGTGGAATTCAAGCAGCTCGGCCTCGTCATCACGGATGAACAGCACCGATTTGGCGTCGAGCAAAGAAAAAAACTAAAAAGCAAAGGCAAGGATCCGGACGTACTGTTTATGACGGCGACACCTATTCCGAGGACGCTGGCGATTACTGTCTACGGTGAAATGGATGTTTCTGTCATTGATGAGCTTCCAGCCGGACGAAAAAAAATTGAAACATACTGGGTAAAGCACGATATGTTGGAAAGAATCATTGCTTTTGTTGAAAAAGAGCTTCGCAAAGGGAGGCAAGCTTATGTCGTTTGCCCTTTAATCGAAGAGTCTGAAAAACTGGATGTCCAGAACGCACTTGACGTTCATAGTATGCTCACTCATGCGCTTAACGGCCGATGGAAGGTAGGGCTTATGCATGGAAAGCTGCCTGCAGATGAAAAAGAACAGATCATGAGAAGCTTCAGCGGAAATGAATGCCACATCTTAGTATCTACGACGGTCATAGAGGTAGGGGTCAATGTGCCAAACGCCTCCATTATGGTCATTTATGATGCCGACCGCTTCGGATTATCCCAGCTGCACCAGCTAAGAGGGCGGGTAGGAAGGGGAGATAATCAGTCCTTCTGTATTTTAATGGCTGATCCCAAATCTGAAACAGGCAAAGAACGGATGAGAATAATGACCGAAACGACAGATGGCTTTAAGCTGTCCGAAAAAGATTTGGAGCTGCGCGGACCGGGGGATTTTTTTGGCAGAAAACAAAGCGGGCTTCCTGATTTCAAAGTTGCCGATATGGTTCATGACTACCGCGCCCTTGAAACGGCAAGGCGAGATGCAGCCGAACTCATATCCTCGAACACTTTTTGGACGGAGCAAGAATATTCAGCACTTAGGATTTATTTAGAGAACAGCGGGGCGCTAAAAGGTGAAAAGCTCAGTTGATTTTCATACTATATAAAAGAGGATTCCTTCGTGAGAGGCATTTTGTCCAATAGCGAACAAATGGTGTTCCCGACCGCACATGATGCTTTTTTCCATAGTTTAAGCAGAGCATGCGGTCGATTAGGAATCTGCCGGGATTCCATTGCATTCTAATCTATGAGATTATATACTACTGTTAGGACCTAGTCATAATACGAAGAATTTAATCAGTGACAGGTGATGACGTATTGGATTGAATTCATTACAACGGACGTCTTAGGTTTCACACTTAGTTAACCACACTGATTATCATATGAACTAATTTCTCCGCGGATGGTGTGAAAAACGATGAGAAAAAATAAAAAAGAACGCCAGGAACTGCTTCAGCAAACCATACGGTCGACACCATTCATAACAGATGAAGAGCTTGCAGAGAAATTTGAAGTCAGCATACAGACGATAAGATTAGACCGATTGGAGCTTTCCATTCCTGAGCTTAGAGAACGAATTAAATCAGTTGCTGAACAAACGCTCCAGGACGAGGTGAAATCCCTGCCGATCGATGAAGTGATCGGTGAAATTGTTGATTTAAATCTGGATGAGCAGGCGATATCAATTTTAGAGATAAAAGATGAGCACGTGTTCAGCCGCAACCAAATCGCAAGGGGGCATCATTTATTTGCCCAAGCAAATTCGCTGGCAGTTGCTGTCATAGATGATGAGCTTGCCCTTACTGCAAAAGCGAGCATCCGATTTTCCAGGCAGGTTAAGCAGGGAGAACGGGTCGTAGCGAAAGCAAAAGTTATGAATTTGGATAAACCAAAAGGGTGGACTGCAGTCGCAGTAAACAGCTACGTTTCAGAAGAACTTGTATTTTCAGGCACCTTTGAAATGTATCGCTCAAAACAAACGTAAAAGGTGGAAATTCGAATGAGAATTGCAGTAGACGCAATGGGAGGAGACAATGCTCCTGATGCAGTCATCGAAGGTGTGACGAAAGGGATTCAAGCATTTAAGGATCTTGAAATTACACTTGTGGGCGATAAACAAACGATTGAAAGCAAATTAACTTCCACAGAACGATTGACGATTCTTCATGCAGATGAAGTGATAGAAGCCACGGATGAGCCGGTGCGCGCGGTGAGAAGAAAGAAGAATTCTTCTATGGTCCTCATGGCGAAGGAAGTAGCCGAGAAGCGGGCAGATGCATGCATCTCCGCAGGAAATACGGGAGCGCTTATGACAGCTGGTTTGTTTATCGTTGGCCGAATTGACGGAATCGACCGCCCGGCTCTTGCTCCTACTTTGCCAACGATAAATGCAGAAGGATTTTTGCTTTTGGATGTTGGGGCAAACGTAGACGCGAAGCCTGAGCATCTCCTGCAATATGCAATGATGGGATCCGTGTATGCAGAACGGGTAATGACGATCAAAAAGCCGCGGGTCGGCCTTCTGAATGTCGGAACTGAGGATAAAAAAGGGAACGAATTAACGAAGGGTGCCTTTACGCTTTTAAAAGAGTCCGATCTTCATTTCATAGGCAACGTTGAATCTAGAGATATGCTTGGAGGCGTGGCTGACGTCATTGTGACTGACGGATTTACAGGGAATGTCGCCTTGAAAACAGTGGAAGGCACTGCTCTTTCATTGTTTCAAATGCTAAAATCTTCTCTTACATCAAGCGTTAGTGCAAAGCTGGCAGCCGCTGTTCTAAAACCAAAGCTATTAGAGATGAGAAAAAAAATGGATTACTCTGAATATGGGGGAGCGGGACTCTTTGGTTTAAAAGCGCCGGTCATCAAGGCTCACGGGTCTTCTAATTCAGATGCGGTATACCATGCGATCCGGCAGGCGAGAGAAATGGTCAGCCAAAACGTAACATCCTTTATTACTGAAGGCATTAGCAAGAAAGATAATTAATTGGAGGGAATAGTATGGGAAAAATCGCTTTTTTGTTTCCCGGACAAGGATCCCAGCAAATTGGCATGGGGAAAGCTTTATATGAAAGCGATGAATCCGCACGAAGCATTTTTGAAATAGCGGATCAGACGCTTAATTTCGAGTTGAGTGACCTTATCTTTAACGGAGACAGCAAAGAATTAACACTTACATACAATGCGCAGCCTGCACTGCTTACGACAAGCATTGCTATTCTTAAAAAACTTGAAACATTTGGAATTAAAGCGGATTTTACGGCAGGCCACAGCTTAGGTGAATATACAGCTTTAGTGGCTACCGGCGCTATTTCATTTGAAGAAGCAGTCTATACAGTAAAGAAGCGCGGAGAATTTATGAACGAAGCGGTGCCTGCAGGTGAAGGGGCAATGGCTGCAGTCTTAGGAATGGATACAGCTTTGTTAAAAGAAGTGGCCGAACAAATCACGACTGAAGGGAATTTAGTTCAGCTAGCCAATATTAACTGCCCGGGCCAGATTGTTATCTCCGGAACCGCAAAAGGCGTAGAGCTTGCGTCAGAGCTTGCAAAAGAAAAAGGGGCAAAACGGGTAATTCCACTAGATGTAAGCGGACCGTTTCACTCCGATTTAATGAAGCCTGCTGCTGATAAATTGCGAGAGGTGCTTGACAACTGCGCAATTAACAACGCAAACATTCCAGTTGTATCTAATGTTACCAGTGACGTGATGCAAGAAAGCGAAGAGATTAAAAAGAAATTAATTGAACAGCTCTATTCTCCGGTTCGCTTTGAAGAAAGTATCCAAAGACTGCTGGATCACGATGTTGATACGTTTATTGAAATCGGACCTGGAAAGGTGCTTTCAGGGCTTGTGAAGAAAATTAACCGCCGGGCGAAAACAATTGCCGTATCAGACCCTGAGTCGATAGAGCTTGCGGTGAAAACATTAAAGGAGGAAGCGTAGATGCTTGAGAACAAAGTAGCTCTCGTAACCGGAGCTTCCAGAGGAATCGGCAAAGCAATCGCTTTAAGCCTTGCCGAGCAGGGAGCAAATGTGGTTGTCAATTATGCAGGAAATGAAGAGAAAGCAAACGAGGTTGTGAATCAAATTCAATCGCTCGGACAAGAAGCTTTTGCTTTTAAAGCGGATGTATCCAGCCAAGAAGAGGTTCAAAAGATGGTGAAAGAAACCGTTGGAAAATTTGGTTCGATTGATATTTTGGTGAATAACGCAGGGATCACTAAGGACAATTTATTGATGAGAATGAAGGAAAATGAATGGGATGATGTCATAAACATCAATTTAAAGGGAGTCTTTAACTGTACAAAAGCTGTTACACGGCAAATGATGAAGCAACGAAGCGGACGAATCATTAATGTATCCAGCATTGTCGGAGTAAGCGGGAATCCAGGACAGGCAAACTACGTCGCAGCAAAAGCCGGGGTTATCGGATTAACGAAATCGTCAGCAAAAGAGCTTGCTTCCCGGAATATAACTGTAAATGCTGTCGCTCCTGGATTTATATCCACTGACATGACAGATAAATTGTCCGACGAGGTTCAAGAGGAGATGCTGAAGGTTATCCCGCTTGCCCGATTTGGGGAGCCGGATGACATTAGCGGAGTGGTCACGTTTTTAGCTTCAGAAAAATCAGCGTATATTACCGGACAAACGATCAACATTGACGGCGGAATGGTCATGTAATTTACCCATCGGAGTGTAACGCTTCGATCGGTTGATGCATACTGTATAAGAGGTTTTGCATGAAAATTGGTCTTTCTATAAAAAACGTTTGATTGCTCTGGTTTTTTACTAACCGATCTACTATAATACTTGAGGGGAGGTGAATAGTTATGGCAGACGCATTAGAACGTGTCACAAAAATCATTGTGGATCGTCTTGGCGTTGACGAGGCAGATGTCACACTTGAGGCTTCCTTTAAAGAGGATTTAGGTGCTGATTCCCTGGATGTGGTTGAGCTTGTTATGGAACTTGAAGATGAGTTCGATATGGAAATTTCTGACGAAGATGCTGAAAAAATTGCAACAGTCGGCGATGCTGTGAACTACATAAATAACCAGCAATAGTTTCTACCGAAAAAGTCCCGCCCTTCTGCGGGGCTTTATCCCTTTTTACATGTTAAATTTCTACAGTTCGTTTATTAAAGGCATCATATACGGGCCGGAATGGAGGTAACTATGTCAAAAAATTTTCCTTACAAAGGCAAAAAAGTAATGAATAGAAAAACAGAACAATTTAAACAGTTTCAAGAGCGAATTTCCGTTCATTTTCAGAATGAAAAACTGTTGTACCAAGCATTTACCCATTCATCATATGTGAATGAGCATCGGAAAAAACCTTTCGAGGATAATGAAAGATTGGAATTTCTAGGAGATGCCGTTCTAGAGCTGACGATATCAAAATTTTTGTTTACTAAATATCCAGCGATGAGTGAAGGAGATTTAACAAAGCTTCGTGCCGGAATCGTGTGCGAGCCATCCCTTGTTTCCTTGGCTCATGAGCTTGCGTTTGGCGAGCTTGTACTTTTGGGAAAAGGGGAAGAAATGACAGGTGGAAGAAAGCGTCCTGCACTTTTGGCAGACGTGTTCGAAGCTTTTATCGGGGCATTATATCTTGATCAAGGACTACCTTCAGTGGAAGTTTTTCTTGAAAAATATGTGATCCCTAAAATCAATGACGGTGCTTTTTCCCATGTGATGGATTTTAAAAGCCAGCTTCAAGAATTTGTTCAAAGAGATGGCAAAGGAGCATTGGAATATAAAATCATGCTGGAAAAAGGTCCTGCCCACAATCGGGAGTTTGAAGCAAATGTTTCACTCCGTGGAGAAATCCTTGGCGTAGGAAGAGGGCGTTCAAAAAAAGAAGCGGAACAGCACGCTGCCCAGGAAGCTTTAGAGAAGCTCCAAAAACATCATACAAAACAATAAATCCCCCTCCAACAGGATAAGGGGGATTTCAATTTGTTTTCTCTTAATTTTCATTGGAATATGGTAAAATTGTAATACGCTAAATACATAAGGAGGATCAACATGTTCCTCAAACGATTAGACATCATTGGGTTTAAATCATTTGCAGAAAAAATATCTGTTGACTTTGTCAAGGGCGTGACAGCTGTTGTCGGCCCAAACGGAAGCGGAAAGAGCAATATTACTGACGCGATCCGCTGGGTGCTCGGTGAGCAGTCTGCCAAATCGCTTCGAGGCGGTAAAATGGAGGACGTGATTTTTGCCGGGAGCGATTCCAGGAAAAGGATGAACCTTGCGGAAGTTACATTAACGCTTGAGAATGAAGATCGCTTTTTGCCGATTGACTACCATGAGGTCAGTGTAACGAGACGGGTTTTCCGATCGGGTGAAAGCGAATTTTTGATCAACAAGCAAGCGTGCCGTTTAAAAGACATTATAGACTTATTTATGGATTCGGGACTAGGGAAGGAAGCCTTTTCGATTATCAGCCAGGGTAAGGTTGAAGAAATACTTAGCAGTAAGGCAGAAGAACGGCGAAGCATTTTTGAAGAAGCTGCCGGCGTATTAAAATATAAATCAAGAAAGAAAAAAGCAGAAGCAAAGCTTTTAGAGACCCAGGATAACTTAAATCGCGTGGAAGACATCATACACGAACTGGAAGGACAGGTCGAGCCTCTGAAGGTACAAGCCTCTATCGCCAAAGATTATTTGGATAAAAAAGCAGAGCTCGAAAACGTGGAAATTTCGCTAACGGCCTATGATATTGAAAAACTTAACGAGGACTGGACTGCTTTGTCTCGCAGTGTTGAAGAGGCAAAAGATAAAGAAATCGCTTCATCCGCCTCGATACAAGCAAAGGAAGCAGACATCTCGGAAACGAGGGACAAAATCCAGGCTTTGGATGAATCAGTTGACGAATTGCAGCAGATTCTATTAGTGACTAGTGAAGAACTGGAAAAGCTAGAAGGAAGAAAAGAAGTTTTAAAAGAACGAAAAAAGAATGCGACTCAAAATCAAGAACAGCTTGAAGAAATGATCGCTAAATATTCCGATAAAACAAAAGAATTGGATGACCGTATCTGCCTCCAAAGCAAAGCAGTTGAAGAGCTGCAGGCAAAAGCGGAAGAGATCAGGCTCCTTCTGAAAGAAAAGCAGCATTCTCTCTCCTTGTACAGCGAAAATATTGAGGGAAAAATCGAACAGGTAAAAAGCGATTATTTTGAATTGCTTAATGACCAGGCATCCATTCGAAACGAGCTGCAATTTATTGAAGATCAAACGACCCAGAATGAGGCGAAGAAAAAACGTCTTACCGATAACAACTTGCAGTATATTAAGGAACGTGATGAAATCAAAGATCGGCGAATGAAATGCGAGGCTCAGCTTGGTCAAATTGAGGAACAAATAAATCGGCAGGTCTTGGCTTATCGTGAAGCAGAGCGAAAATATGAAAACGATAAGCAAGCTTATGCTAAAAAAGAATCGGGGTTGTATCAAGCCTACCAATACGTTCAGCAGGCCAAATCAAAAAAAGAAATGCTTGAAGCCATGCAAGAGGATTTTTCAGGATTTTATCAAGGGGTTAAAGAAATATTGAAGGCAAAGAGCAAGCTTTCTGGCGTGCATGGTGCCATCCTGGAACTGATCAATACAAAAGAGGCTTATGAAACAGCGATTGAAATTGCTCTTGGTGCAGCAGGTCAGCACATAGTGACAGAGAACGAAAATTCTGCCCGCCAGGCGATTCAGTATTTAAAACAAAATTCATTTGGAAGGGCGACGTTTCTTCCGTTGAATGTCATGAAAGCCAGACATATAGCAGAACGTGATATTCAAATCGCAAAAGAAAACAGCTCATTCATTGGCGTGGCCGTAGATTTAATTGAATTTGAAGGTCTCTACAGGCCAGTTGTCCAGAATTTGCTTGGAGCAGTTCTCATTGCAGAAGATCTAAAGGGAGCAAACGAGCTCGCCAAACGACTTGGACAAAGATACAGAATTGTTACGCTGCAAGGTGACGTCGTCAATCCAGGAGGCTCCATGACAGGCGGTGCCATGAAAAAGAAAAACACTTCCTTGCTCTCAAGAAACAGGGAGCTAGAGACCTTATCGGCACGCCTTTTGGATATGGAAGAAAAAACGGAGCTTTTAGAAAAGGATCTTAAGGTATTAAAAAATACGGTTGGCGAGGAAGAAAAACGCCTTGACGAGCTTCGCAAAAACGGCGAGCATGTAAGAGAAAAGCAGCAGGAGCTTAAAGGCGAGCTATATGAAATTCAAATCGAAGAAAAAAATATAAATCGCCATTTGGAGCTATATGATCAGGAAAAATCGACGCTTCTGGAAGAAGAAACTGAAAAAAACAGGCGCAAGGAAGAGCTGCAAAGGAATTTAACCGACTTAACAGAAAAAATGGAACAGCTTGATGAGCAGCTGGAACAATTGAATCAGCAAAAACAGGCGCAAACTTCAAACAAGGATTCGATATCATCGGAAGTTACCGAGCTTAAAATCCAGATCGCTAAAGCTGAACAGGCGCTTACGAGTGAAGAAACGGCACTTAAACAATTTTACTCGGACCGTGAAGAAAACGAACAAGGGTATAAACAAGCATCAGAGGATCTGAAATTTTTAACAGATGAAATGTACTCGAGCTCAAGCGGTGAAGAAAAGCTCCAGGAAGCAGCCAGCCAAAAATCAAAGGATAAAAACAATACTCTTGCGCTTATTTCCACAAGGCGGGAGCAGCGCATCAAGCTTCAAAGCGGTCTTGATACAAAAGAGGCGGAGCTAAAAGAAGAAAAAAGGCTGTATAAACAAATGACCTCCATCCTGAAAGACCAAGAAGTAAAATTAGCAAAAATGGAAGTGGAACTCGACAATTTGCTTTCTTTTTTAAGGGAGGAGTACGGACTTTCCTACGAAGCTGCAAAAGAAAACTATACATTGGAAACGCCGCCTGAAGAAGCAAGAAAGCAAGTGAAATTAATAAAAATGGCGATTGACGAGCTTGGGACCGTCAATCTTGGCAGTATTGAAGAATTTGAGCGGGTGAACGAACGTTACATGTTTTTAAAAGAGCAAAAGGATGATTTGTTAGAAGCGAAAGAAACGTTATTTAAAGTGATAGAAGAAATGGATGAAGAAATGTCCAAACGGTTCAGTCAAACCTTTAGTGACATTCGCTCGCATTTTGAGACCGTCTTTAAAGCTTTATTTGGCGGCGGGAGAGCGGAGCTGAAATTAACAAATCCGGATGATCTGCTTCGTTCGGGTGTAGATATCGTCGCCCAGCCTCCAGGGAAAAAGCTTCAAAATCTCAGCCTTTTGTCCGGCGGTGAACGGGCGCTGACTGCCATTGCGCTATTATTTTCAATTTTAAAGGTTCGTCCCGTTCCGTTTTGCATTTTGGACGAAGTTGAGGCTGCCTTGGATGAAGCCAATGTATTTCGATTTGCCCAATACTTAAAGAATTACAGTCATGAAACGCAATTTATCGTCATTACCCACCGAAAAGGCACGATGGAGGAGGCTGATGTGCTTTACGGAGTGACGATGCAGGGTTCCGGCGTCTCTAAGCTGGTGTCAGTCAAACTTGAAGAAACAAAAGAATTAGTTCAGTAAAGAAAGCGGTGTGATCACAATGAGCTTTTTTAAAAAACTTAAAGAAAAAATTTCGTTACAAACGGATAGTGTATCCGGCAAATTTAAAGAGGGACTTGAAAAAACAAGAAACTCCTTTCAAGAGCGTGTCAATGATATTGTTTCCCGCTACCGCAAAGTAGACGAGGAGTTTTTTGAAGAGATCGAAGAAGTATTAATCAGCGCCGATGTTGGTGTCTCCACGGTTTTAGAGCTGGTTGATGAATTAAAAGATGAGGTTAAGAGAAAAAACATACAGGATCCGAGGGAAGTGCAGGCAGTCATTTCTGAAAAGCTGGTCGATATTTATCAAAGCGCAGACGAGAAATCGCCTGAGCTGAACATCGCGGAAAACCGCCTGAACATTATACTGTTTGTCGGTGTTAATGGTGTTGGAAAAACGACTTCCATCGGAAAGCTGGCCCATCTGCTGCAGAAGGAAGGCAAAAAGGTCGTTCTCGCAGCCGGCGACACGTTCAGAGCTGGTGCGATCGAACAGCTGGAGGTATGGGGGGAGCGCGTAGGGACTCACGTTGTTAAGCAAGCAGCCGGGTCTGATCCCGCAGCAGTTATCTACGACGCACTTCAGGCGGCAAAAGCTCGAAATGCAGATGTTTTGCTCTGCGATACTGCAGGCAGGCTGCAAAATAAAGTAAACTTGATGAAGGAGCTTGAAAAGGTGAAGCGAGTCATTGAGCGGGAAGTCCCTGATGCCCCGCACGAGGTGATGCTTGTCCTTGATGCTACCACCGGACAAAATGCAATGGTTCAGGCGAAAGAATTCGCTAACGCGACCAATGTATCCGGTATTGTATTAACCAAGCTCGATGGAACGGCAAAGGGCGGAATTGTTCTTGCGATTCGAAATGAACTGAAGATCCCGGTCAAGCTGGTCGGTTTAGGAGAAAAAATGGATGATCTTCAAAGGTTTAATGCGGAATCATATGTGTACGGACTGTTTTCTGACCTTGTTGAAAAGGAAGCAGAATGAAGATATTGCTGACAAGATAAAAACTTGACAGTACATTGAAAACAGCGTAAACTACTATATGTAAAGGGATTTAACTTAACAAAAGGGGAGAGTCATCGTGACGCTTGAAAAAACAACCAGGATGAACTATTTATTTGATTTTTATCAATCGTTATTGACATCCAAACAAAAAAGCTATATGTCACTTTACTATTTGGACGATCTTTCCCTTGGTGAAATTGCAGAAGAATACGAAGTTTCCAGACAGGCTGTGTATGATAATATTAAACGCACGGAAGCGATGCTTGAACAATATGAAGAAAAATTGCTTCTGTTAAAAAAATTTCAAGAGCGCAAAGAGATTTATGAAAAGTTAAGAGCCTGCGTAGCTTATGCAGAAAACAGCGATGAGGCTGTAGCTCTCATTGAGGCGCTTGAGAAATCAGATTAGGAGGCGGCAAAACGATGGCATTTGAAGGATTGGCCGACCGACTGCAACAGACAATTACAAAAATCCGCGGCAAAGGCAAGGTTTCAGAGCAAGATGTCAAAGAAATGATGAGAGATGTGCGCTTAGCACTACTCGAAGCGGACGTCAACTTTAAGGTTGTAAAGGATTTTATCAAAAAAGTAAGCGAACGGGCTGTAGGCCAGGAAGTAATGAAAAGCTTGACTCCCGGCCAACAGGTCATCAAGGTCGTAAAAGAAGAGCTTACTGCCTTAATGGGCGGTGAAGAAAGCAAAATTGCCGTTTCCAAACGCACCCCTACTGTTATTTTAATGGTCGGGCTGCAGGGTGCCGGGAAAACGACAACGACTGGAAAGCTTGCGAATTTGCTACGTAAAAAGCAAAATCGGAATCCGCTACTCGTTGCAGCCGATATTTACAGGCCTGCAGCGATTAAACAGCTTGAAACGCTAGGAAAGCAGTTAAGCATGCCAGTCTTTTCATTGGGGGATCAGGTCAGCCCGGTTGAAATTGCCAAAAAAGCGATTGAAAAAGCAAAAGAAGATCATCATGATTATGTGATTATCGATACCGCAGGACGCCTGCATATTGATAATGACTTAATGAATGAGCTCGAACAGGTGAAGGAAGTGTCTTCCCCTGAGGAAATTTTCCTTGTGGTAGACTCCATGACCGGGCAGGACGCAGTCAATGTTGCGAAGAGCTTTAATGAACAGCTCGGCATTACTGGTGTGGTTCTGACAAAACTCGATGGCGATACACGCGGCGGAGCTGCTTTATCGATTCGCGCCGTGACCAATACCCCGATTAAATTTGCCGGTATGGGCGAAAAGCTCGATGCGCTTGAGCCGTTTCATCCAGAACGCATGGCCTCACGCATACTTGGCATGGGTGACGTTCTCACCCTGATCGAAAAAGCTCAGGCAAATGTGGATGAAGATAAAGCAAGAGAGCTCGAAAAAAAGATGAAAACGATGAGTTTTTCGCTCGATGATTTTCTGGAGCAGCTCGGACAGGTCAGAAGCATGGGGCCATTGGATGAGTTAATCCAAATGATGCCGGGGGCTAACAAAATGAAAGGCATGAAAAACATTCAGGTGGATGAAAAGCAGCTGAATCATGTCGAAGCGATCATCAAATCGATGACCGCAAAAGAAAAAGAACAGCCTGAGGTCATTAACGCGAGTAGAAAAAAACGGATCGCAAATGGCAGCGGAACATCGGTTCAGGAAGTAAACAGGCTGCTTAAGCAGTTTGAAGAAATGAAAAAAATGATGAAGCAAATGACAAATATGTCTAAAGGCAAGAAAAAAGGCTTTAAGCTGCCCTTTATGTAAAAAATCACTTGTGTTAAGAAAAAACACTTTACAAACAGTTTTATCATTGTTAATATACTATCTTGTTGAAATATTTTCGGAGGTGCTAGTAAAATGGCAGTAAAAATTCGTTTAAAACGTATGGGAGCAAAAAAATCTCCTTTTTATCGTATCGTAGTCGCAGATTCTCGTTCACCGCGTGACGGTCGTTTCATTGAAACAGTAGGAACTTACAATCCGGTTGCTACTCCGCAAGAAGTGAAAATTGACGAGGAGCTTGCTCTTAAATGGCTATTAACAGGTGCAAAGCCTTCTGATACAGTGAAAAATCTTTTCTCAAAGCAAGGAATTCTAGAAAAATTCCACAATGCAAAACAAGGCAACGCCGCTAAATAATGCAAGTGAATCTGGAAGAGCTGGTTACAGCCATCGTTACCCCGCTTGTTGATCATCCTGAGGAAATAAGGGTTGAAATGGTTGAAAAAAGCCATAACGTTTCCTTGTCACTATCAGTCAGCGAACATGACATTGGCAAAATAATCGGTAAAGGGGGCCGGACTGCTCAAGCAATACGATCTGTATTAGCTGCAGCCGGAGCCCGTTCTTCTAAAAAAATTCGGCTTGAGATTTCTAAGGGAAAGGGAGAGGTTAAATAACCTTCCCTTTTTTATGTGGTTGCTTTAGGCCAAATTTTCTTCGGTGATTAGAAAAATTCTTATTCATTGAAAGAACAAGAGTTTTTCTAATCATCGGCTTTTTTTGCTTTCCTAAAACAGAGGGCTTAAAATAGAAAGCGAATACTCAGGCCTAAAAGGGGGTTGTGTGGTGTTGCAAATCATTCAGCGCGTCACGGTCATGCAGGTATTAACTGAACAAAGCAAAAAAAAGCTTTTAGACGGGTTTGAAGATAAAAAAAACACCCTTGAAAGAGAGTGCAACCAGCTATATTTCCAACTGAGAAAACATGAAAAAGAGAATCTGAGCCAAACCATTACTGCCCAATTTAAAAAAGAAATTGAAAAGCGGCAGGATAAAATAAAAATGATCGATTTTCAACTGAGCCAAGTAAATACGCTGCCGCTCGGAAGTGAAATCAAAGAAAAAGAAATGGACGCCATTACAACCATTTCGGTTGGAGACTCGTGGAATGATGAAATCCTGTCGAAAACCATTGTGGTGAAAAATGGAACGGTGATTGAAATAAGATGAGGTGGAAAACATAGTATGCAGAGAAACTGGTTTAACGTCGGGAAAATCGTAAACACACACGGCATTAAGGGAGAAGTGCGAGTCATCTCAAAAACTGATTTTCCTGATGAACGATATAAACCTGGCAATACGCTCTATCTTTTTTTAAAGGATTCAAACGAGCCTAAAAAAGTAACTGTATCAACTCACAGAATTCATAAGCAGTTTGATCTGCTTGCCTTTGAAGAAGCCCCCTCGTTATCTGAGGCTGAAGCTTTTAAAGATGCGATTATTAAAGTTCCTGAGGAAGATCTTGGCGAACTCGGCGACGATGAATTCTATTTTCATGAAATTATCGGATGCACCGTATTTTCTGAAGACGGAAGCGAAATCGGCAAGGTGAAAGAAATCCTGACTCCTGGAGCCAATGATGTATGGGTAATCGGCAGAAAAAACGGCAAGGATGCGTTAATCCCTTATATCGAATCGGTCGTAAAAGAGATCAATATTAAAGACAAAACCATTAAGATTCATGTTATGGAAGGGCTGCTTGACGAATGAAAATTGATTTTTTAACGTTGTTTCCTGAAATGTTTGACGGCGTGCTTCAATCCTCGATCCTTAAGAAAGCCCAAGAAAAAGAGGCGGTTCAGTTTCAGGTCGTTAATTTCAGGGACTTTTCAGCGAATAAGCATCTAACCGTCGATGATTATCCGTATGGAGGAGGGGCCGGAATGGTATTGAAGGCACAGCCGGTCTTCGATGCAGTAAAGCATCTCACAGCACCCTTATCAAAGCCTCCGCGGATCGTTTTGCTCTGTCCCCAGGGCGAGAGGTTCACTCAGCAAAAAGCGGAGGAATTGGCAAATGAAGAGCATCTAATGTTTATTTGCGGCCATTACGAGGGGTACGACGAACGAATCCGAACCCATCTTGTCACAGATGAACTGTCAATCGGAGATTTTGTCCTAACCGGAGGAGAGCTGCCTGCAATGGTAATGGCGGATAGTGTGGTGCGACTTTTGCCCGGAGTGCTTGGCAAGGAAGAATCGCATATTCAGGATTCATTTAGCACGGGCCTTTTGGAGCACCCTCACTATACGAGACCATCAGATTATGAAGGTTTAAAGGTTCCCGATGTTCTGCTTTCCGGAGATCATGCAAAAATAGAAGAATGGAGAAGGAAAGAGTCGCTGCGCAGAACGTATACGAGACGGCCAGATCTTCTTGACTCTTATTCTTTATCGGAGCAAGAAAAAAGATGGGTGGACGAGTGGAAAAACAGCTAGTCTATCTTGCATGGTATCAACAGAAGTGATATGATAGTAGCTGTGGCTTAAACAGATAATTGTTTAGACCACGAAAACGGTGTTCCGCTGTAATGGAAAGAGCTTGCAAGAGCATCTGTTGGAAGGAGTTGAATTACGATGCAAAAATTAATTGATGAACTTACAAAAGAACAATTGCGTTCAGATCTGCCTGCGTTTCGTCCCGGTGATACTCTTCGCGTACACGTGAAGGTTGTTGAGGGAAACCGTGAGCGTATCCAGATATTTGAAGGTGTTGTCATCAAGCGTCGTGGCGGAGGAATCAGCGAAACATTCACCGTACGTAAGATTTCTTACGGTGTTGGAGTTGAGCGTACATTCCCATTGCACACACCTAAAATCGCTAAGATTGAAGTTGTGCGCTACGGTAAAGTCCGCCGTGCTAAGCTTTACTATCTGCGTAATCTTCGCGGAAAAGCAGCACGTATTAAAGAAATCAGACGATAATTGCAACATAGGGAAAGAGCTTGTTTACAAAACAGGCTCTTTTTTTACATACAACTGACATTCTTTCGCTTAAAAAATATACATATCTGCTAAATTAATAAAAAGGATGAAGGACATGACCATACAATGGTATCCAGGCCATATGGCCAAAGCAAAAAGAGAAGTCACTGAAAAATTAAAGCTGATTGATATCGTATACGAACTCGTAGATGCAAGAATCCCTTTGGCATCCAGAAACCCGATGATCGATGAAATCGTGAAAAATAAACCGAGAATCGTTTTGTTAAACAAAGCTGACAAGGCTGAGCCTCGTGTGACAGCCGGATGGATTGATTATTTTCAATCCAAAGGTATTCCTGCTATTTCGATTAACTCAGTAAATGGAACTGGATTAAACAGGATTGTGCCGGCTTCTAAAGAGCTGCTAAAGGACAAAATAGAGAAAATGGCAGCTAAAGGAGTGAGACCGCGTGCGATCAGGGCATTAATCATAGGAATTCCTAACGTAGGGAAATCGACTTTAATTAACAAACTTGCTAAAAAATCAATCGCAAAAACAGGAGACAGACCGGGTGTCACGACCTCCCAGCAATGGATAAAGGTTGGAAAGGAGCTTGAGCTTCTTGATACGCCGGGAATTTTATGGCCGAAGTTTGAGGACAAGCAGGTCGGATTAAAATTGGCCGCAACTGGAGCTATAAAAGATGCGATCATTAACCTTCAGGACGTTGCGGTGTTTGTGCTGCGGTTTTTTGAGGAAAAAAACCCCGAACGGCTAATGGAAAGGTACAACTTGGACAGTTTGCCTGAAGATATAGTACAGCTATTTGATGAAATTGGGAAAAACAGGGGCTGTCTCATGGCCGGAGGCGCCATCAACTATGATAAAACAACTGAAGTGATTATTAGAGATTTGCGGACGGATAAGTTTGGCCCGATTTCTTTTGAAGACCCATTTGATTGATTCGGCAAATAAAGGCTTCATTCGAATGCCTCATGAGCCGATAGTATACATAAGGAGTAAGGAACATTGAAAAAAAGTGTCAGAGAGATAAAGGAAGAATTAGACAGCATTCAGGAAGCAAGCCATCCGTCCATTGAATTGTTTGCTGCCGATGAAAGGATAAGCGTGAGAGAGCTTGTCCGCAAATGGAAGAAAAACAAGCTGCAAGATGAGCTTTTGCAAAAGCAATGGAACGAGATGAACAATTATGAAACAAGTGCCAAAAAGTCCGGATATCAGAAGATTGCCGGCGTAGATGAAGCAGGGCGCGGTCCCCTGGCAGGACCGGTAGTGGCCGCTGCAGTTATATTGCATCCTGAAAACAGGTTTTTAGGACTGACAGATTCGAAAAAACTCTCTCAAAAGAAACGAGAGTATTTTTATGATTTGCTAAAAAATGAAGCGTTGGACATTGGACTCGGCATTGTTGAGGCTGAAACCATAGATAAAATCAATATTTATGAAGCCTCGAAAACAGCGATGAAAGAGGCCCTGGCCAATCTGAAGCAGAAACCGGATTTTATGCTGATAGATGCACTTTCTTTGGAGGTAAACGTTCCACAGGAATCAATTATTAAAGGAGATTCAAAAAGCGTATCGATTGCAGCTGCTTCATGCATTGCAAAAGTAACAAGAGATCAAATCATGATGGATTATGCAAGGAAATATCCGCAGTACGGCTTTGAAAAACATAAGGGGTATGGAACAAAGGAGCATTTAGAGGCCATTGCCGCCTACGGTGCGCTTCCAATCCACCGACGCAGCTTTGCTCCTGTCAGAAATAGGGGATAGATTCATATGGACAAGGAGAATGATAGATTTTGAATCAGCTGACTGGTTATCTGGAAAAATCTTTCTCAACTGTAAATGCAGAGAAGCTTCCACTCTCAAACAGTGAGAAAAAATTGCTGCTTGGCAAGGTTGTAAAGTTTGCAGGAGAAGAGCATGCTGTACTTCAAGTGGGCTCTTCTTTCATCAAGGCAAAATTGGACATTTCTCTCACCTTAGGAAATACGTATCTCTTTCACTTCCAAAAAAACACTTCTGAGCCTGCAGGAACCATGCAGGTTATTCAAGCATTTAAAAAAGAGCCGAAAACAATAAAGGATGCGGCAGCCACCATATTATCCGGCCTGTCCATGAGTCAAACGAAAGAGAACCTCGCTCTTATTTCACAACTATTGGGAACGAATCAGCCATTTACAAAGGAAGAGCTGCAGGCTGCTGTTAATTGGCTGTCAGGATATCGTCACATGAGGCTGAAGAAGCGATCGATACTCTTCAATTTACCTTGAAAAAAGGTTTTCCTATTGAAACGAAGGTGTTGAACAGCTTACATTCACTGAAAGCTGAGTCTACTCTTTCAGATGAACTTGCTGAATTGCATCATGCGTTAGAAAATCTGCCACATCAGCAAAATCATTTGCTCCAACGAATGAGAGACCAACTTCTTGCAATTTCTCATAGTGATCAATTCGTACATGGAAAAAATGGTGAAGTACTTTTCGGAAATCGTGGCTACTATGCAAAAACAAGTGGCGGCTTATGCCAGACTGCAAAGCGTAATTGTATCGCCCACAGATCAGATTGGGTCTTTTTTCCCCATTTGGAAAGGCAGACTGATTTTCAGCTTTTTCACAAGGTTGAATATCGTCTCTTTAAGAAAATCGCTGAACTTGCGGGCACGAACGGGATATCAATGGAGAAGCAAATATTTCAATTGCTTCGTTCAGCTTCTGATCAAGCCTCTTTTTGGACAGATCAAAAAATATTTCATCCATCGGAAGCAAAACGATTTCGCCAAATAGCCGAGAAAACGGCGCCGACGATCGGCAAAAATGACCTTCTCTCGTTTCTCCGAAAGATCAACGAATTAATTGGCCACCGCCATGAGCTTTCAATTATTCGCTCATTAGGAAAAAAGAGCTTCCCGTTGGATACCATCACCGATTCGCTAAAGCTGTTATTAAATGAAGCGGCATTATCGCAGGAGCTCCCCGAGAACGTCCAGCAAAAAGCAGAACAGATGATCAACCGGTTTAATGGACAGTTGTTGGTGCTTCAGGATGACCAAACCGCCACACAGCTTCTCATCCACCTTCCATTATCGCTTAACGGTTTGTCTTATGATATGAAAGTCATTTATAACGGCAAGAAAAATAAAAACAATGAACTTGATCTCGATCAGTGCCGTCTTGTGTTTTTTCTGCAGCTGCCTTATCTGAAAGAAATGATCGTTGACTGTTTCATTCAAAAAAAAGTAATATCACTTAAAGTGGAAGCCGAGTTCGAACTGATAGGATTGATCCAGCAGATGACGCCGGATTTAAAAGATCGTCTTTTTACGCTTGGCTATCACCTTACCGGAATTACCGCCAAACAAAGAAAGAAAACCAGAGGTTCTTTTTTTGCAACCGAATTAAAAGACTATATTAGTGAGACAGGGTGGGATATTAAAATATGAGAAACGATCACCAGCTCAGGAGGGCTGTTGCCTTAAAATACAATGAGCAAAAGGACCTCGCCCCGAAAGTAACTGCAAAAGGGGAAGGGCTTCTTGCAGAAGAAATTATTAAGCTTGGAGAAGAAGCAGGCGTACCGATTGAAAGAAATCCTGTGCTTGTCCAATTAATGAAAAACTTAACGGTTGATGAACAGATCCCGGAGGCACTTTACGAGGTAGTAGCTGAGGTTTTTTCATTTGTTTATCGTATGGATAAAGAAGCATCATCAAAAGACTAGAATTTTATCTTTTTACGAAATAAAAAATTGAATTTTCGAACAAACCTTGCAAATCTCGGACTAATGCTAGACAATCAATCTAGGATTATATAAAATGAAAGCGCAGTCTCTTATTATTATCGTTACATAAGCGAGGAGGATGGGAAATGAATATCCATGAGTATCAAGGGAAAAAAGTCCTCAGAAATTATGGGGTAGCCGTGCCTAATGGGGCAGTAGCATTTTCAGAGGATGAAGCGGTTCAAGCAGCTGAAAGCTTGACCAGCAATGTATTTGTTGTAAAAGCACAGATTCATGCAGGCGGCAGAGGAAAAGCCGGAGGGGTAAAGATTGCAAAATCGAAAGAAGAAGTCCGGGAATATGCAAAAGAACTTCTCGGCAAAACGTTGATCACGCATCAAACGGGTCCGGAGGGACAATTAATAAAACGCTTACTTATTGAAGAGGGCTGCGACATCAAGAAGGAATATTACGTTGGT
This sequence comes from Bacillus gobiensis, assembly GCF_001278705.1. Classification (GTDB taxonomy): domain Bacteria; phylum Bacillota; class Bacilli; order Bacillales; family Bacillaceae; genus Bacillus; species Bacillus gobiensis. The sequence goes on from NZ_CP012600.1 coordinate 1,048,398, forward strand.
CTTGTACTTGACCGGGCCACATCAAGAGTCGTGCTCATGGCTTCTGAAGAAGGCGGTACCGAAATTGAAGAAGTCGCAGAAAAAACTCCGGAAAAGATTATGAAAATTACGATTGATCCGGCCATCGGCTTGCAGGCACACCAGGCAAGAAAAATTGCGTTTTCTATTAATATTCCAAAAGAACTCGTCGGAAAAGCTGTAAAATTTATGATGGCACTCTATCAAGCTTTTATTGAAAAAGATTGTTCGATTGCTGAAATCAATCCGCTTGTTGTAACTGGTGACGGCAATGTCATCGCACTTGACGCCAAGCTTAATTTTGATAGCAATTCGCTGTACAGGCAAAAGGATATCGTCGAGTTCAGAGATCTCGACGAGGAGGATCCGAAGGAAATCGAAGCATCAAAGCACGACTTAAGCTACATCTCTTTGGATGGCAATATCGGCTGTATGGTGAATGGAGCGGGTCTAGCCATGGCGACGATGGATATTATTAAATACTATGGCGGGGATCCTGCGAACTTCCTTGACGTTGGAGGCGGCGCTACAGCTGAAAAAGTATCTGAAGCATTTAAAATTATATTATCAGACAAAAATGTAAAGGGGATCTTTGTCAATATTTTCGGGGGAATTATGAAATGTGACGTCATTGCAGAAGGCATAATCGAGGCGACGATGCAAGCAGGCTTAACGCTTCCGCTTGTTGTACGTTTGGAAGGAACGAATGTTGAATTAGGCAAAAGATTATTAGATGAATCGGGTCTAAACATTACATCGGCTGAATCGATGGCAGACGGTGCGCAAAAAATCGTTTCGTTGGTCAAGTAAGAAAAGGCGGGGGGAGAAAAAATGAGTGTATTTGTTAATAAAGATACGAAAGTAATCGTCCAAGGGATAACCGGTTCTACTGCTTTATTTCATACGAAGCAAATGCTTGACTACGGGACAAAAATTGTTGCCGGAGTCACACCGGGAAAAGGCGGTACTATGGTTGAAGGAGTTCCAGTATTTCATACGGTCGAAGAGGCAGTGAAAAATACAGGTGCGAATGCATCAGTCATTTATGTTCCGGCACCGTTTGCTGCGGATGCGATCTTAGAGGCGGTCGATGCTGAGCTTGACATTGTCATTTGTATCACGGAGCATATTCCTGTTTTGGATATGGTAAAAGTGAAGAGGTATATGGAAGGCAAAAAAACGCGTCTGATTGGTCCAAACTGCCCTGGAGTCATAACTCCTGAAGAATGCAAAATAGGCATTATGCCGGGTTATATTCACAAAAAAGGGCATGTTGGCGTAGTCTCTCGTTCGGGAACATTAACGTATGAGGCGGTTCATCAGCTATCTGAGGCGGGGGTCGGCCAATCGACTGCTGTTGGAATTGGCGGAGATCCTGTAAACGGTACCAATTTTATCGATGTTCTTAACGAATTTAATAATGATCCAGAAACCCACGCTGTGATCATGATTGGCGAAATCGGCGGAACGGCTGAAGAAGAAGCAGCTGAGTGGGTGAAAGCCCATATGACGAAGCCAGTTGTCGGTTTTATCGGCGGACAAACGGCTCCTCCGGGAAAACGTATGGGCCACGCAGGAGCGATCATTTCCGGGGGAAAAGGAACTGCTGAAGAAAAAATGAAAACGATGAAGGCATGCGGCATCGAGGTTGCAGAAACGCCTTCTGTAATGGGTGAAACACTGATTAAGGTTCTTAAAGAGAGCGGATTATTTGAAACATGCAAAACCCACTAATACAGATACAGGAATAGCTGATTTTGGGCTATTCCTGATTATTTATAACCATTCTTAGGAGGTATATAATGAAAGAACTGAACACTGACAGGAAAATAGTATTATTAAGGTTGCTGCACACTATGTCTCCATCCCTGCTTTACAAATGGTGGAAAGAAGATAGCACCCTTTCCCTTACTCCTCAAAGCTTCCATCCGTTATCAATTCTTTCGAATGGAAAAACGAAAGTGGGTGAATTGTCTTACGAATTGGAACGCAAATTTCCTATTTTGCAGCAAACGCTGGCAGACATAAAGTCCTCTGGCATCGAAGCCATTCCAATTTCTTCAGACGAATATCCTCTTTGGCTAAAGTCCATTCATGATCCTCCACCTGTTTTATTTGCCAAAGGAAAAAAAGAAATCATGCATCATCATCCTCTCATCGGTATCGTCGGCACGAGACACCCTTCTCCTTATGGAGTAAAAGCGGTAAGATCATTAGTTAGAGACCTTACGGAAGAGGGGATCGTCATTGTAAGCGGACTGGCAAAAGGAATTGACGGACTAGCTCATCAAACTGCCATTCAAGCAGGCGGAAGTACGATAGGAGTCATTGCAGGCGGATTTCATCATATTTACCCGAAAGAAAACCACCAGCTTGCTTCACAAATGGCAGAATCTCATTTGCTCCTCTCAGAGCATCCTCCATATGAAACACCCCAAAAATGGCAATTCCCATTGAGAAATCGAATAATCAGCGGATTAAGCAAGGGAATCGTGGTTATACAAGGAAGAGAGAAAAGCGGATCATTGATTACAGCTTATCAAGCTCTAGAACAAGGGCGTGAGGTATTTGCGGTCCCAGGCCCAATCTTTGATCCTTGCTCGCTTGGACCATTCAAATTAATCCAGGAAGGCGCGAAATTAGTTGTTTCCAAACAGGATGTTATGGAAGAATTACGGATATCACCTGTTCATTATTGGGAACATTCGTAAGATTATTGTTTGACAAAAGCCATTCGGTTATTTAATAATAGTGAGGATTTCATGTTTGCACTATTTTTCAACAAGTCGTGTCAGGATTGCTTACTATCCTGAAAATGAACCGAATGATTTACTAATAATTAGCTATTAAAGTATGGAAAATAAAAATATTCCTTCTTGTTTGATCAACTGGCGAGCAAGAATAAAATATCGAATATTGATTGATATAAAAAGAGAGAGTTACCTCTTGAGGGGGATTATGCAATGTCAGATTATCTAGTCATAGTGGAGTCGCCGGCAAAGGCGAAAACCATCGAAAGATACCTAGGGAAAAAATATAAGGTTCGCGCATCTATGGGTCACGTCAGAGATTTGCCAAAAAGCCAAATGGGTGTTGATATTGAAAAAAACTTTGAGCCCAGATATATTACAATACGTGGAAAAGGGCCGGTTTTGAAAGACTTAAAAAGCGCTGCAAAAAAAGCAAAAAAGATTTTTCTTGCAGCTGACCCGGATCGAGAAGGGGAAGCCATTGCCTGGCATCTTGCACAAAGCTTGGACATCGATGTGACATCGGATTGCCGTGTCGTTTTTAATGAAATTACGAAAGACGCCATCAAGGAATCGTTCAAGCATCCAAGAATGATTAATATGGATTTAGTGGATGCCCAGCAGGCCCGACGAATTTTAGACAGGCTGGTCGGCTATAAAATAAGCCCAATATTATGGAAAAAAGTAAAAAAGGGTTTAAGCGCCGGAAGAGTACAATCAGTCGCGTTAAGGCTGGTCATTGACCGGGAAAAAGAAATCAACAACTTTAAACCGGAAGAATATTGGACAATTGAAGGCTCTTTTCTAAAAGGAAAAGAAACGTTTGAAGCCGGATTTTACGGAGAAAACGGCAAAAAAGCCAAATTGAGCAGCGAAGAAGATGTAAAAAAAATTCTCGCAAAAATCAATGGAAAACAGTTTCAGGTTGAAAATGTCACCAAAAAAGAAAGAAAGCGCAATCCCGCTTTGCCGTTTACTACGTCAACCATTCAGCAGGAGGCAGCGAGAAAGCTGAATTTCAGGGCCAGAAAAACGATGATGATCGCTCAGCAGCTTTATGAAGGGATCGATCTTGGAAAAGAAGGGACAGTCGGTCTGATTACATATATGAGAACCGACTCAACCCGAATTTCTGCAACAGCTGCAGAAGAAGCTGCAGGATTCATAAGCAGCGCCTACGGAAAAGAGTATCTTTCCCAAAAGAAGAAGCCTGCGAAGCAAAATGAAAATGCACAGGATGCCCATGAAGCTATCCGGCCAACTTCTACATTAAAAAAACCGGCCGATTTAAAGGATGTGCTATCAAGAGATCAGCTCAGGTTATATCGTCTCATTTGGGAACGTTTTGTGGCAAGCCAAATGGCACCAGCTGTATTGGATACGATGACCGTAGATTTGTTAAATAACGGTGTGCAATTCCGCGCAAATGGCAGCAAGGTGAAATTTCCGGGATTCATGAAGGTTTACGTGGAAGGTAAGGATGACCAGCTCGAAGAAAAGGATCGGATTTTGCCTGATCTAAACATCGGGGACACTGTTCTTTCAAAAGATATCGAACCAGCACAGCATTTTACCCAGCCGCCTCCAAGATACACAGAGGCAAGATTGGTAAAAACCCTTGAGGAGCTGGGAATCGGCAGGCCGTCTACCTATGCCCCTACACTGGATACGATTCAGAGAAGAGGCTACGTTACTCTTGATAATAAACGTTTCGTTCCGACAGAGCTCGGCGGTATCGTCTTGGAATTGATCATGGAGTTTTTCCCTGAAATTATTAATGTAGAGTTTACCGCGAAAATGGAAAAAGATCTCGATGGTGTTGAAGACGGCAACACGGAATGGGTGAAAATTATTGATTCATTCTATACTGAGTTTTCCAAGCGCGTTATAAAGGCGGAAGCCGAAATGCAGGAGGTTGAAATCAAACCTGAGTATGCTGGAGTAGATTGTGATCTCTGCGGCAGCGAGATGGTTTATAAAATGGGCCGCTACGGAAAGTTCATGGCTTGCTCGAATTTTCCTGACTGCCGAAACACAAAGCCGATAGTGAAAGAAATCGGCGTTAAGTGCCCTAAGTGTAATAAAGGCAATATCGTAGAGCGAAAATCAAAGAAACGCCGGATATTTTACGGCTGTGATCGCTATCCGGAATGTGATTTCGTTTCATGGGATAAACCACTTGAACGCAAATGCCCGAAATGCCAGGAAATGCTTGTCGAGAAAAAGCTGAAAAAAGGGGTTCAAGTTCAGTGTGTCAATTGCGATTATAAGGAAGAACAACAGAAGTAACGGTGAGCTGAGAATTTGCTCACCTTCTTTTTGTGAAGTCAAAGAATAGTTATAATAGGAGTGAACCATCATGGGTAAGACAGTAAAAGTAATAGGAGCAGGTTTGGCAGGAAGTGAAGCGGCGTGGCAGCTTGCAAATCGCGGGATGCATGTCGAGCTTTATGAAATGAGGCCGGTGAAAAAAACTCCCGCTCACCACACCGATAAGTTTGCCGAGCTTGTCTGCAGCAATTCGTTAAGAGCGAATAGTCTAACTAATGCAGTTGGCGTATTAAAGGAAGAAATGAGAATGCTTAATTCATTAATCATTGCTGCTGCTGATGAATGCGCGGTTCCTGCAGGAGGAGCATTAGCTGTGGACCGGCACGAATTTGCCGAAAAAGTAACTTCAAGCATAAGAAATCACCCTAACATTACGGTGTTTCAAGATGAAGTAACCTCTATTCCTGATGAACCGGCGATTATCGCTACAGGTCCTTTGACTTCAGAAGCGCTTTCAGCCCAATTAAAGGAGTTAACAGGTGAGGAATATCTTTATTTTTATGATGCAGCTGCGCCAATTGTAGAAAAGGACAGCCTGGATTTAGACAAAGTGTACTTAAAATCCCGCTACGACAAAGGAGAAGCTGCGTACTTAAATTGCCCGATGACTGAAGAGGAATTCGATCGCTTTTACAATGCGCTGATCGAAGCTGAAACAGTTCCGTTAAAAGAGTTTGAGAAGGAAATCTTTTTTGAAGGATGTATGCCAATTGAAGTGATGGCAAAACGCGGCAAACGAACGATGCTGTTTGGCCCGATGAAACCTGTAGGCCTTGAAAATCCAAAAACAGGGAAACGTCCATACGCTGTTGTCCAGCTTAGGCAGGATGACGCTGCTGGAACTCTTTACAATATTGTCGGATTCCAGACACATTTGAAGTGGGGCGATCAAAAAGAAATATTGCGCCTCATTCCCGGACTCGAACAAGCAGAAATTGTAAGATATGGCGTTATGCACAGAAATACGTTTATCAATTCACCCAGCCTTATGAAAGCAACCTATCAATTCCGTGAAAGAGAAGATTTGTTCTTTGCGGGCCAAATGACTGGGGTTGAAGGCTATGTTGAATCTGCAGCTGCGGGACTTGTGGCTGGAATTAACTGCTCTCGGCTTGCGGCTGAAAAAGATCAGATTGTATTTCCGACAGAAACCGTTATCGGCAGCATGGCCAATTACATTACGACAACCAACAAGAAAAATTTTCAACCGATGAACGCTAACTTTGGATTGCTTAAAGAGTTGGAAGTAAAAATCAAGAACAAACAGGAGCGTAATGAACAATACGCTAACCGTGCATTGGAAACAATTCGCAAAATTTCGAAAACGTTATAGTAATTAATTGCATCCTCAATAGATAATGTGATACCATTTAAAAGCCTTAAAGAGGTGGATTTATGAATAGTCAAGAGAATTGTATTGATTTATTCCTTGAATATTTGCAAATTGAAAAAAATTATTCTCAGCTTACTGTTGAGAGTTACAAGGCTGCGCTCGAAGAGTTTTTCATTTTTATTAATAACGAAGGCATTGAACAGTTTGAAAGGGTAACGTATCAGGATATTCGTATCTATTTGACGAATGCATACAAAAAAAAGCTTTCACGTAAAACAATAGCGAAAAAAATATCAGCGTTGCGCAGCTTTTATAGATTTCTGCTGCGTGAAAGGCTTGTGCATGAGAATCCTTTTCAATTGGTCAGCCTTCCAAAACAGGATAAAAGAATTCCAAAATTTCTTTATAGTCAAGAACTCGAAGAACTATTTCATTTATCTGATGAGAGCACTCCAAGCGGGCAGAGGGACCAGGCTCTTTTAGAGCTTTTATACGGAACCGGTATACGTGTCAGCGAATGCTGTTCACTTAAGCTTTCGGACATTGATTTGTCTCTGGGTACCGTGCTTGTTTATGGGAAAGGAAAAAAGCAAAGATATATTCCGATTGGTTCCTATGCCCAGGGTGCTTTGGAGCTTTATCTTTCACAAGGCAGGCAGCAGCTTTTGTCAAAAGGCAAGGATGAGCATTCCTTTGTATTCGCCAATCAAAAGGGAGGCCCATTAACGAGCCGCGGTGTTCGCTATATATTAACCGCTTTAATCAAAAAGGCTTCAGGTACATTACATATACATCCGCACATGTTCAGGCATACATTCGCTACCCATCTATTAAATGAAGGTGCAGACTTGAGAAGCGTTCAGGAGCTATTGGGACATTCGAGCCTCTCTTCCACTCAAGTGTATACGCATGTGTCAAAAGATCAATTGAGAAACTCTTATATGTCTCATCACCCAAGAGCATAAAAAAGGGAGGGCTTATAGATGAATTCATCTTTTCACGCAACAACAATATTTGCCATTCAGCATGAGGGGAAATGTGCGATGGCCGGTGATGGCCAGGTTACTTTCGGTCAAGCGGTCGTTATGAAGCATACAGCAAGAAAAGTAAGAAAGCTTTTTAATGGAAACGTCTTAGCGGGCTTTGCCGGATCAGTGGCTGATGCCTTTACCCTTTTTGAAATGTTTGAATTAAAGCTTGAAGAATTCAACGGGAACCTGCGCAGAGCATCTGTGGAGCTTGCTAAGGAATGGCGAAGCGACAAAGTTCTCAGGAGGCTGGAAGCCATGCTGATCGTGATGAACAAGGAGCATTTGCTTCTAGTTTCCGGAACTGGTGAGGTTATCGAACCCGATGATGGCATCCTTGCGATTGGATCTGGAGGAAACTATGCTCTTTCAGCGGGAAGAGCGTTGAAAAAATACGCACATGATACGATGGAAGCTAAGGAGATTGCAAGAGCTGCACTTGAGGTAGCCGGGGAAATTTGCGTATACACGAATGATCAAATCATTCTTGAAGAGCTTTGATAAGGGAGGGAATCGTTTTATGGAAAAGAGAACACTAACCCCTAGGCAAATCGTAGAACGGCTTGATCAATATGTAATCGGACAGCTGGAAGCAAAAAAGGCTGTAGCCGTTGCTTTGCGAAACAGGTATAGAAGAAGCAAGCTTTCTGAAGATATTCGTGATGAAATCGTTCCAAAAAATATATTAATGATTGGTCCTACCGGTGTCGGAAAGACGGAAATCGCAAGGCGCATTGCCAAGCTGGTTGGTTCCCCGTTTATAAAAGTTGAAGCTACAAAATTTACAGAAGTGGGTTATGTAGGCAGAGATGTGGAATCAATGGTCCGTGATTTAATTGAAACGTCCGTGCGGCTTGTGAAGGAAGAGAAAATGCAAGAGGTTAAAGGTGCTGCAGAAGAAAACGCCAATAAACGGCTTGTTCGCCTACTTGTTCCGGGTAAGAAAAAGCAATCAAATGTCAAGAATCCTTTTGAAATGCTGTTTGGCGGAGCTCAAGGACAGCAAAATGAAGAAAATGAAGGCGCGGAAGAAGAAAATATTGAAAATAACCGCAAAAGAATTGCCCATCAGCTTGCAATGGGAGAGCTTGAGGATCATTATGTTACCATTGAAGTAGAGGAGCAACAGCCTTCGATGTTTGATATGCTTCAAGGCTCAGGGATGGAGCAGATGGGCATGAATATGCAGGATGCCTTAAGCAATCTTATGCCTAAAAAGAAAAAACGCCGCAAGCTGACGGTCAAGGAAGCCAGAAAGGTGTTAATCAACGAGGAAGCAGCAAAGCTGATTGACATGGATGAAGTAAGCCAAGAGGCTGTATTTAAGGCGGAACAATCAGGAATTATTTTTATCGATGAAATTGACAAGGTTGCCAAAAAAAGCGGAGGGTCTTCAGCTGATGTTTCAAGAGAAGGCGTACAGCGTGATATACTCCCGATCGTAGAGGGTTCAACTGTTATGACAAAATACGGACCGGTTAAGACGGATCACGTGCTTTTCATCGCAGCGGGCGCATTTCACATGGCAAAGCCTTCAGATTTGATCCCGGAACTTCAAGGGCGTTTTCCAATTCGCGTTGAGTTGAAAAAGCTGACGATAGAAGATTTTGTAAAAATATTAATCGAGCCCGATAATGCGCTTCTTAAGCAGTATCAAGCATTATTGGAAACAGAAGGTATATCTCTTGAATTTTCTGACGATGCTATTCGTAAGATCGCGGAGATTGCTTTTCACGTGAACCAAGACACCGATAATATCGGTGCAAGAAGGCTTCATACGATTCTTGAACGATTATTAGAGGAATTGTCCTATGAAGCGCCGGATATAACGCTTGAGAAAATTGTGATTACTCCTCAATATGTAGAGGAGAAATTGGGCGAAATCGCCAAAAATAAAGATTTAAGCCAATTTATTTTATAAGATGATTCATCCAACAATAGCGCACATCACCTATTAATTGGAGCCGATAAATTTTAAAAGCACTTTAGGAGGAACAATGAAATGGCATTATTAGAAAAAACAAGAAAAATTAATTCTATGCTGCAAGAAAGAGCTGGAAGACAAGTGAATTTCAAAGAAATGTCTGAGACGTTAATGGACGTCATCCTTGCGAATGTTTTTGTTCTAAGCAGGAAAGGGAAGCTGCTTGGATATTCTATTAACGAGCAAATTGAAAATGACAGAATGAAAAAAATGCTCGAAGACCGGCAATTTCCTGAAGCATATACAAAAAGTTTGTTTGCTATTTCGGAAACATCATCAAATTTAGATATTAACAGCGAGTATACAGCATTTCCAGTTGAAAATAAAGATCTATTTCAAGCTGGGTTAACGACCGTAGTCCCTATCGTCGGCGGCGGAGAACGTCTTGGTACGCTCATTCTATCCCGACTGCAGGATCAATTTGAAGACGATGATTTAATTCTAGCAGAATATGGAGCCACAGTAGTAGGGATGGAGATCCTCAGAGAAAAAGCTGAGGAAATTGAAGTGGAAGCTAGAAGCAAGGCAGTTGTACAGATGGCAATTAGTTCATTATCATACAGTGAGTTAGAAGCCATTGAACATATCTTTGAAGAGCTGGACGGTAACGAAGGACTGCTTGTCGCAAGCAAAATTGCTGATCGTGTGGGAATCACGCGTTCTGTTATTGTAAATGCGCTTAGAAAGCTAGAAAGTGCCGGAGTTATTGAATCAAGATCTCTTGGTATGAAAGGAACGTATATAAAAGTCCTTAATAATAAATTCCTAGTCGAATTAGAAAATTTAAAATCCCATTAAGCGCGAATTGTAATTGAGTCGATAAAAATACCAGAATCCATCTGGTGTTTTTATTGGCTTTTTTTTTTTGGGGAAAAGCAATAAGATTTCAGAAAATAGAGAAAAGAAAAAAATATAGTCCTAAACATCCATGATAAAAGTCCTATTTTTAAAATAGATACATCATACGACTTTTTTTTACACAAACTTCATAGACTTTTAGCCTAATTTTACATACAATATTCATATAGTTTTACAATTCTCGACAAGGATAATTTCTATTTAGATGCAAAGATTGGAGGTTTTGGCAGTGGATTTATTTTCGGGATCGATTCACTCACTCGAAAATGCCTTAAACAGAGCGGATGTTAAGCAAAAAGTCATATCTGAAAATATAGCTAATGTAGACACTCCGAACTATAAATCGAAAGAGGTTTCCTTTTCAAATATTCTTAAAAATGAATCGGAAAAACTAAATGCCTTAAAAACTAACGAAAGACATCTTGATTTTTTGAATTCTGGACTGAATTATTCAATTGTTACTAAAAGTAAAGGTACATATCAGCAAAATGGCAACAATGTGGACATTGATCAAGAAATGTCCAAGCTTGCCCAAAATCAAATCGAGTATCAGGCGCTGGTTGATCGGCTAAGCGGAAAGTTTAATTCGCTTAAGACAGCCATAACAGGAGGAAAAGCATGACAATATTTAACCAAATGAACATTTCGGCTTCGGCTTTAACGGCGCAGCGAGTCAGAATGGACGTGATTTCCTCAAATTTGTCCAATGCCGATTCAACGAGAGCAAAGATGGTTGATGGGGAATGGCAACCTTATCGCAGAAAAATGGTCGAAACAGAAGCTAAGGGTGAATCGTTCTCGTCTGTATTGAATTCCGCGATGAAGAACAATCAAGCCGGTGGAGGAGTAAGGGTCAGCGGCATTACAGAGGACGAAACGCCATTTAAAGAAATTTATGACCCGTCTCATCCTGATGCGAATGATGAAGGATACGTTCAGCTTCCTAACGTCGATCCTCTTAAGGAAATGGTCGATTTGATGAGCAGCACCAGGTCCTATGAAGCGAATGTAACAGCTATGAATGCCACAAAAGGAATGTTAATGAAGGCATTAGAAATCGGAAAGTAAGGTGAATAAGCAATATGATAAACCAAGTTTCTCCATTTCAACTACAATCAATTGGACAAAGTCATGGAGCAGCCCCCCATTCGAATATACAGTCAACGAAAACCAGTTTTGCAGATATGCTCAAATCATCTATTGAAGAAGTAAATCAATCACAGGCAGAATCTGATAAACTGACAAATGCACTTGCACAAGGGCAAAATGTAAATCTCGATGAAGTGATGATCGCAGCTCAAAAATCAAACATAACGCTGACCGCTGCTACAGAATTTCGAAATAAAGCGATTGAAGCTTATCAAGAAATGATGAGGATGCAAATGTAATGGCGGGAGATTACGAATCAAGAACTAGTGCAATATCGGGGGATCAGTATGAATGTGAAGAAGATAACAAACAAAATAAATGATATATGGATGAAGTATACAAAAACGCAAAAGAGATTAGTAATCGGTGGAATCGCAGCTGTAATTATTATAATTCTACTCGCCGTTATTTTTTTTTCGAAAGAGAATCTGGTGCCGCTGTATAAGGATTTGACTGCAGAAGAAACAGGACAAATCAAGCAAACATTGGATGAAAAAGGGGTCATCTCCGAGCTCGATGCAAACGGTACGGTGATTAAAGTACCTGCGGATCGTGTAGATTCATTGAAGGTTGAACTAGCAGCAGAAGGGGTTCCGAAAAGCGGAGAAATTGATTACTCCTTTTTTGGCCAAAGTGTTGGCTTCGGAATGACAGATAATGAATTTGAAGTGTTGAAAGTCGATGCAATGCAAACGGAGCTGTCTAATCTTATTAATACGATTAATGGAGTGAAGAGCAGTAAGGTATTGATAAATCTCCCCCAGGAAACTGTGTTTGTAGGAGAAAAAGCACCTTCCGCGTCAGCATCTATCGTTCTTGAGCTTGAAGGTGCTAATACCCTGGACCAGCAGCAAATTAATGGGTTATATCACCTCGCTTCAAAAAGCGTTCCGAATTTGCAGCCCGAGAATATTGTTATCATGGATCAAAATTTTACATATTATGACCAAAACGAACAAGGCTCTGAATACGCTTCAGATAACTTTTCCTCTCAACAAAAAATAAAAGCCCAAGTAGAGAAAGATATTGGCAGACAAGTTCAATCGCTTCTTGGCACGATGATGGGACAGAACAAAGTAGTTGTATCTGTCACAACCGATATCGATTTTACAAAAGAAAGCAGAAAAGAAGATCTTGTTGAGCCGGTGGATAAAGAAAATATGGAAGGTATAGCAGTCAGTGCCGAACGTGTAACAGAAACGTATACAGGTGAAGGTGCACAAGCTGGCGGAGTGAACGGCACAGGGGAAGATGATATAACAAATTATAATGAGGCAGCTGGCGGGTCCGGAAATGGCGATTATGAAAAAAATGAAGAACGGATCAACAATGAGGTTAACCGAGTACATAAAGAAATCGTAGAAAGCCCGTATAAAATAAGAGACTTAGGCATTCAAGTAATGGTTGAGCCGCCGGATCCAAAGAATGTTCAATCCTTGACGTCTGACAGAGAAGATGACATTAGGCAAATTCTCTCGACCATTGTTACTACGTCAATTAATAAAGATATAGAGAGCCAGCCCCTTACCCAGAATGAGATTGACAATAAGATCGTCGTATCCGTCCAGCCGTTTGATGGGAAAATCGAATCAACTCCTCCTGAAACAACAAGCGGAGGCATTCCAATTTGGATCTATGCCGCAGTTGGCGCTCTGCTGCTCATTGTTATTTTACTACTCATTTTGCTCATCCGTAGGAAAAAGAATGACAGTGAAAATGAAGAAGAGGAGATTGTCTTCGAAAGACAAGAGCCAATATTTGTCGAAGACGTCAATGACGAAAAAGAATCAGAAGAAAGTGTACGGAGAAAACAGCTGGAGAAAATGGCAAAAGAAAAACCGGAAGAATTTGCGAAATTGCTTCGCGGATGGCTTGCTGAAGAGTAGGGGGAATCGAAATGGCGAAAAGAGAACAAAAAAAACTGAACGGCAAACAAAAAGCAGCCATTTTAATGATTTCCTTAGGTTTAGATGTTTCAGCAAATGTGTACAAACATTTAACCGAAGAAGAAATAGAGAAATTAACGTTGGAAATCTCAAGTGTTCGATCGGTTGGTACGAATAAAAAACAAGATGTAATTGAAGAGTTCCATGAAATTGCGATTGCACAGGATTACATTACCCAAGGAGGCATTGATTATGCCAGACAGGTTCTCGAAAAAGCCTTAGGGGAAGAAAAAGCTGGAAGTATAATTAATCGGCTGACCTCTTCACTACAAGTCAAACCTTTTGACTTCGCCCGTAAGGCAGAACCTTCGCAAATCTTGAATTTTATCCAGCATGAGCACCCTCAAACAATTGCGTTAATTCTGTCGTATCTTGATCCGGTCCAGTCAGGACAGATTCTGTCGGAATTACATCCGGAGGTACAAGCTGAAGTAGCAAGAAGAATAGCCGTCATGGATCGGACGTCTCCGGAAATTATCAACGAGGTTGAACAAATTCTAGAGAGAAAGCTCTCGTCTACCTTTACCCAAGATTATACACAAACCGGGGGAATCGAGGCTGTTGTTGATGTGTTAAACGGTGTGGACCGAAGCACGGAAAAAACGATTCTTGATTCTCTTGAGGTTCAAGATCCAGAACTTGCTGAAGAAATTAAGAAAAGAATGTTTGTCTTTGAGGACATCGTAACCCTGGACAGCCGAGCGATTCAACGCGTTATTCGAGATGTCGAAAATGAAGATTTGCTTCTCTCGCTAAAAGTCGCAAGTGAAGAGGTGAAGGAAATCGTCTTTAGCAACATGTCTCAGCGGATGGTGGAGACATTTAAAGAAGATATAGAAATTATGGGGCCTGTTCGATTGAGAGATGTTGAGGAAGCCCAATCAAGAATTGTCAGCATTATACGCAAGCTGGAAGAATCAGGAGATATTGTCATAGCCCGAGGCGGAGGGGATGATATTATTGTCTAAAGTGATAAAGCAAGCTGTTTCAAATCATAAACGAACCCTTTCACTTCAAAAGATTGAATGGAATGTGGCGGAAGACCATTTATATGAGGAATCAATAGATGAAATACCGGATGCCAAATCAGCAGAGATCCTGATTGCTGAAGCAAAGGCAGAGGCAGAAAGGATTACAGCCGAAGCGCGAGCTGAATTAGAGAAAGAACGGCAAGCATGGTCAAGCGAAAAAGAGAAGCTTATTCAATCTGCGAGGCAAGAAGGATATGATTGCGGCTTGGAGCTCGGGAAAAAGGAAGCAGAAAATAAATATTCCAGTTTAATAGAAAAGGCAAATAAAATTTCTAATGCTGCAAGAGCTGATTATGAAGAAAAGCTGGAAGGAGCGCAGGAGGAAATTATCAATCTTGCCGTCGCACTTGCCAAAAAGGTTTGGAACCAAAAAGAAGACGATCAAGAGGAATTTCAATCTTTAGTCTCCCAAGTGATTAACGACTTAAAGGAATACGAAAATATTTCAATATTTATCGATGCAAAATACGTGGAGTACGTGTATGAACTTAAACAGGAGCTCATTCACTGCCTTCCGCACCATTGCCATCTGAATATTTATGCTGATACGGAAGCATCAAAAGGAACGTGTTACATTGAAACAGACTTTGGCAGAATCGATGCCAGCATTGATACGCAATTGAATGAATTAAAAGCAAAATTGCTTGAATTGATTCAGGCAGGTGGAGAATATTGAACACTGCCAGAATCGCTGAATTTATTAATAGCGTCGATTCGTATAAAAGGTACGGCAAGGTAAAAAAAGTCGTAGGCTTGATGATCGAATCAAAAGGACCTGTAAGTTCAATAGGTGACGTATGCTTGATCCATGGACAGAAAGGCGTTCATAACCCAGTCAAGGCAGAAGTTGTCGGTTTCAGAGATGAATATATTTTGCTGATGCCCTATCTGCCGGTAGCCAATATTGCACCGGGCAGCATAGTGGAATCGACAGGAAGCCCTTTAAAGGTGAAGGTTGGACAGAGTTTAAAAGGCTTGGTTTTAAATGCATTTGGAGAACCACTGGATGAAAGCTTGCTGCCAAAAGGATTATCCCAGGTGCAGATTGATCAAGAACCTCCTAATCCAATGAACCGTCCTCCGATCGATGAAAAAATGACGGTGGGCGTAAAAGCGATTGACGGACTGTTAACGATTGGAAAAGGACAAAGGGTTGGAATTTTTGCCGGAAGCGGTGTTGGAAAGAGTACGCTAATCGGAATGATCGCAAAGCAGACGACAGCAGATATCAATGTCATTGCGTTAGTTGGAGAAAGAGGACGCGAAGTAAGAGAATTCATTGATAAAGAGCTCGGATCTGACGGGCTAAAGCGATCTATCGTCGTAGCAGCTACTTCGGATCAGCCCGCTTTAATGAGATTGAAAGCTGCATATACGGCTACGTCAATTGCTGAATTTTTTCGAGATCAAGGAAAAAACGTCATGCTGATCATGGATTCTGTGACGAGAGTGGCGATGGCTCAGCGGGAAATTGGTTTGGCTGCAGGAGAACCGCCTGCAACGAAGGGATATACACCTTCTGTGTTCGCTATTTTACCCCGTCTCTTAGAAAGAACTGGAATGGATAAAAAGGGTTCCATCACTGCTTTTTATACCGTTTTGGTCGATGGAGATGATCTGAATGAGCCGATCTCGGACACGGTTAGGGGGATACTGGACGGCCATATCGTCTTGGACAGGGAATTAGCCAATAAGGGCCAGTTTCCTGCGATACATATTTTAAAAAGCGTAAGCCGAGTTATGAATAATATCGTTTCAAGAGAGCACAAGGAAGCAGCATCCCGGTTTAGAAACCTGCTTTCTGTCTATCAAAACAATGAAGATTTAATCACTATCGGAGCTTATAAACCCGGTTCGTCAAAAGAAATAGATGAGGCGATTCATTTTCAGCCCAAGCTGATTTCTTTTTTGAAACAAGGAATAGATGGCACTTCTTCTATGGAAGAAAGTATTTCTGCTCTTTTAAAACTGAAAAGAAATGAGGTCTGATGATGGCGTTTGCGTATAAATTTCAAAAGCTGTTTGTGCTAAAAGAAAATGAGAAGAATCAATCCTTTGCTATGTATCAAAAATCAGTGGATGATTTTGAAAAAGCCGCTGAAAAGTTATATGAAAATATGAAGCTGAAGGAAGAGCTGGAAAAAAGCAAAGACAATAAACTCCAAAATGGCATGAGTATTCAAGAAATGAGGCATTATCAACGTTTTTGCACTAATCTTGAAACGACTATTTTTCATTACCAACAGCTCGTCTTAGCGAAAAGAAACCATATGAATGAAAAACAAGAGGAACTGACAGAAATTTCAATGGAATTGAAGAAGTATGAAAAAATGAAAGAAAAACAAAAGTTAAGCTTTCTTACTCAAGAAAATGCCGTTCAAATAAAGGAAATGGACGAATTATCAATGAAACAATTTATGTTTCAAGGAAGCTAGAGGGAGCTCCAATGTCTGCCAAAAAGAAAGAAAGCGGAAAATTCCAATGGTTTCTATTTGTCATTCTTATTCCGCTAGTGTTTGCTGTTGTGTTATCGATTGTCCTTCTTCAATTGTTAAACGTGGATCTGTCAGCACCGCTGCAAAATACAGCCAGTAAACTTCCGGTAGTAAAGGAGCTGATCACAGATAAGAAACCAGCTGATAAATCTGCTGCACCAAAAAATGATGAAGAGAAGCAAAAACTAAAAAAAACAATTGAAGACCAAACGAAACAGCTGTCAATTTTAGAAAGTGATTTGAAGACCAGCCAGGATGAAATTGACAGGTTGAATCAAAAAATCCGATCGATGGAAAATCTTGATCAAAAAAATGATAATGAACCTTCAGATGAAGCGAATGAAAGCAGTGAAGAGGATAAGCTTGTTACTATTTATGAATCGATGACTGGAAGCAAAGCAGCTAAGATATTAGCAGAATTGAACGATGAAGAAGCCTTGAACATTTTAAAGAAGATGAGTAATAAAAAACTAACAGAAATACTGTCACAAATGAAGCCTGAAGATGCGGCTCGTTTTACAACAAAGCTCTCTGAAAACTAAAGAGAATGGAGGTGGATGAGATCAAACTTCTTGATGTTGTGCTGTCCAATGCAAGAAATGGACAAAAAACGAGTGATTCAAGCAGAAGCAGTCCGGAGATCTTTCAGCAATTGCTATCCGCACAAATAGGCGGGCAGATTGCTCAGGAACCTGCAATTGAAAACATTGCGGAGCAAAAATTTCAAGATTTGGGGAGAATGCTCTCTTTTTTACTAAACGGAAATAGAATTCAACCAGATCAGCTGCAGGAGGTATCTCGCACAAAGGATTCACTTTCCACCGAAACGAACAACAACTATCGTGCGATACCAGACATTTTTCACAAGCTTCCAGCGCTGGATGAGAAAAGCAGCCAACAATTAGATAGTGAAGCTGATTTTACAGAGAAAAGTGAAAACTTGGAGCACCTATTAACGGGTTTGAGCCAGCATGATTTCCAGGTATTATCCCGATTGTTTGAAAGATTAGCAGCAAGCCCTGAGCTGCTCGGCATTCAAGCACTACCCGGCAAAGACACACGAACTGAGGATCAGCCATTGATGCAGCCTTTTGAACCGAACACGAGAACAGCGGACAACATTCGGCAGGACAACGAAATAATATCCGGGCTGAATGAAAGCTGGGAAGAAAATCAGGACAATACAATTCGCGCGATGTCTGGCGATACTTCCGGTGCATTAGGGCAATTATTTCAGCAAGTTGCAATGCCAGATATTTCTCAGCAAGACGTAAAGCAGCTTTCTCAATTGTTTGCTGGTTTAGCGGATCTTCAAATAAAACCTGAACATTTAGAGAACCAGTCCATTCAGCCGATGAAACAGCAGAGTAATCCTATCAAAGGGAATATCAGGATGGAAGCAAAAGCGTTTTTACAGATTTTTTCATCATTCTTTAAGCATATTATTCGATCAGATAGTGCTGGGATAAGTACAGAAAATGGATTTTTGGGAAAAAGAATTCAAGCGGATGGTCAGCCACTTCTTTGGTCAGAACAAGCAGTACAAGAAGTGCAGCAACCTGATTCATTGACAAAGACAACAAGTGAAAGCAATGAAAAGGCAACTTCGGCAGATAGTTCCTTACGTGAATTAAAGCTAAAAAGCTCAGAAGTTCAGCTTTCGCAGAGTGAAACAGATGTCATAGCAAAGCTGCTGTCTTCAATCAATGGAGAAAAAAAGGAAACGGAATGGAAAACGAATACCGCCTCCCAAGCAGTGCTGTTGGATGAAAAAAGCGAAGGAAAAGCCAGCAAGCTGCCTTTGAGCTTTCCCCTTAACCATCAGTTTCTTGGCAAATCCGGTACAGCAGAAACCGGAAAACATGCAGAAATAAAACCAAAAGCCGGTGATTTAGAAGAAAGCCAAGTCCAACCGGTACTTCAAATGAATAAAAGTGCAGAGGTGCAGCAAGCTGAACCAATTTCTCCTAAGAAACAAAAACCGGTTTTACCAGATCAAATTATCGTGGCTTGGAAAAAGGCGAAATTTACTCCTTTTGGGAAAATGACCGGGAGCTTTACGGTCCGTCTTCACCCGGAGCATCTTGGGCATCTCACAGTCAAAATTAATAATAAGCATGGGCTAATGACGGGTCGAATTATCGCTTCTTCCGATTCAGCAAAGGAATTGTTAGAGCATCACCTCCCATTGTTAAAACAGGCGCTGCCGAACATGCCGATGCAAATCGAACGGTTCTCCGTTCCTTTACAGGATGTAAGCCACCTGCAGTTAAATCAGCACAATGGAGAAGGTGAGAGACATTCCCGGCAAAGAGAGCATAAACGATTTGAAGACGAAGAAAATGAACCATTTCAACAATTTCTTGATGAGATGAAAATCGAATCAGTGGCCGAAGATAGGAGGGAGCAGCAATGAGCACAAACGCGATTGATTCAGATCTCTATTTATCGAATGCACCAGAAAGACAGTCGAAAGGTTCCAATTTAGGAAAAGATGATTTTTTAAAGATATTAATGGTTCAGCTGCAAAATCAAGATCCGTTAAAACCGCTTGAAGACAAAGATTTTATTGCGCAAATGGCTACCTTTTCTTCCTTGGAGCAAATGACCAATTTAAACAACTCGTTAACAAATTATTTATCCGGGCAGAACGCTATCTCATCCTATGCGGAATGGATAGGCAAAGAAGTCAGCTGGGAAACTGCACAGAACAATGGCGAAACGGCTGTAGAAACCGGTGTCGTTGAATCTGTAAAAAAAGCAAATAATGAATTTACGCTTGTCCTAAAAGGCCGAAAAGAAATTAAAGCTGCTTCTGTAGTCGCAATTACGAATCAAAATTAAAATATCGGGAGGAATTATACATGCTACGTTCACTATACTCTGGAGTAAGCGGAATGAAAAATTTCCAAACAAAATTGGATGTCATCGGAAACAATATCGCCAATGTCGGAACGACTGGGTTCAAAAAAAGCAGAGTGACTTTTCAAGATACCTTCAGCCAGCAGTTGGCGGGTGCCAAAGCCCCTGCTGGTGGCCAAGGGGGAACAAACGCTCAAGAAATCGGACTCGGTTCATCAATGGGCACTATCGATACGGTTCAGTCAGAAGGCGCTCCTCAGTTCACAGGGAGAAAGCTTGATATTGCAATAAGAGGCGAGGGGTATCTAACTGTTTCAGATGAAGAAGGGGAAACCTTCTATTCTAGAGCAGGAAATCTTTACCTCGATCAAGACAGCAGATTGGTTACAGCAGATGGCTTATATGTCAATGGAGTGAATGGTCCGATACCTCAAGATGCAACGAGTTTAACCATCGATGAATTTGGAACAGTCTCTTACTTAAATAATGAAAATCAAGTAGAGAATGCAGGACAAATTCAACTGGCGACATTTGCTAACAGCGAAGGATTAGAAAAAGCCGGCGGGAATTTGTATACTGCATCATTAAATTCAGGTAATCCCGATGTTGGTAACCCGGGTCAAAACGGAAAAGGGACAATCCAGCAAGGCTATCTTGAAATGTCCAATGTTGAGCTTTCAGATGAATTTACGGAAATGATTGTAGGGCAAAGGGGATTTCAAGCGAATTCCAAAATTATTACAACGTCAGATGAAATTTTACAGGAGCTTTTGAATCTCAAACGATAAGGAGGATGGGGGCTTAGCTTAGACTCCCGAAAAACCGTGATCAAAGTTACCCGTCTGAACGGAAAAATGTTTTCTCTTAATGCGTTATTTATTGAACAGATCGAATGTTTTCCTGATACTACGATTACCT
Source organism: Bacillus gobiensis (assembly GCF_001278705.1). GTDB lineage: Bacteria > Bacillota > Bacilli > Bacillales > Bacillaceae > Bacillus > Bacillus gobiensis. Next base: position 1,069,101 of record NZ_CP012600.1, read on the forward strand.
TAACCAATGGGAAAAAATTTGTAGTAAAGGAGGATGAAGAAACGGTTTATTCCCTTATCAAAGCTTTTTACAAAGAGATACACATCCTTTCTTTAGATAAAGGAGAGAAGAGAGGCAGCAATGAATAAGAAATTGGTAAACGTTAGCGTGATCGTCATAGTAGCTATTGCAGCATTATGCACCGCGGCATTTTTGGTTCTGAAAAGCAGTTTAATCGAGGATTCGAACAAGGAACCGACGATTGACGAAGTACTGGAAGCCTCTGTCGATATCAATGATGTCATCACGAATTTACAGGGTGATTCTATCGTACGCATCTCGCTAAAATTAGAAACAGATTCAAAAAAAGCGAAAGAAAAGGACAGTACAATTGAGCTTCTTGCCAATCTGAAGGCTGATGAGATTGAAGGTGCAAAAGGGAAGGTCGCATTCAAAAATAAGCTGAAAGAAAAAGTGAATGCATATATGCGAGAAGGACAGATAACAAAGGTGTATATAACCTCCTTTAATCTTCAATAAGAAGGACAGATAAGGTACCAGGGAGGTGAGTAAATGGCAGGGGAAGTATTGTCCCAAAATGAAATTGATGCACTTTTGTCTGCGATATCAACTGGTGAAATGGATGCAGATGAACTAAAAAAAGAAGATACAGCAAAAAAGGTGAAAACATATGATTTTAAACGGGCTCTTCGATTTTCAAAGGATCAGATTCGAAGCTTAACCCGAATACACGAAAATTTTTCCCGGCTGCTCACGACATACTTTTCAGCTCAGCTTAGAACATACATAAATATTTCGGTCGGCTCTGTCGATCAAGTGCCTTATGAAGAATTTATTCGAAGCATTCCCAGTTTGACGATCTTAAATTTGTTTGAGGTTCGTCCGCTAGAAGGGAAAATCATGATGGAGGTTAATCCAACGATCGCCTATACGATGATGGACCGGGTCATGGGCGGAACCGGAATGGGCGGAAGTAAAAAAGATAGTTTAACAGAAATAGAGACAAAAATTATCTCGAATCTTTGTGAAAATTCGTTGGTTAATTATCGGGAAGCATGGGAACAGGTTGCCGAAATCAACCCCGAGATGACAGGGTTTGAAGTAAATCCTCAATTTGTTCAGATGGTATCTCCAAATGAAACGGTTGTTGTCATCTCACTCAATGCTCAAATTGGCAACATCAGCGGAGTGATCAACCTCTGCATCCCTCACGTGGTTTTGGAGCCGATTATACCTAAACTGTCCATGCATTATTGGATGCAATCCGAGCGAATTGAACCGAAGCCGGAAGAAACACACTCACTTAAAAAACAGATTATGGATGCTCACGTTCCTGTCGTCGCTCAACTAGGGACATCAGAATTAACGATTGAAGAATTTCTAAATCTTGAAATTGGAGATTGCATTACACTTGATCAATCCGTTACAGAGCCTCTCACTGTGAAGGTCGGTGAAAGACCAAAGTTTTTTGGACAAGCCGGCCGGGTGAATCGAAAAGTAGCCATTCAAATATTAGATCACGACATAAGAGGTGAAAAAATTGGAACATAATTCGTTATCTCAGGATGAAATTGATTCATTGCTCAATGGCACGAGCAGTTTAGAAGGTTATGAAGAATTGTCACCGATCGAGCAGGACGCCATCGGAGAAATCGGAAATATTTCATTCGGCAGTTCAGCCACCGCCTTATCAACACTGTTGAACCAGAAAGTGGAAATTACAACTCCTCATGTTTCGATTGTCCTAAAAAGCAAATTGAATGAGGAATTTCCCCATCCTTATGTAGCGATTGAAGTAAACTACACCGAAGGCTTCACCGGCAGCAATTTGTTAGTCATCAAGCAATCGGACGCTTCAATCATTGCCGATTTGATGATGGGTGGTGACGGAAACAATTCAGATGTTCCGTTGGATGATATTCATTTAAGCGCTGTTCAGGAAGCGATGAACCAGATGATGGGTTCAGCTGCTACATCCATGTCAACGGTTTTTAAAAAACGAGTTGACATCTCGCCACCACGTTTGAACTTACTCGATGTTAACCAGGGCGAGGGAACCGAAACCATTCCTGGAGAAGAAAAGCTGGTTAAAGTATCATTCAGGTTAACAGTTGGAAAGTTAATCGATTCAAACATCATGCAGGTGTCGCCGATCACGTTTGCTAAAGAATTTATCAATGAATTAATTGAACCTGCAAATAATAATGATGATCATTCCTCTGAATGTGTTTCTAAACCGGAGCCAGTTTTACACCCAGAGAATGAGCCGAAAGCAGTCCATTCGAAGCCGGCATCTTCTCTTCAAAAAGAGAAAAAATCGTCCGGACAGAGCGTGTCTCCAGTCGAATTTTCCGCTTTTGAAGATCGGACCCATGAAGGAACAAGCAAGACTAATAACCTGGATATGCTGTTGGATATTCCTTTATCAGTTACCGTGGAGCTTGGAAAGACTAAAAAAAGTGTAAAAGAAATATTAGAGCTTTCAGCAGGAAGCATTATCGAGCTTGATACGCTGGCCGGGGAGCCAGTTGACATTTTGGTTAATCAACGGATTGTAGCTAAAGGCGAAGTAGTCGTCATCGATGAAAATTTCGGAGTAAGAGTGACCGATATATTAAGCCAAAAAGAAAGAATCCATAAATTGAAATAAAGTGAACCTCAATCAGTAGGGGTTTCGACGCATAGGATGTGCTAGTGAAGGCGCCCGCACAGGACGCCTAAGCTTTTAGCCTTCGTACATTCATCTCCCACTGATTGTTAGGTGAAGCCAACCCTAGCTTTTACGGGCAGTTGATCCCCCACAGACTTCTGAGGGTGGCCTAAAGCCCCCGAGGTGGGGGACATACTGCCCGTTAATGCAGGATAATATTTTAAGAGGAGAGAACAAAATGGCATATAAAGTTTTAATCGTAGATGATGCAGCTTTTATGAGAATGATGATTAAAGACATTTTAGTGAAAAACGGCTTTGAAGTAGTAGGCGAGGCTGCGGACGGTGTACAAGCAGTAGATAAATATAAAGAATTATCGCCCGATCTTGTGACGATGGACATCACCATGCCTGAAATGGACGGAATAGCAGCTTTGAAAGAAATTAAACAAATTAATCCACAGGCCAAAGTGATTATGTGCTCAGCAATGGGGCAGCAGGCGATGGTAATTGACGCCATCCAAGCCGGAGCAAAGGATTTTATTGTGAAACCATTTCAAGCCGACCGGGTGCTCGAAGCGATTAATAAAACGTTAAGTTAGAAGGTGTAAAAGGTGGTTTCTTATAAATCTTTTATGTCAATCAGCTTTATCGTTTGTCTTCTATTCGCTTATCATGCATCTCCAGTTTCAGCTGCAGAAACTGGAGACGCCACTGTTGATGAATGGTTTCAGCAGCAAGATGAAGATAAGGTAAAACCGGTAGAAAACCGTAAGGAAGAAAAACAGAGCCCGCCTGTGAAACAACCGTCTGCTTCCGTATCAGCAATGGATTTTTTCCGAATGATTGGGGCTTTGCTTTTTGTTATCTTTCTTATTTATGCGGTCATTAAGCTGTTGAACAAACGGAACAAGATGATTCGGCCCTTTCAATATATTGAAAACCTCGGGGGAACCTCTCTCGGACAGAATCGATCGGTCCAGCTTATCAAAGTAGGAGAGAGAGTTATGGTTGTCGGCGTCGGGGAATCTATTCAATTATTAAAGGAAATTGAAAATGAAGAAGAACGAAAAGTTATTCTGGCTCAGCATGAGGAAACAGTCAATCGAAAAATTGAGTTGCCAAAATGGCTGGACCAGGTGAAAAGCAGTCATAAAAAAGTTTCTGAGCCAAAGAGCTCATTTGCAGATTCTCTAAAAAAGGAACTTAAGGAATTAAAGAATTTGCGTAAAGAAGGAATAAAGAAAGGCACGCATCACAATGAATGAATTTATTAATCTTTTTAATTCGAGTGATCCGGAACAAGTAAGCACATCAGTCAAGCTTCTGCTGCTTTTGACGGTTTTATCCGTAGCGCCCGGGATCTTAATTTTAATGACATGTTTCACGAGTATTGTAATCGTATTGTCATTTGTCAGAACATCACTGGCTACCCAATCGATGCCGCCCAACCAAGTATTGCTCGGGCTTGCACTGTTTATGACTTTCTTTATCATGGCTCCTACGTTTTCAGACATAAACGATCAAGCGTTAACGCCGTTATTGAATAATGAAATTGGCCTGGAAGAAGCCTATGGAAAGGCGGAAATGCCAATAAAAGAGTTTATGAGCAAGCATACGAGACAAAAGGATCTCGCCCTGTTTATGAATTATGCAAACATGGAACAGCCAGAGTCACTGGAAGACATCCCGCTAACAACGATGGTTCCTGCCTATGCCATTTCAGAGCTGAAAACTGCTTTTCAAATCGGTTTTATGGTCTTTATTCCTTTTTTAATCATTGATATGGTAGTTGCCAGCGTCCTTATGGCAATGGGGATGATGATGCTGCCGCCGGTAATCATTTCGCTTCCTTTTAAAATCCTTTTATTTGTTTTGGTAGACGGCTGGTATTTAATTGTGAAGTCATTATTACAAAGCTATTAGAATGGGTGTTTTCATTTTGAGTTCAGAATTTGTTATTTCTATCGCGGAAAAAGCAGTGTATATCACATTGCTGATCAGTGGCCCGGCTCTTGGTCTCGCTTTAGTTGTCGGGTTAGCGGTCAGCATTTTTCAGGCTACTACCCAGATCCAGGAGCAGACCCTTGCGTTCATACCAAAAATCGTCGCCGTATTAATCGGATTGGTGGTTTTCGGCCCTTGGATGCTTTCAACTATTCTATCGTTTACAACTGAACTTTTTTCTAATTTGAATCAATTTGTCAGGTAACGGCATGGGATCATTTATCGATTATTTTCCGGCTTTTTTGCTTGTTTTTATAAGAATCACAGCTTTCTTTGTTACTTTGCCTCTATTTTCATATCGAACGATACCTGCCGTTCATAAAGTAGGATTTGCCTTTTTTTTAGGAGTTGTCAGCTTCAGTACGTTGAATGATCCTCCTATATTAAAGGTTGATGGCTATTATTTTCTTTTACTTGGAAAAGAGATATTGGTTGGCTTACTTCTGGGGTTAATTGCATATATTATGCTTTCTGCCGTTCAAATCGCAGGTTCATTTATTGATTTTCAAATGGGCTTTGCGGTAGCGAACGTAATTGATCCGCAAACGGGGGCACAGAACCCTCTTGTCAGTCATTTTTTGTACACGATGGCTCTGATGTTTATGCTGAGCATTAATGCGCATCACATGCTGCTTGATGGTGTTTTTTACAGCTATCAGTACATACCTGTCGATCAGTTGATTTCTTTTTCCGGCGAAGGCCTGGCCGAATTTATCATGACGCGTTTCAATCAAATGTTTGTTATTTCATTTCAAATGTCAGCTCCTATCGTTGCCAGCTTGTTTCTTGTTGATCTGGCTCTAGGCATTGTGGCAAGAACTGTTCCGCAGCTGAACGTGTTTGTCGTCGGCCTGCCGTTAAAGATTGCTGTCAGCTTTATCATGTTGATTGTGTGTATGGGTGTATTATTCTATTCCGTTCAATTGCTGTTTGAGCAAATCATTCGGACAATGAGGGATTTATTGACGCTCTTTGGAGGAATATCATGATCCGATTGGATTTGCAATATTTTGCAGGTGAGAAAACCGAAAAAGCGACCCCGAAGAAGCAGCAGGAATCTAGAAAAAAGGGGCAAGTTGCCAAGAGTTCAGATGTGAACACTGCATTTTTGATCATTTTTCTCTTTTTGTCTTTAACCCTTGTCGGACCGTTTATGAGAGATCGGCTCATCGCATTAATCAAAAGCTTTTACACAGAAAAATTATTGTTTTCTCTTTCTTTGAACAATGTAAAACAATTATTTATCGATATGGTGACAGAGAGTGCATTGCTTCTTTTGCCGATTTTGGGCATCGCCTTTCTCGCTGGAATGGCCGGCAACATCATGCAAGTCGGGTTTCTGTTCTCAACTGAAGCGGTAAAACCGGACTTAAAAAAAATTGATCCGATCAGCGGATTTAAACGAGTTTACAGTTTACGGGCGATTGTTGAGTTATTGAAGTCGATCTTAAAAATTGCGATTATCGGTGTTGTTACATTCTCAGTCATTTGGGTTCATTTCGGTGAAATCATTCGGCTGCCCCTATTAACAGCTGAAGAGGCGCTTTCATTGCTTGGTAAATTAACATTGTATATGGGCCTTTTTGCAGGTGTTGCTCTAGCTTTTCTAGCTTTATTGGATTATTTGTATCAAAAATATGATTTTGAAAAAAATATCAGGATGTCCAAACAGGATATCAAAGACGAGTATAAAAAAACGGAGGGTGACCCTCTCATAAAATCCAAAATCAAGCAAAGGCAAAAAGAAATGACGATGAGAAGAATGATGCAAGAGGTGCCAAAAGCTGATGTCATCATTACAAATCCAACGCATTATGCCGTAGCTGTAAAATACGATGAATCCAAGAGGGATGCGCCTTTCGTAATAGCAAAGGGAGTTGACTCAATAGCCCTTAAGATTCGCCAAATCGCTAGTGAGCACGATGTAATGACAGTCGAGAATCGGCCGTTAGCCCGTGCGTTATACGATCAAGTAGAGCTTGACCATATTGTTCCCGAGCAATTTTTTAAAGCAATCGCTGAAATCCTCGCATACGTCTACAGGATCAAGAAAAAATAAGAATGATAGTTTTTGAGTATTAAAGGAGAGAAAAGCAATGTCTGCAAGAGATTTTACCGTATTATTCAGTGTTGTCCTCATTGTTGCAATGCTGGTGATTCCATTTCCGCCTTGGATGCTGAGCATTTTCATAATCATTAATATATCTCTTGCTTTAATCGTGCTTCTAACAACGATGAATATGCAGGAAGCACTGCAATTTTCCATTTTCCCGTCTTTATTATTATTACTTACGTTGTTTCGCTTGGGATTAAATATTTCTACCACCAGATCGATACTTGCAAATGGCGATGCGGGAAAAGTCGTGGAAACATTTGGATCCTTTGTGGTCGGCGGAAACGTACTGGTAGGTTTGGTCGTATTCACTATACTAATTATCATTCAGTTTGTCGTCATCACAAAAGGGTCAGAGCGGGTATCCGAGGTTGCAGCCAGGTTTACTTTAGATGCGATGCCAGGAAAACAAATGAGTATTGATGCCGATTTAAATGCCGGAATGATAACAGAACACGATGCAAAAGAACGCAGAGAAAAGGTAGCAAGAGAAGCCGATTTTTATGGAGCAATGGATGGAGCGAGCAAGTTTGTCAAAGGAGATGCTATTGCCGGAATTATTATTGTACTCATTAACATTATTTTCGGAATCATAATCGGAATGCTTCAGGAGGGTATGTCAATTCAGGAAGCGGCTTCTCATTTCACATTGCTAACAGTCGGTGACGGAATCGTCTCCCAAATCCCTGCCCTTCTGATTTCAACCGCCACGGGAATTGTTGTGACAAGAGCAGCGTCGGAGGGGAATCTCGGTCAGGATATTACTAATCAGCTTTTTGCTTTTCCGAAGCTCCTTTACATCACAGCAGCAACCATTGCTCTTTTAGGATTATTTACGCCGATTGGTATTCTTTTGACTGGACCATTTGCAGCCATATTGGCTATCGGAGGCTACATGCTTTCAAGAGAACCGAAAGAACCGGAAATGGCGGCAGATGAAATCGATGAAGCGGAAGCAGAAGTTCTCAAAAGCCCAGAAAGTGTCGTTCATTTGCTCCATATTGATCCGATCGAATTTGAATTTGGCTACGGGTTAATTCCACTGGCTGATTCTGCCCAGGGCGGAGACCTTCTCGATCGAATCGTAATGATACGCAGACAGCTTGCGCTTGAGCTCGGCTTGGTGATTCCGGTCGTTCGCATACGGGACAACATTGCGCTTCAGCCGAATGAATACCGCTTAAAGATCAAGGGAAATGAAGCGGCAAAAGGGGAATTGCTGCTCGATCATTATTTGGCGATGTCTCCTTCATCTGAAGAAGACTTGATCACAGGTATTGATACGATTGAACCATCCTTCGGCCTGCCCGCGAAATGGATTGCTGAATCAGAAAAAGATAGTGCAGAAATGCTCGGCTACACAGTTGTAGATCCAGCTTCAGTTGTTTCAACACACATAACAGAAATGGTGAAACAGCATGCCCATGAATTATTGGGGAGACAGGAAACCAAACAGCTAATTGACCATTTAAAAGAATCGTATCCAGTGCTTGTTGAAGAAGTGACACCCAATCCTCTTTCTGTCGGAGATGTACAAAAAGTGCTGGCCAAGCTTTTAAAAGAACACGTTTCAATCCGCAATCTTGTCACTATTTTTGAAACGCTGGCGGATTATGGAAAAATGACATCCGACTCGGATTTATTAACCGAATATACGAGACAAGCGTTAGCCCGACAGATTACATCTCAGTATACGGATGAAAACGAATCAATGAAGGTTGTCACTTTTTCGGGCAGGGTAGAAAAAGCAATTGCTGACGGGGTTCAGCAAACAGAGCAAGGAAGGTATTTGTCAATTGCACCTGCCGCATCGGATAACATTATTCAATCGGTCGCAAGAGAAATTGAACAGCTCTCTCTGCAGCAGGAAACACCGATACTGCTATGTTCACCTCCTGTTCGGATGTATATAAAACAGCTTTTAGAACGCTATTTTCCTGATCTTCCGGTTCTATCGTACAACGAGCTTGAAGCTAATGTGGAAGTTCAGAGCATTGGGGTGGTTGATATACCATGAGAATAAAAAAATTTACTGCTGATACGATGAATTCTGCGGCAAAAATCATTAAACAAGAATTAGGAAATGATGCGGTCATTCTAAATAGTAAGACGGTATATAAACGAAAGCTGTTTGGCTTGACGAAAAAAAAGGCTGTCGAGGTGATTGCTGTAGCCGATCAAAGCGGACTGGATGTAACTGCCCCTCAAGAAAAAAAAGCTCTCCGTACCTTGAAGCCTGGACCTTCTCCGGCTCCTGTTTCAGAGACGGAACAGAAGCCGATTCGACAGATGGTACACTCACCGATTGACAAAACAAGGTATGAGCTTTTTCCGGACCATGTAAGACAAATAAGCAACCTGTTATTGAATCAAGGTGTTTCATCCGAAATTCACCATCAAATCATGCTGCCGCTGATTGAACTGGCCTTGAAAAATGAGTGGCCGGAAAAACCAAGGCTGTTGGACATCATTGGGCAGGAACTGTCATGCCTTATAGATGATTATAAAGGCTTTAATGATCAAACAAAGTACATTGCCCTTTTTGGGCCGACCGGTGTCGGAAAGACAACGACATTGGCGAAACTGGCAGCTGACAGCTTTCTCAATAAGCAAAAAAGAATTGCGTTTATCACAACCGATACCTACAGAATTGCGGCAGTTGAACAGCTAAAAACATATGCGGAGTTGCTCTCAGCACCTTTGGAAGTCTGTTATTCGAAAGAAGATTTTCAAAAGGCACAGCAGAAGCTTTCAGAGTATGATCATGTTTTTATAGATACCGCAGGCAGGAACTATAAAGAAACTCAGTTTATAAAAGAACTGGAGCAACTTATTCCTTTTGGAGACGATATTGAATCATATTTGGTTCTGTCGGCAACCAGCAAGCAGGAAGATCTTCTGCAAATTTCCAGACAGTTCGCCCATTTGCCGTTTTGTCGCTATATTATGACTAAATTGGATGAAACCGATACGCTTGGCCCGGTTCTTACACTTCTGTCGGAAACGAAAACATGTATTGGCTATATTACTGACGGGCAGGCCGTGCCGGAAGATATAAGGAAAATGAACAAGTCAGAGTTTGTTCAATCGCTCATGAGGTTCCTCTGATGGATCAGGCTGAATATTTGCGAAAATTATTAGCGGAGAGGAAAGGGCAAAAAATATCCGCCAAATCGGCAGAAACGATCGCTGTCATAAGCGGGAAAGGCGGAGTTGGAAAATCGAATCTTTCCTTAAATCTATCGCTTTCTTTACTAGAAAGGAATAAAAAAGTCCTGTTAATCGATTTGGATATCGGGATGGGAAATATTGACGTCTTGCTTGGTGAGTCTTCTCGTTATTCTCTGGCAGATTTACTGCAGCAGGAAATGTCTTTTCAAAAAGCAATGACAGCCGGACCTTTAGGGCTGCAATATATTTCTGGCGGATCTGGATTAAATTCCATTATCGAACTGAATGAACAGAAATGGTCATTTTTCTCAAGGGAGCTTGAAGAGCTGCTGGATAAATATGATTATGTGATTTTCGACATGGGGGCGGGGTTAACGAAGGAACAGCTTCCGTTTGTCGTCTCATCCACACATATTTTAGTCGTGGCAACTCCTGAACCGACTTCATTAATGGATGCTTATAGCGCTATGAAGCACATTACGTTAAATAAAAAAGATTTGCGCTTCCATGTGCTGATGAACAGATGCCTGCACCAACGTGAAGGTGAGCTGGCATTTTCCAAATTGTCTAAAACGATGCGCACATTTTTGCAACAAAGGATTTCTTATCTTGGGAATGTCCCGGAGGATCCATTGGTTCGAAAAGCAGTAACGTCACAGCTCCCGTTCGTTATCAGCCATCCCCATTCTAAACTTTCAAAATCCATATATCGTGTGGCGGACGCGTTTCTACATACTGAAGAAAAAAGGGTGGAGGCAAAAGAAGCATCGTTTTTGAATAAGCTTTCCGCATTTTTTAAAAGGGGGTAGTCAATTGATTCGTGTTCTTATCGTCGATGATTCTGCTTTTATGAGAAAGCTCCTTCACGATTTTTTTAGCTCGGATCCTTCCATAACCATAGCGGGAACAGCAAGAAATGGCAGAGACGCCTTGGATAAAATGGAAGCTTGCTCTCCGGATGTCATTACCTTAGATGTTGAAATGCCAGTCATGGATGGATTGGAAACGTTAGAGAAAATTCTTGCAACAGAGAGACTGCCTGTCATTATGGTTTCAAGCAGTACAAAAACAGGGACTGAGACGACCATCAAATGTCTCTCACTAGGTGCTTTTGATTTTGTCACTAAACCGTCAGGATCTATTTCATTGGATTTATATACTGTTAAAGAGGAATTAATCGAAAAAGTAAAAGCGGCAGCGAGAGACAGCCTTCGAAGTTTCGGCGAAATAGCGACTCCTATTGAGTACAGTCCTCATATTAATAGGGATCATTTGAAACGACGTGTCGTTTGTATCGGTACTTCGACAGGAGGGCCTAAAGCCCTTCAAATTGTTCTTGAGGAGATTCCGGCAGCCATCGCAGCCCCGATCTTTGTAGTCCAGCATATGCCTGTTGGATTTACGTCCTCTCTTGCTTCCAGACTTGACCAGCTGTGTGACGTACATGTGAAGGAAGCCGAAGATGGGGAGTTTGCAATGGATGGGTATGTATACATCGCTCCGGGGGGAAAACAGATGTCTGTTGTCTCAGTAGGTTCACGTTTGAAAATTGAGTTGTGCCGGGAGGATGCTAAGGGTGGTCATTGTCCATCAGTAAACCATTTATTCCGTTCACTCGCCAAGATAAAATTCCGCCAAAAAATCGCTGTAGTAATGACTGGAATGGGAAATGACGGAACGGAAGGGTTGCAAAAGCTGCTTGAAGAAGGCCAGACGCACGCCATTGCAGAATCAGAAGAATCAGCTATCGTGTTTGGAATGCCGAAATCTGTCATTGCTACGGGGTTGGTGCACAAAGTCAGACACGTTAACGACATTGCAGGTGCCATTATGTCTTATATGAAATAATTGGGAGTGAAAATGAGTGGAATTAAATCAATATTTAGACGTGTTTATTGAAGAAGGAAGAGAACATTTGCAAGCGTGTAATGAAAAACTTCTTTTACTCGAAAAAGAACCTGGGGATATTCATCTCATTCATGATTTTTTCAGATCCGCCCACACCCTTAAAGGCATGAGCGCAACGATGGGATTTGAGGATATGGCGCAGCTCACACATCATTTAGAAAATGTGCTTGATCGATTGCGCAACGAAGAAGCACCAGTCTCTTCAGAAAAAATCGATTTAATGTTTGAGGCACTCGATCATTTGGAAGACATCCTTCAATCCATCATTGGCGGCGGTGACGGCAAAAAACATGTCGGTGATATATGCGCAAAACTGAACGGGGATGAGACCAGCCAAGAAAAGCCTCCTGCATCCGGATCAATTCAGCTGACATTTGATGACGTCGAAAAAAATGTAATTAATGAAGCGATTGAGCAAGGCTATGCTTTTTATCAGCTGACTGTTTCCTTAAAAGAAGATTGCCTTCTAAAAGCAGTCCGGGTATATATGGTTTTTGAACAGCTGAATGAAACAGGAGAGGTTATTAAAACCATTCCGGATACAGAGGCTCTCGAAACAGAAAATTTTGACTCTGAATTCACAATGGGCTATCTTTCAAAACAAACGAAAGATGAAGTTATCGAGCTTATCCATAAGGTGTCTGAAATTGATGCCGTCCGTGCGGAAGAAATAAATCTTGAGGATGTAAGCCCTGCTTCAAATGAACTTCAAAGACCCGATCAAGTTCAGCAAGCCGAGCAGCCGGTTGATGAAAAATCGGAGGTGAAAAAAACCTCTCATTCAGGAACAAAAACGATTCGCGTCAATATTGACAGGCTTGATTCGTTGATGAATTTATTTGAAGAATTGGTGATTGACCGAGGCAGGCTGGAGCAAATTTCAAAAGAGATTAACCACCAGGATTTATCTGATACTGTAGAAAGAATGACTAGAATTTCCGGCGATCTCCAATCAATTATATTGAAGATGCGGATGGTTCCTGTCGAAACGGTCTTTAATCGTTTTCCGCGCATGATCCGGCAGCTCTCCAAAGATTTGGAAAAGAAAATAGAATTAACGATCGACGGTGCTGATACAGAGCTTGATCGAACGGTAATTGATGAGATTGGCGATCCACTTCTTCATCTTTTGCGCAATAGCATTGACCATGGAATCGAAACTCAAGAGGTACGAAAGAAAAACGGCAAATCCGATACGGGCAAAGTAAGTCTTAAAGCCTACCATAGCGGAAACCATGTTTTTATCGAAGTGAAAGATGACGGAGCAGGGATTAACACAAAGAAAGTATTGGAGAAAGCGATAGCGAAAAACATCGTAACGGACGCTGAAGCAGAATCTATGTCAAAAAATGAGATTGAGTCATTAATTTTTGCCCCGGGATTTTCGACTGCAGAGAAAATTTCCGATATCTCCGGGCGCGGTGTAGGTTTAGATGTTGTCAAAAGCAAGCTGGAATCTTTGGGTGGAATGGTCACGATAGAGTCAGCTGAAGGTGAAGGCTCACTTTTTTCGATACAGCTTCCGCTTACGTTATCAATCATTTCCGTCCTATTAATAAAGCTTGGATCAGAAACATATGCCATACCGATTTCATCCATCATTGAAACTGCGGTCATCGAAAAACAGGATATTTTATATACCCATGACAGGGAAGTGATTGACTTTAGAGGCCAAACGGTTCCATTGGTGTACCTGAAAGAGCAATTTTCAGTTGAATCTATATCCGGAGAAGTCGAACAGATGCATGTTATCGTCGTTCAAAAAGGCGAAAAATTAACTGCATTTGTCGTTGATTCCTTTATTGGACAGCAGGAAGTGGTATTAAAATCTGTTGGTGATTATTTGTCCGGTGTCTTTGCGATCTCTGGAGCAACCATTCTGGGAGAGGGCCAAGTTGCTCTTATTGTTGATTGCAACGCTTTAATTAAATAAAGAAAGGGATGGCAAAAATGAGCACAGCAGTTCAAACGGAAGAAAAGATGATAGTGATTAAGTTGTTGGGCAAAGAATACGTCGTTCCCGTACTTGAAGTAAAATCAATAGAAAGATGGCAGCAGCCGACAAGGGTTCCTGGAGTAGAAGCTTATATTAAAGGTGTGATTAATCTTAGAGGAGTTGTGACGCCAATCATTGATTTGCAAAGCAGGTTGGAGCTTCCATCATCTGAAGTTTCGGAGAGCACGAGGATCATCATCGTTGCCATTGGTGAGCTTGAAGCAGGTTTTATTGTTGATGAGGCTAATGATGTCATTTCTGCCTGTCAGCATGAAATTGAACAGCCTACGGAAACCGCAGAAAAGGCAGCTGATGAGTGGGTGACAGGAATAATTAAAAGAGGGAACAGGATTTTGAATCTTCTAGATTCGAAGGCAGTTCTCGATCGCAGCATACATTCCGAACCAGCACAAAGCTTGGTGTAGTGTAAATGAATATCTTACTCCACATGAATGAGTATCAGGTCGATCTGCTAAAAGAGGTTGGAAATATTGGTGCGGGGCATTCTGCAACAGCATTAGCGACCCTGTTGGATCGAAAAATTGAAATGGAAGTCCCATATGTTAAGCTTTTATCCTTTGACGAACTAGCGAATTTTTTCGGCAGGGCGGACTTGACGGTTGTTAGTATATTTTTGCGGATGGAAGGGGAATTTCCTGGTTCCTTATTCGTTATATTACCTCTTGATCATGCAGAAAACATCATTCAAGAAGTGATCGGCGACTCCACTTTTTCGATGAACATTCTCTCAAGCCATGAATTAGGGAATTCTGCTCTTCATGAAATCGGTAATATATTGGCGGGCTCGTATTTGAGCTCTATTGCTGATCTAGCCAATCTTTCTTTGTACCCCAGCGTTCCTGAAGTAACGGTCGATATGTTTGGCGCCGTAATTGGAGAAGGGCTTCTCGAACTCAGCCAATTGGGGGAACAGGCTATGGTGATCGATACATCAATCTTCGACCATAAAGATAGGCGAGATATGAAAGCCCATATGTTTTTGCTGCCAACTGCAGATTCGTTTGAAAAACTTTTTGCGAAATTGGGCGTTGCGCAATGAGTATAGTTGAACCAGAAATTGTAACAGTTGGCATTTCGGATCTAAAGATAGCGGCAAAACCGAACAGGCTGCGAACCTCGGGTTTGGGATCTTGTATTGGATTAGTGATCTATGACTCTGTTAACAAGACGGCTGGGATGGTACATATTATGCTTCCTGATTCATCCTTCTCAAAAACCAGTGAACTGAACAAAGCAAAGTACGCAGATACAGCCGTCCAATATTTGGTTGAAATGCTTGAGAGTGCCGGATGCGAGAAGTCGTCACTTTTAGCAAAAATGGCCGGCGGGTCTGAGATGTTCAAGTTTTCTTACCAGCCTGAAATCATGAGAATTGGACCGAGAAATGTGGAAGCAGTCAAAAATAACCTCAGTCTTCTCAATATTCCTATCGTCAGCTCTGATACAGGAGGAACTAATGGAAGAACGATTGAATTCGATATGGACACAGAAAACCTTACAATCCGTACAGTGACTCAAGGAGTAAAAGTGATATAAATTCGCATGAAGGGGGTAGAGGAACATGCAATCCTTAAGATCTGAAGACCAATTGCTTTGGTCACGCTGGAAAGAATGGAGAGACCGCAATGCCGGTGATGACTTAATTCGAAAATATATGCCGCTTGTCACCTATCACGTAGGTCGTATCTCAGTAGGATTGCCAAAATCAGTCCATAAGGATGATCTAACGAGTTTAGGCTTGATGGGATTATATGATGCTTTAGAAAAATTCGACCCTGGACGTGATTTAAAGTTTGACACCTATGCTTCATTTCGAATCAGAGGTGCCATTATTGACGGGCTTCGCAAAGAGGACTGGCTGCCAAGAACGTCACGTGTAAAAACAAAGAAGGTGGATGTGGCAATTGAGCGGCTGGAGCAGCGTTATTTACGAAATGTAACACCGGATGAAATTGCCAAAGAATTAGGAATGACACAAGAGGATGTCGTAACAACGATTAATGAAGGATTTTTTGCCAACCTTCTTTCAATTGATGATAAACTTCATGATCAGGATGAAGGGGAAAACATTCAGGTTATGATCAGAGACCATAACGAACAGACGCCAGAAGAAAAAATTGTAAAAGCAGAATTAATCGAACAGCTATCCGATCAAATTCGTGAGCTTTCAGAAAAAGAGCAAATTGTTATCAGCTTGTTTTATAAAGAAGAATTAACGCTGACTGAAATAGGACAAGTACTGAAGCTTTCTACGTCGCGAATTTCACAAATTCATTCAAAAGCATTATTTAAGTTAAAACATTTGCTTGAAAAGGCAATTGATTAAAAAAGATTTGCGGGTGGTACATATGACAACTGTAATGCTATGGCTCGCCAGCTTTACCCTTCACGGAGTCCTGATTTATTTTGTTCTTATTTTATATACTCGGTTGAAAGCAACACATGATATGGAAGCGAAACAAAGGCAGCTGCTCGAAGAAACAGAGAACACTCTGACCGCATTTTTAATCGAATTAAAGGACGAAAATCGGGAATTAAAGAAGCAGCTGGAAGTGCCTGAAGCTACAAAATCAAAACACTTCGAAACCAAAAATCAATCAACCAATGAAAAAAGTGAAAACAAAGAAGAATTGCCTTCGTATATTGAGTCTCTATTAAAAGAAACAGAGAGGAATGAGGCAGCGGTTATGCAGCCGGAGCAAGAGATACAGCTGTCCTTCGATGAGCAAGCCGTCGCTTTGTTCCAAAAGGGACATTCAATAGAAGAGATTGCCCGCAAACTAAAAAGCGGGAAAACTGAAATCGAATTGCTTTTGAAATTTCGCGGGATGAGATGAGAAATTACTTGATTGTCACATGAGCATATGTTATAGTATTTTTTGGTGTTAATTACACACGCTTTTTTGATTTTTGCAGGTGGTGCCGTTCGGTTCTGCATTAAAGATGACGAAAAGCGGAGGAAAAAAACCATTTAATAGGAGGAAACAAAAGCATGTCAGTTATCTCAATGAAGCAATTGCTTGAAGCTGGTGTTCACTTCGGCCACCAAACTCGCCGTTGGAACCCAAAAATGAAACGTTACATTTTTACTGAACGTAACGGAATCTACATCATCGACCTTCAAAAGACGGTGAAAAAGGTAGAAGAAGCTTACAACTTCACAAAACAGCTTGCTGCTGACGGAGGAAAAATCCTTTTTGTCGGAACAAAAAAACAAGCTCAAGAGTCTGTGAAAGAAGAAGCAGAACGTTCTGGAATGTATTACGTAAACCAACGTTGGTTAGGCGGAACATTAACAAACTTTGAAACCATTCAAAAACGCATCAAACGTTTAAAAGATATTGAAAAAATGCGTGAAAACGGCACGTTCGACGTTTTGCCTAAAAAAGAAGTCGTTCAGTTGAATAAAGAATTAGAGCGTCTTGAAAAATTCTTAGGCGGAATCAAAGACATGAAAGGGCTGCCTGATGCATTGTTCATCATTGACCCTCGTAAAGAGCGCATTGCAGTTGCGGAAGCTCGCAAACTTCATATTCCGATTGTCGGAATCGTCGATACAAACTGTGATCCTGATGAAATTGATCATGTAATTCCAGCAAACGACGATGCGATCCGCGCTGTTAAATTGCTTACATCTAAAATGGCGGATGCGATTTTAGAAGCGAAGCAAGGAGAAGAAGAAGCACCGGAAGCCGCTGCTACTGTATAATATTTTATATAGGGTGATAAGAGGGAATGGGCCTTTTATCACCTTTTTACAAGCCGTTTTATAACTTAAAACAAAAGGGTAAAATGGTACATATACTTTCTTTATTATAAGGAGGAAATGGATAATGGCAATTACTGCTCAGCTAGTTAAAGAATTACGCCAAAAAACCGGCGCAGGAATGATGGATTGTAAAAAAGCTCTTACTGAAACAGACGGAGATATGGATAAGGCTGTAGATCTACTAAGAGAAAAAGGAATTGCGAAAGCTGCTAAAAAAGCAGACCGCATTGCTGCTGAAGGATCTACGATTATTAAAGCGGATGGAAATGCGGCTGTCATTTTAGAAGTGAATTCTGAAACAGACTTTGTTGCGAAAAACGAAGGATTTAAAGAGCTTCTTTCCACTCTTGCAGATCATCTGATTGCCAGCAAGCCTTCAACACTTGAAGACGCTTTGGCTTCAAAAATGAGCAACGGCTCCACAGTCGAAGAGTATATTACAAGTGCGATGGCAAGAATTGGCGAGAAATTAACTTTGCGCCGCTTTGAACTGTTAACAAAAGATGATAATTCAGCTTTTGGCGCATATTTGCATATGGGTGGACGCATCGGCGTTTTATCTGTTGTCAGCGGAACTACTGATGAAGACCTTGCTAAAGACATTGCAATGCATGTTGCCGCAGTGAATCCAAGATACATTTCAAGAGACCAAGTGTCTGAAGAAGAAGCAAATCATGAACGTGAAATCTTAACTCAGCAAGCACTTCAGGAAGGCAAGCCTGAAAATATCGTTGCGAAAATGGTAGAAGGCCGTTTAAACAAGTTCTTCGAAGAAATTTGTTTATTGGATCAGCCGTTCGTTAAAAATCCTGATGAAAAAGTGAAAAAAGTGCTTGGAAATGCAAAAGTAGAAACGTTTGTCCGTTACGAAGTGGGCGAAGGGATCGAAAAACGCCAAGATAATTTTGCAGAAGAAGTTATGAGCCAAGTGAAAAAATAATGTGAATCATCTGTCAGAGGGGATTGCCCTGCTGGCGTCTAACTAAACCAACCTTTGCTTATACGGGCAGTTTTTCTCCAAAAACGCTTCAACTTTGAAGCGGGGGCTACTGCCCGTTCATGCGGAGGAACAAGGGCTGCGTATGGATTTCCTAATACGTTTGCCTAAAGAAAATAGGGGACACATGCCGTGTTCCCTATTTTTAAAACATGATTTACAAAGCTAATTTTCTCTTGCATAATAATAAGCGGCAAAGGAATATACTTGGAGGTCATAATGGATAACCCAAAATATAAACGCATTGTATTAAAACTTAGCGGAGAAGCCTTGGCTGGTGAACAAGGGAACGGAATCAATCCCAAAGTCATTCATTCAGTAGCAGAGCAGGTAAAAGAAATCGCAGAACTGGGCGTAGAAACTGCCATTGTCGTAGGCGGAGGCAATTTGTGGCGCGGCAAAACCGGGAGCGACCTGGGGATGGACCGGGCAACAGCTGATTATATGGGTATGCTTGCAACAGTTATGAACTCGCTTGCTCTTCAGGATAGTTTAGAATCTCTTGGAATCCAATCAAGGGTACAAACGTCAATTGAAATGAGACAGGTAGCTGAGCCTTACATACGAAGAAAAGCTATTCGCCATCTTGAAAAAAAACGGGTCGTTATTTTCGCGGCGGGCACAGGCAATCCTTACTTCTCTACGGACACGACTGCAGCCCTGCGAGCAGCTGAAATTGAAGCAGATGTGATCCTGATGGCTAAAAACAATGTGGACGGGGTATATAATGCTGACCCTCGAATTGATGAGACAGCTGTTAAATATGATGTGCTATCTTATCTTGATGTACTTAAAAATGGATTAGCCGTAATGGATTCTACTGCGTCTTCACTTTGCATGGATAATGATATTCCGCTTATTGTTTTCTCAATAATGGAAGAAGGAAATATCAAACGCGCCGTGATCGGTGAAACTATCGGAACGATTGTTAGGGGGAAATGACATGTCAAATGAGATATTAACTGAAACACAAGAACGAATGGATAAAGCGTTAGCTTCTTATCAGCGTGAATTGGCAACTGTCCGTGCCGGCCGGGCAAATCCTTCCTTGCTTGATAAAGTTACTGTAGATTATTACGGGGCACAGACTCCACTAAACCAATTGTCTTCTATCAGTGTTCCTGAAGCACGGATGCTGATCATCACTCCGTATGATAAAACAGCACTAGGAGATATCGAAAAAGCCATTCAAAAAGCTGATTTAGGCATTACGCCATCAAATGACGGAAACATTATTCGCATCGCTGTTCCTGCTTTAACAGAGGAAAGACGGAAAGAGCTTGTCAAGCTAGTTAAAAAATATTCAGAAGATGCAAAAGTAGCCGTCCGAAACATTCGCCGGGACGCAAATGACGATTTGAAAAAATCAGAGAAAAATGGCGATATAACAGAAGATGAATTGCGTTCTGCCGGGGAAGATGTTCAAAAGCTGACTGACGACTATGTCGCGAAAATTGACACGGTTACAAAGGATAAAGAAAAAGAAATCATGGAAGTTTGATAAAAAACTCTGTACAATAGATAATAGTGAAAAGACCCTCTCACGTTTACAGGGGGTTTTTTTGTTAATACTGACTATGACGAAAAGCAACCTTTTGGGTGACGGAGGAATCTCATGCTCAATTTACTCAAAAACTGGAAGAATAATAACCAGCCGCAAGCATCCGATATGGAGAGCTATACAAAAGAAGATGTATTAAATGGACATGTTCCTGAACATATTGCCATTATTATGGACGGGAACGGCAGGTGGGCTAAGAAGCGAGCATTGCCGCGAGTAGCAGGACACCACGAAGGAATGAAAGTGGTCAAGAATACGACAAGAATTGCGAATCAATTGGGAGTCAAAATCCTCACACTCTACGCCTTCTCCACTGAGAATTGGAAGCGTCCTAAGTTTGAAGTTGATTTTCTAATGAAACTTCCGGAAGAGTTTTTGTCCACTTATTTACCTGAGCTTGTTGAGGAAAATGTTCAAGTTCGAATCATAGGGGACCGCACCGGGCTGCCGGATCATACGCTTCGGGCAATCGAGAAAGCGGTTATTGATACAAAAAACAATACTGGTATGGTTCTTAACTTTGCGTTAAATTACGGCGGGCGGAAAGAAATTATTCGTGCAGTTAAATCAATCGCAGAACAAACGAAAAACGGAGATATCGAAATTGATGAAATCGATGAAGAACTATTCTCCAGTTATTTAATGACAGAATCGCTCCAGGATCCTGATTTGCTGATCCGGACAAGCGGTGAGATCAGGCTCAGTAATTTCATGCTTTGGCAAATTGCTTACAGCGAATTTGTATTTACAGATGTATTGTGGCCTGATTTTAAAGATAGTCATTTCCTGCAGGCCGTTGGAGAGTACCAGCGTCGTGCACGCCGTTATGGTGGAGTTTAGAGGATGGTGTAAATGAAGATACGATTAGTGACCGGAATTTCAGCCGGAGCCGCATTTGTTCTATTTGTATTGCTTGGCCGGCTGCCTTTTACCCTGTTAATTTATCTTATTGGAAGCATTTCGCTTTACGAGCTTCTGCGGATGAAAAGGGTTAAATTATCGAGTACCCCTGGAATCATCAGCTTGCTTATGCTATGGACATTACTATTGCCAAGCGTCTATGAGCAGATGGAAATTATAAAACTGACGAAAGTAGAAGCTGTCCTTTTTGGCGTGCTCGTTTTGCTCGCGTACACTGTACTTACGAAAAACACATTTTCCTTTGATGAGGCAGCATTTGTTATACTTTCGACTTTATATCTGGGAATGGGTTTTTATTGTTTTATCGAGATCCGCAATTATAGCGGAATTGGAATTGAGATGATTTTTTATGCAATCGGAGTCATTTGGGCTACTGATTCCGGTGCTTATTTTATCGGGAAGTCTTTGGGAAAGCGAAAGCTCTGGCCGGAAATCAGCCCGAATAAAACAGTTGGCGGCTTCGTGGGCGGAATTATAGTCAGTGTCGTATTCGCTATCGTTTATCAAACGATTACAAGCTTTACAGACTCTTACATACTTATACTTTTCACAACAGTATTTTTATCTATATTTGGACAAATCGGTGATCTAGTGGAATCGGCGTTAAAGCGTCACTATCAGGTGAAGGATTCCGGCCACATATTGCCGGGGCACGGAGGAATGTTCGACCGTTTTGATAGTTTTTTGTTTGTGATGCCGCTTATGTATTTCTTTCTTCGGTTTTTTTAAGGCACATTTAAGCTTCCTGAAGTGGCTGGAAAAGGAGTGTCATTTTGAAAAAAATAAGTATTTTAGGCGCCACAGGTTCGATTGGAATTCAAACATTGGACGTATTAAGGTGCCATCCGGATCAATTTCAGCTTGTTTCGATGAGCTTTGGCAGCAATGTCGAGCAAGCAGTTAAAATCATAAACGAATTTAAACCAGAATATGTTGCAGCGGGCAGTAAAGAAGCCTATGATATATTATCTTCCAATGTATTCTCACATTCTTTTTCGGTGGGGTATGGCGAAGAAGCTCTTGCAGAAGCTGCAGTTTATAAAGCAGATTTCCTCGTCAACGCCCTTGTCGGCAGCGTAGGCTTGGTTCCTACCCTGAAGGCGATTGAAGAAAAAATCCCTGTCGCTTTGGCAAATAAAGAAACTCTTGTCACAGCGGGGCATATAGTAAAAGAACACGCTAAAAGATACAATGTCCCTCTTCTTCCTGTTGACAGTGAGCATTCTGCTATTTTTCAATGTCTGCATGGCGAGCAGCCGAAAACGATAGAGCGTTTAATTATTACGGCTTCAGGCGGAAGCTTTAGGGAAAAAAAACGGGAAGAGCTTGAAGGGGTAACTGTTAAAGAAGCATTAAACCACCCGAACTGGTCCATGGGAGCAAAAATTACGATTGACTCAGCAACAATGATGAATAAAGGATTTGAAGTCATTGAAGCTCATTGGCTGTTTGATATTCCTTATGATAAAATCGAAGTCCTATTACATAAAGAAAGCATTATCCACTCAATGGTAGAATTTAAGGATAGAAGCATTCTGGCTCAACTCGGTTCTCCCGATATGAGGGTGCCGATTCAATACGCACTGACCTATCCAGATCGGCTGTCTTTGCCTTCGGTAAAAAGCTTAAATCTATGGGAAGTAGGGCAGCTGAATTTCAAAAAGGCTGATGAGAAGAGGTACCGTTGCTTACAATTTGCTTTTGAATCAGGTAAAATAGGGGGAACAATGCCTACAGTTCTAAATGCTGCAAACGAAATGGCTGTCGAAGCGTTTCTTAATGGAAGGATTTCCTTCTTACAAATTGAAGAGCTAATTGAATCATCGTTGAATCGCCATCAGGCAATTGCCCGGCCAAATCTTCAGGACATCCAAGAAGTGGACAAAGAGACACGAGCTTTTGTTCAATCATTACTTGCATAAGGTGGTATGTTTGTGAACACGGTTATTGCGTTTATATTAATTTTTGGGACACTCGTTTTTATCCATGAGCTTGGACACTTGCTTCTTGCTCAAAGAGCAGGAATTCTTTGCCGGGAATTTGCCATCGGTTTTGGACCGAAAATTTTTTCCTTTAAAAAGAACGAAACAGTGTATACGATCAGGCTTCTTCCTGTTGGCGGATTTGTCCGCATGGCTGGTGAAGATCCGGAAATGCATGAACTAAAGCCCGGATATTCAATCGGGATGTTATTTAACAAGGAAGACAAAGTTGAGAAAATCGTATTAAATCAAAAAGAAAAATTTCCTGATGCGCTTATGCTTGAAGTAGAGCACGCGGATTTAGAGCACAAAATGACCATTACGGGCTATGAAGACGGAAATGAAGACAGCTTGAAGACGTTTTCTGTCAGTGAAACTTCCTATTTTCTCGTAGACGGTGAGCAGATCCAGATTGCCCCGTATAACAGGCAGTTCGGATCGAAAACGGTATGGCAAAGGATTAAAGCGATAGCTGCAGGACCATTAATGAATTTTGTATTGGCCTTCGTGCTTTTAATCATTATTGGATACGTACAAGGGGTACCTTCTGACGCGCCAAAACTTGGCAAGCTTGCGGATAATGGAGCGGCGATGGAAGCTGGGCTAAAGGAAGGCGACACTATCCTTACAATTAATGGGGAAAGAATGAGCTCATGGAAAGACGATGTCGTAAAGACTGTTCAGGAAAATCCGAATAAACCGTTAGAATTTGAAGTAAACCGCGCCGGCGAAACGATGGATGTGACGGTAACTCCTAAGCCGCAAACGGTTGAAGGCGAGACTGTTGGAATTATGGGAGTTTACAGACCGACAGAAAAAGGGTTCTTCAGCCCTTATGCGTATGCTGCCAATACAACGATCGAGAATTCCACGGCGATCATTCAACACTTAGGAAGGCTTGTGACAGGACAGGTTTCAATCGATGCGCTTGCCGGACCGGTGGGAATTTATGATATGACAGGTCAAGTGGCGCGGACAGGAATCATGAATCTGCTCTATTTTGCAGCATTTTTAAGTGTGAATCTTGGTGTCATCAATCTTCTTCCGATTCCGGCATTAGATGGAGGAAGACTTTTATTCTTACTTGTTGAAGCGGTTCGGGGCAAACCGATCAATCGCGAAAAAGAAGCCTTTGTCGTCTTTATTGGCGTTGCATTTTTAATGCTGCTTATGTTGGTTGTAACATGGAACGACATACAACGGCTGTTTTTATAATGAAGGATAGATGAGGTGCAAAAATGAGACAAAGCAAGACATTAATCCCGACTCTTAGGGAGGTTCCTGCTGATGCCGAAGCAAAGAGCCATCAGCTTTTGCTGAAAGCGGGATTTATCAGGCAAAATACGAGCGGTGTTTACAGCTATATGCCGCTCGCCTACCGAGTCATTCAAAACATTCAAACAATCGTTCGTGAAGAATTGGAGCGGATCGATGCTGTCGAAATACTAATGCCTGCCCTTCAACAGGCTGAAACGTGGCAGGAATCCGGGCGTTGGTATACGTACGGTTCGGAATTAATGAGGTTGAAGGATCGTAATGGGAGAGAATTTGCACTAGGGCCAACCCATGAAGAAGTGATTACGTCCTTAATCCGTGACGAAATTAAATCGTATAAGCGCCTGCCTCTTACTGTTTTTCAAATTCAAACGAAATTCCGCGATGAGAAGCGCCCTCGTTTTGGCTTGCTGCGCGGTCGTGAATTTATCATGAAGGATGCATATTCTTTTCATAGCGATCAGGACAGCCTCGATGTCACTTACAAAGACATGTATAACGCTTATACGAAAATTTTCACCAGATGCGAATTGAATTTCAGAGCTGTCATTGCTGACTCAGGAGCGATGGGGGGCAAGGATACTCACGAATTTATGGCATTGGCTGAGGTTGGTGAAGATACGATTGCATTTTCAGATTCGTCTTCTTATGCCGCCAACATTGAAATGGCAGAAGTGAGAGAAGAGGAAGTTTCTCTCACTGAAGAACCACTTTCCTTGGAGAAAATTTCAACCCCCGCAGTCAAAACGATTGAGGAAGCTGCAGACTTCTTCAAAGTGGATGTAAGCAAGTGTATAAAATCCATTTTGTTTAAAGCAGATGACCGGTATATTCTCGTTTTGGTTCGAGGAGACCATGAAATCAACGACATCAAAGTGAAAAACCTTGCCGACGCACAGGTTGTTGAAATGGCAAGTCCGGAAAAAGTCCGCGAATTAACTGGAGCAGACCCTGGTTCTATAGGACCTGTTCAACTGGATGATTCGATCGAGATTATTGCTGACCTTGCATTGAAAAACGTTGCAAATGGTGTAACGGGTGCTAATGAAACGGGTTATCATTATCAAAATGTCAATTTAGAACGAGATGCTTCGATCTCTAAATATGCTGATCTGCGATCTATCCGTGAAGGCGACCCGTCACCAGACGGTAAAGGAACAATTCAGTTTGCCCAGGGAATTGAAATTGGTCAAGTATTTAAATTAGGTACAAGATACAGTGAATCTATGAATTCCACTTATCTGGATGAAAACGGTCGTGCCAAGCCGATGATCATGGGATGTTACGGTGTTGGGATTTCAAGGACGCTCTCAGCAATCGCCGAACAGCACCATGACGAAAAAGGGTTGGTTTGGCCGGTAAGTGTAGCTCCATATGCGCTGCATCTGGTCGTTGTGAATGTGAAAAATGAGCCTCAAGTAAAGCTGGCCGAGGAGCTGTACGAAGCGTTTTTGACTCGGAAAATGGATGTGTTGTTCGATGATCGTGCAGAACGTGCTGGGGTGAAATTTGCCGATTCTGATTTAATCGGCCTGCCGCTTCGAGTCACAGTTGGGAAGCGGGCGGAAGAAGGAATTGTGGAGTTGAAAATCCGCAAGACCGGCGAGTCGTTTGACGTCCATATATCAGAACTTCCTGATCACGTCAATCACCATCTAATTGAACTGAAGAAAATTTAATGATCTGAGAAGGCCTCCGGGTGTTTCATTTCAATCGAATGTAAATTAAAATAGAAGGTACCTCGTCAATCCCTCGAGGTACCTTCTATTATGAATAAAAATAAGGGGGATCCGGCTTTGGAAGAAAAAAGGCCAGACAGCGGACAGCAATTTCAACTGTTGCTTGAGCAAATTCAAATATCAGATGAGTGGAAGAAGTCCCATTTTAAAGACGGACAAATCGAAAAGCTAACCGTCCATAAGTCAACAAAAACGTGGGAGTTTCAATTAAAACTCACGGACTTGCTGCCTCTGACAATTTATGATGCATTTATTCTTAAACTAAAGAATGCTTTTTCACATATTGCTGCTGTAAACTGTACCATTTCTGTCGAAAATCCGAACGTTCAATTGGGAATTGTTCAGGACTTTTGGGGAGCGTGTATTAACGGAATTGACGGAATATCCCCGCCGATTTATACATTGTTGAGTCAACAAAAACCCGTGCTTTCTGGAAATAAGCTTATTCTCAAGGCGAAAACAGATACTGAAGCGCAAGCGCTGAAGACAAAATACAGCCATTACATCCAGCAAAGCTACCGCCGTTTTGGTTTCCCGGAATTTATGATCGAGACTGAAATTTTTGTGTCGGAAGATGAGATTCAAAAATTCAAAGAACTTAAATTGGCAGAAGATAAAGAAAGAGCACATCAAGCGCTGATCGACATGGAGCGTATGGAAAAAGAAAGCTCCGACGATGCAGAACCATCCGGCCCGCTCGTACTAGGCTATCCGATCAAAGATGGCGAGGAGATCCGATCTCTAGACAGCATTATGGACGAGGAGCGGAGAATAACGATTCAAGGCTATGTGTTCGATGCTGAAACGAGAGAATTAAAAAGCGGCAGGACACTTTGTATTTTTAAAGTGACAGATTACACGGACAGCATCCTAGTAAAAATGTTCTCACGTGAAAAAGAAGATGCCCAATTGATGAAATCACTCAAAAAAGGTATGTGGGTCAAAGCGAGAGGAAGCATTCAAAACGACACGTTTGTAAGAGACCTAGTCATGATCGCAAATGATGTGAATGAAATCAAAGGGAAATCCCGTGAGGATACTTCTGAGAAAGGCAAAAAAAGAGTCGAACTCCACTTGCATTCTCCAATGAGTCAAATGGATGCCGTTACTGGTATTGAAAAGTATGTTCAGCAAGCAAAAAAATGGAACCATACAGCAATTGCAGTTACCGATCACGCAGTGGTTCAATCGTTTCCTGACGCCTATTCAGCCAGTAAAAAGCATGGCGTGAAAATGATCTATGGAGTGGAAGTCAACCTTGTCGATGACGGGATACCAATTGCTTACAATCCAACTCACAGGAATCTGGCAGAGGATACGTATGTCGTGTTTGACGTGGAAACTACCGGTCTTTCCGCTGTATATGACACGATCATTGAGCTTGCCGCAGTAAAAATCCATAACGGAGAAATCGTTGATCGATTCGAACGGTTTGCGAATCCCCATCATCCGTTATCCGCAACGACCATTGAATTGACAGGGATTACGGATGATATGGTTAAAGACGCGCCTGATGTGGATGTGATTATTCGGGAATTTAAAGAGTGGATAAAAGACGATATTTTAGTAGCGCACAATGCAAGCTTCGACATGGGCTTTCTGAACGTTGCTTATAAAAAGCTGTTAAAGACGGATAAAGCAGCGAATCCGGTCATTGATACGCTTGAGCTAGGTCGGTTTTTATATCCCGAATTCAAAAACCATCGGCTGAACACGCTTTGCAAAAAATTTGATATCGAATTGACACAGCACCATAGAGCCATTTACGATGCGGAAGCGACTGGATATTTATTATTAAAAATGCTGAAGGATGCTCAAGAAAAAGACATTCTGTTCCATGATCAGCTGAATGAAAACATGGGGCAATCCAATGCATACCAGAAATCAAGGCCGCATCATGCGACACTGCTTGCACAAAACGAAACGGGATTGAAAAATTTATTTAAGCTCGTTTCATTATCCCATATCGAATACTTTTACCGAGTTCCTAGAATACCAAGATCCCTGCTTGAAAAATACAGAGAAGGGCTATTAATTGGTTCAGGCTGCGATAAAGGGGAAGTATTTGAAGGAATGATGCAAAAATCACCTGATGAAGTAGAGGATATTGCTTCATTCTATGATTATATTGAGGTTCACCCGCCTGACGTATACCAGCATCTTTTAGAGCTGGAATTGGTACGGGATGAAAGAGCCTTAAAAGAAATCATATCCAATATTGTTAAGCTCGGAGACAAGTTAAACAAACCTGTTGTGGCAACAGGAAATGTCCATTATTTAGATCCTGAGGATAAAATATACCGCAAAATATTGATCAGCAGCATGGGCGGCGCAAATCCATTGAACCGCCATAAGCTTCCGAAAGTACATTTTCGGACGACTGACGAAATGCTCGCTTCTTTTTCATTTTTGGACAAGCAGAAAGCAGAAGAAATTGTGATAGAGAACTCGAATCAAATCAACGACATGATTGACGAGATTAAACCTATTAAAGATGATTTGTTCACACCAAAAATAGATGGTGCTGATGAAGAAATCAGGGAAATGAGCTATGCGCGTGCGAGGAGCATTTATGGTGACGATTTGCCGAAGATCGTTGAGGACCGCATTGAAAAAGAGTTGAAAAGTATCATCGGACACGGCTTTGCAGTCATCTACCTGATTTCGCACAAGCTTGTGAAGAAATCGCTCGATGACGGCTATCTTGTTGGATCAAGGGGGTCTGTGGGATCTTCTTTAGTCGCGACTTTGACGGAAATTACAGAAGTTAATCCGCTGCCGCCGCATTACGTGTGCCCGCACTGCAAGCAATCAGAATTTTTTAATGACGGTTCGGTAGGGTCAGGCTTTGATTTGCCCGATAAAGCTTGTCCAGGATGCGGGGCTGAGTACAGTAAAGACGGCCATGACATTCCGTTTGAAACATTTCTTGGCTTTAAAGGGGACAAAGTTCCCGATATTGATTTGAATTTCTCAGGCGAATATCAGCCAAGAGCTCACAATTATACGAAGGTTTTATTCGGTGAAGACAATGTGTACCGTGCTGGAACGATCGGAACAGTGGCAGAAAAAACAGCCTATGGCTACGTGAAGGGCTATGCAAGTGACCATAATCTGCACTATAGAGGCGCTGAAATCGACAGGCTCGTTCAAGGCTGCACCGGCGTAAAAAGAACCACAGGGCAGCATCCCGGGGGGATAATCGTTGTACCGGACTATATGGATATTTTTGATTTTTCTCCGATTCAGTTTCCTGCAGATGCCACTGGATCGGAATGGAAAACGACACATTTTGATTTCCATTCGATCCACGATAATCTGCTGAAGCTTGATATACTGGGACATGATGATCCAACAGTCATCAGAATGCTTCAGGATTTAAGCGGGATTGATCCGAAGACGATCCCGACCGATGATCCTGAGGTGATGAAAATATTCAGCGGGACAGAGCCTCTTGGAGTGACCGAGGAACAAATCATGTGTAAAACCGGAACGCTCGGCATACCGGAATTCGGAACAAAATTTGTCCGGCAAATGCTTGAAGATACAAAGCCGACAACCTTTTCCGAGTTGGTCCAGATCTCGGGACTTTCACACGGCACTGATGTTTGGCTCGGAAATGCCCAGGAGCTGATTCACAATTCGATTTGCGAATTAAGTGAAGTTATCGGGTGCCGGGATGATATTATGGTTTATTTGATCTATCAAGGCCTAGATCCGTCCCTTGCCTTCAAGATCATGGAATTTGTCCGTAAAGGGAAAGGATTAAACCCCGAATGGGAAGAAGAAATGAAAGAAAATAATGTACCGAATTGGTACATTGATTCCTGTAAAAAAATCAAGTATATGTTTCCGAAGGCGCATGCTGCCGCCTATGTCCTTATGGCTGTACGGATCGCCTACTTTAAAGTTCATCATGCTTTGCTTTATTATGCTGCTTACTTTACGGTTAGAGCAGATGACTTTGATATTGATGCCATGATTAAAGGTTCAAATGCTATAAGAGCTGCAATTGAAGAAATCACGAGCAAAGGGCTTGACGCATCTGCCAAAGAAAAGAATTTGTTAACCGTGCTTGAGATCTCGCTTGAAATGGTTGAAAGAGGTTATTCTTTTCAGAAGGTGGACTTGTATAAATCAAGCGCCTCGGAATTTATTATTGAAGGAAAAACATTGATACCTCCATTTAACTCAATTCCGGGTCTCGGAACAAACGCAGCCTTAAATATCGTCAAAGCTCGTGAAGAAGGAGAATTTCTGTCGAAAGAAGATCTCCAAAAGCGAGGGAAGGTATCAAAAACCATATTGGAGTATCTTGATCGGCACGGCTGTTTAGAAGCATTGCCGGACCAAAATCAACTGTCACTGTTTTAATCTTTTTCGCTTATTTTGTTGCCATTGGTACTTCATTTGCATATCGATTTTGGTTATGATATAGTTTTAATGGAAATCCTGATGTTTTTTTGGCAAAGAGTGGGGAAACCCGCTCTTTTGTATTGAGCAGGCAATTGATCTGCAATCGT
Organism: Bacillus gobiensis; assembly: GCF_001278705.1. Taxonomy (GTDB): domain Bacteria; phylum Bacillota; class Bacilli; order Bacillales; family Bacillaceae; genus Bacillus; species Bacillus gobiensis. The sequence goes on from NZ_CP012600.1 coordinate 1,099,733, forward strand.
TTTTAGTATGAACCCCGATCAGGGGATTTTCAATCTACATTTGATCAACTGCCAGTAAATGCTTCGGTTGGTCACCAGTGGGTATGTATTCACCCCATTGGCAAGGTTCACTTTATGTATCCCTGCTCCTTGTAAAAGGCAGGGTTTTTATTCACCGTGATACGTTTTGTACGGTCGCTAGGAGGAAAAAATGAGCAAAAAAGTAATTGATATTGTTGAAGAGATGGTTCTGCCTATCCTGCAAAATCTCCAGCTTGAACTTGTAGACGTTGAGTTTGTCAAAGAAGGTCAAAACTGGTTCCTTCGTGTATTTATTGATTCGGAAAACGGTGTGGACATTGAAGAGTGCGCGAATGTAAGCGAAGCATTAAGCGAAAAGCTTGACAAGGCAGACCCTATCAAGCAAAATTATTTTCTTGAGGTTTCCTCGCCCGGAGCTGAACGTCCGTTGAAAAAAAGGGCAGACTTTGAAAAATCCATTTCAAAAAACGTTTACATAAAAACGTATGAACCGATTGACGGAGTAAAGGTCTTTGAAGGAGAACTGAGCGGATTTGACGGGGAAGTAGTAACTGTCACAATCAAGATCAAAACGAGAAAAAAACAAATCAACATTCCTTATGAAAAAATCGCAAGTGCAAGATTGGCTGTTTCATTCCATTAATGATTAAAGGGGGAGCGTTTAAGCATGAGCAGTGAATTGTTGGATGCCCTGACTGTTCTAGAAAAAGAAAAAGGGATCAGTAAAGAAATTATTATCGATGCCATTGAGGCGGCTTTGATCTCGGCTTACAAACGAAACTTTAACCAGGCTCAAAATGTCCGCGTCGATCTAAATCGCGTAAGCGGAACAATTAGGGTATTTGCTAGAAAAGACGTCGTCGATGAAGTATATGATCCGAGGCTAGAGATTTCTATCGACGACTCCAGAAAGATTAATCCGAATTATATAAGCGGTGATGTCGTAGAAATTGAAGTAACACCAAAGGATTTCGGCCGGATTGCAGCCCAAACTGCAAAACAGGTGGTTACCCAGCGTGTAAGAGAAGCCGAGCGCGGAGTAATTTATAATGAATTCATCGATCGCGAAGAGGACATAATGACAGGCATTGTTCAGAGAATCGATCATAAATTCATTTATGTTTCGTTAGGAAAAATTGAAGCGATTTTACCGGTAAATGAACAAATGCCGAACGAAAGCTATAAACCGCATGATCGGATAAAAGTATTTATCACAAAAGTGGAGAAAACGACGAAAGGTCCGCAAATCTACGTTTCTAGAACACATCCTGGACTTTTGAAGCGATTATTTGAAATTGAAGTACCGGAAATTTATGATGGAACAGTGGAACTTATGTCAGTTGCAAGAGAAGCTGGCGACCGTTCAAAAATTTCCGTCCGTACAGATGATCCTGATGTCGATCCGGTAGGCTCCTGTGTTGGACCGAAAGGACAGCGAGTTCAAGCCATTGTAAATGAGCTGAAAGGCGAAAAAATCGATATTGTCCAATGGTCAAATGATCCAGTGGAATTTGTGGCCAATGCTTTAAGCCCATCAAAGGTGATCGAGGTTCTCGTCAATGAGGAGGACAAAGCGACAACTGTGATCGTACCGGATTACCAGCTTTCATTAGCCATAGGTAAAAGGGGGCAAAATGCCCGTCTTGCAGCGAAGCTAACAAACTGGAAAATCGATATTAAGAGCGAGACGGATGCTGCAGAGCTAGGTTTATTATCAAACGAACAGGACGAATTTGTTTCTGAAGCTCCATCTTCCGAACAGGATGAATAAGAGGGGTGATTTTGGGTGAAAAGCAAGAAAAAAATTCCTTTGCGAAAATGTATCGTGACAGGAGAAATGATGCCTAAAAAGGAACTCATCCGAATTGTCAGATCCAAAGAAGGAGACATATCCGTCGATCCTACTGGCAAAAAAAATGGCCGTGGCGCGTATTTGACACTTACTGAAGAAAGTATTCTCACGGCGCAGAAAAAAAATATCCTGTCAAAACAATTTCAAACAAAAATTGATGATGAGATATACGATCAATTATTAGAATTAGCGAAAAAGGGAAACAATGCAAATGGATAATAACAACTGGTTTCCCTTGCTGGGTCTAGCATATCGGGCACGGAAGGTCGTTACTGGTGAAGAGTCAGTCATTAAAGAAATTCGGAGTACCTCTGCAAAAATCGTATTGCTTAGTGATGACGCTTCAGCAAATACGGCTAAAAAAGTAACGGACAAATGCAAATACTACAATATTCCTTATAAACGAGTATCAAACCGCGAGATTCTTGGCCAGGCAATCGGCAAGGATTCGAGAGTTGTGGTAGCCGTCACTGACCAAGGATTTGCGAAAAAGTTACTAAACTTGCTCGATTAATTTTTTTGGGGGTGAACGAATGGCTAAAATGAGAGTTTATGAATACGCGAAAACAATAAATGTATCAAGCAAGGATATTTTAACGACTCTGAAAGATTTGGATATGGAAGTAAACAACCATATGGCTATGATCGATGAGAATGTTATCAAACAGTTGGATGGGAAATTTAAAACAAACGGCGGATCGCCTGCCGGAAAACAATCTGCCCCTGATAAAAAGCAGGGAGCGCAACCGAACAAAGTCCAACAGATTACTGCAAATCAAAACAAAAACCGCAACGGAAAGAAGAATGACGTGCAAAATATACAAAATAACAACAAAAACAAGAAAAACAATAAAAACAACAAAAAAAATAATAAACGAAATAATAATCAACAAAATAATTTTAAGCAGCCAAAGCCTGTAAAAGCACTTCCTGAAAAAATCACTTTTACAAACAGCAAATCGGTGGGGGCACTGGCAGAAGAATTAGGCAGAGAGCCTTCTGAAATCATTAAAAAACTTATGCTGCTTGGTGTTATGGCTACAATCAACCAAGACCTCGATAAAGATACGGTAGAGCTTATCGCTGCAGAATACGGCGTTGAAGTAGAAGAAGTCATTGTTTTGGAAGAAACCGAGCTTGAAAAATATGAAGAGCCTGAAACGGAAGAGAATCTAGAGATCAGGCCGCCGGTTGTTACGATTATGGGACACGTCGACCACGGGAAAACGACTTTGCTTGACAGCATCCGGAAAACGAAGGTCGCCCTTGGAGAAGCTGGCGGTATTACCCAGCATATCGGTGCCTACCAAATTGAAGATGACGGCAAAAAAATTACGTTCCTTGATACCCCGGGACACGCAGCATTTACAACGATGCGTGCTCGCGGAGCGGAAGTAACTGACATTACAATATTAGTGGTAGCTGCGGACGACGGCGTAATGCCGCAAACTGTGGAGGCAATTAACCATGCAAAAGCTGCCGAAGTTCCTATTATTGTAGCTGTAAACAAAATAGACAAACCTGGAGCAAATCCAGATCGCGTGATGCAAGAGCTGACTGAGCATGGGCTCGTGCCTGAAAGCTGGGGCGGAGAAACGATCTTTGTACCTCTTTCTGCATTAAATGGAGAAGGTATTGATGAATTAATCGAAATGATTCTTCTTGTGAGTGAAGTAGAAGAATTGAAGGCTGACCCTAATCGCAGGGCAAAAGGAACCGTCATTGAAGCTGAGCTTGATAAAGGCCGCGGCTCAGTCGCAACGCTTTTAGTTCAGACAGGAACGCTTAACGTTGGAGATCCTATCGTTGTCGGAAATTCCTTCGGCCGCGTCCGTGCGATGGTAAACGACATTGGCAGACGTGTGAAAACGGCCGGTCCATCTACCCCTGTTGAAATAACAGGTTTAAATGATGTTCCGAATGCTGGCGACCAGTTCCTAGTATTTAAAGACGAAAAAACAGCCCGTCAAGTAGGAGAGGCGCGTGCTTCGAAACAAATGGAAGAGCAGCGATCTGATAAAGCGAAGCTCAGCTTAGATGATTTGTTTGAACAAATCAAGCAGGGGGACGTTAAGGATATTAATCTTGTCGTGAAAGCTGACGTTCAAGGTTCTGCCGAAGCCCTTACCGCATCCCTTCAAAAAATCGAAGTAGAAGGCGTCAAGGTAAAAATCATTCACACAGGCGTTGGAGCGATCACCGAATCGGATATTATTTTAGCTTCTGCTTCAAATGCGATTGTAATCGGCTTTAACGTTCGTCCGGATGGCAATGCCAAAAAAACGGCAGATTCTGAAAACGTCGATATCCGTCTTCACCGGATCATTTATAAAGTCATTGAGGAAATTGAGTCCGCAATGAAAGGGATGCTTGATCCAGAATACGAGGAAAAAGTGATCGGCCAAGTGGAAGTCCGCCAAACGTTTAAAGTGTCCAGAATCGGAACAATTGCCGGTGGATACGTGACAGAAGGCTCGATTACTAGAGACAGCGGGATCCGCTTGATTCGTGACGGCGTTGTTATTTATGAAGGCGAAGTAGACGTCTTGAAACGCTATAAAGATGACGTAAAGGAAGTATCACAAGGATACGAATGCGGAATCACAATAAAAAAATACAATGATATACGGGAAGGCGATGTACTAGAGGCGTATGTCATGCAAGAAATTGAAAGAAAATGATCGGCTGCGTCACATGTGAATGCATGATATATGATGCGTCATCCTTAAAGGATAAACGTTCGGTGCTCAAGCGGATTATCACAAGAGTCCGAGCAAAGTTCAATGTGTCAATTTCTGAAGTTGATTATCAGGACACTTGGCAAAGGACCAGTCTTGCAATTGCAGCGGTATCTTCTTCTCGCGTTCAAACGGAAAAGGAATTACAGAAAGTATTGGACTTTATCGATTCCTTTCCGGAAATTGAACGGACAATTACCGAAACTGAATGGTTTTAATAGAAAGGTGATTAGGAATGAGTATTAGAGCCACCCGTATTGGTGAACAAATGAAAAAAGAATTAGGCGACATCATTGGAAGAAAGCTTAAAGACCCAAGAATCGGCTTTATAACTGTTACAGATGTCAGAGTCACCGGCGATTTGCAAAATGCAAAAGTGTATATCTCAGTTCTTGGAAATGAAGAACAGAGAGAAGCGACCCTTCGCAGCCTTGCAAAAGCAAAAGGGTTTATACGGTCTGAAATTGGAAACAGGATCAGGCTTAGAAAAACGCCAGAACTTTCGTTTGAATTTGACGAGTCGATTGATTACGGGAATCGAATCGAAACACTTATTCACGAAATTAACGATGATAAAGATACAGAAAAATAGCGGGTGGATTCAGCCTGGAAAAATCAGCCAAAAAGGATGGAACGAATAGCAGTCCATCCTTTTTTGCAGCATGTAAAAACATAAGCTTGCCAGGAATCGGCAAGTTTATTTACATAAGGAGTGTTAGAATCGCGTTGAATGGAGTACTTCTTTTACATAAGCCGGTCGGTTGGACATCTCATGATTGTGTTATGAAGGTGCGTAAACTCTTCCAAACGAAAAAAGCAGGCCATACCGGCACGCTTGACCCTGAAGTTGAAGGTGTTTTGCCAATTTGTATTGGCAAAGCAACAAAAATAGTGGAGTATCTGACCGAAAAATCCAAATCTTATGATGCAGAGGTTACCCTCGGAATCTCTACAACGACAGAGGATCAAACCGGAGATATTATCACGAAAAAGCCAGTTGCCACAACCATTAGTGAAGCAATGATCGACGATGTTTTAGAAAAATTGACAGGGAATATCAGTCAAATCCCGCCGATGTATTCAGCAGTTAAAGTAAACGGGAAAAAGCTTTACGAGTATGCTCGTGCAGGAATTGAAATCGAAAGGCCGGAAAGAACTGTAACGATCCATGAATTGAAGCGAACGTCGGATATTAATCAGAACGACAGCAAAGTTTCTTTCCGTTTCAGAGTACATTGCTCAAAAGGGACGTATGTAAGAACTTTAGCTGTTACGATAGGAGAGATGCTCGGATATCCTGCGCATATGTCCCATTTGGTTCGGACGGCATCAGGGGATTTTACTTTAGATGAATGTGTTACATTTGAAGAAATAATAGAAAAAATTGAAACCGGCGTTAAGGATGATCTTTTGCTGCCGATCGAACGAGCACTTAATCATTTGCCGAAATGGGTAATAAGTGATACATTAGCTAAGAAAGTAGAAAACGGCGCTGTACTGGAAATTCCCGAACAGTTCCGGAACTTAGGGGAAAGCGATAGAGTAGTTATTTATTCAAAAGAAGGCTTATGCATGGCTATTTACCAGCTGCACCCTTCAAAACCGGGACTGCTCAAACCTGCGAAAGTACTGGCAGGAAACTCGTAAAGATTAGAAAAGGTGAACGTTCTGTGAAGACAATACATATTTCTCATCCTCATTCATTTACCCGGGGGGATCTCCCAGAGACTGTCATGGCATTAGGCTATTTTGACGGTGTTCACCTTGGCCACCAAAAAGTCATTCAAACAGCCAAGGACATCGCAGAGCTGGAAAAGCGAAAGACGGCAGTCATGACGTTCTACCCTCATCCAACATCCGTTTTAAAAAAGGAAAGCGAGCCGAAGGATGTTATCACTCCCATTCGGGAAAAAGAACGTTTGATTGAGTCATTAGGTGTTGATATCCTTTATATTGTTGAATTTACTCCTATTTTTGCATCGCTTACTCCCCAGGAATTTGTCGATAACTATATCATAAACTTGAATGTGAAGCACATCACAGCAGGTTTTGATTTTTCATTTGGTCACATGGGGAAAGGAAACATGGAGAATTTCCCTTCATTTTCAAGGGATGCCGTCAAAAGTACGACAGTAAAAAGATTGAGCCGCGATGACAGCAAAATAAGCTCAACCTTAATTCGACAAGCATTGAAGAGCGGGGACGTACAGCTGGCTGCAGAGCTGCTTGGCAGGCCGCACTACGTAAAAGGCACAGTTATTCACGGTGATAAGAGGGGGAGGACGATCGGTTTTCCGACAGCCAATACCGAACTTTCAGATCCATATATTGTCCCGCCGACAGGTGTTTATTCGGTAATAGCTGAATTGGACGGCAAGGCGATTAAAGGTGTTTGTAATATAGGTTATAAGCCAACTTTTAAAAAAGAGCGGGCCTCTTTGCCCTCTATTGAAGTTCACTTATTTAACTTCGATGAAATGATTTATGGAAAAGAATTAACGATCAATTGGATGAAGAGAATCAGAAGTGAACAAAAATTTAATGGCATTAATGAATTAATTGAGCAAATCTCAAAAGATAAGGAACAAGCATACGAAGATTTAAAACGCTTTGATGAAAAGCTTCCGATGTGCAAAAGTTCTGAGAGAACAACTTGATTTTTGTGTCAAGGGTTGGTATGATAGTATCCGTAGCTTTAAAACCATTGCTTGGCAATTCGAATCACCGACGATTGCTGGGTAATTGGGGCTAATTATGAAATTGGAGGTGAAACAAGGATGGCCATTACTCAAGAGCGTAAAAATCAACTCATCAGTGAGTTCAAAACTCATGAATCTGACACTGGTTCTCCAGAGGTTCAGATTGCTATCCTAACAGATTCGATTAACAATTTGAACGAGCACCTACGCACACACAAAAAAGATCACCATTCACGTCGCGGTCTTTTAAAAATGGTAGGGAAACGCCGTAATCTGTTAACGTACTTACGTAATAAAGACGTAACACGTTATCGTGAGTTAATCAATAAACTAGGTTTACGTCGATAATCACAAAAAGCGGGAGTTTTCCCGCTTTTTTATCGTATAAAAACATTTGCCGGGCTTACATAATGATAACTAGTGATATGATAAATTTATCTCGGCCATAATAGGACTACCATCCAAATCATAAAAAGAGAGGAGCCAAGAATCGAAATGGGACAAGATAAACATGTCTTTACCTTAGACTGGGCCGGAAGAACATTAACTGTTGAAACCGGCCAGCTGGCAAAACAAGCAAACGGCGCAGTAATGATCCGATATGGGGAAACAGCTGTTCTTAGTACAGCAACTGCCTCTAAGGAGCCGAAAGCGGTCAGCTTCTTTCCTTTAACAGTAAATTACGAGGAAAGGCTTTATGCAGTCGGTAAAATCCCCGGAGGATTTATTAAGAGAGAAGGAAGGCCAAGTGAAAAAGCAATATTGGCAAGTCGTTTAATTGACCGTCCGATTCGGCCATTGTTTGCAGACGGATTCCGAAATGAAGTACAGGTCGTCAGCATCGTAATGAGTGTGGATCAGGATTGTTCTTCAGAAATGGCAGCCATGTTCGGCTCATCTCTCGCTCTGTGTGTTTCAGATATTCCATTTGAAGGCCCGATTGCCGGAGTGACTGTAGGAAGAGTAAACGGTGAAATGATCATTAATCCCAATGTCAAACAGCTGGAAGAAAGCGATATCCATTTAATCGTTGCCGGGACGAAGGATGCCATTAACATGGTTGAAGCTGGTGCTGATGAAGTGCCTGAAGAAGTCATGCTTGAAGCAATTATGTTCGGCCATGAGGAAATTAAGCGATTAATTGCGTTCCAAGAAGAAATCGCGGCGGCAATTGGGAAAGAAAAAGCAAAAATTGACCTCTATGAAATTGATTCACAGCTCGTAAGCGAAGTGAAATCGGTCGCAGAAAAAGATTTGCTAGCTGCGATCAAGGTACACGAAAAGCATGCCCGCGAAGATGCAATTACTGAAGTGAAAAATCAAGTTGTTGCAAAGTTTGAAGAAGAAGAACATGATGAAGCAACGATTAATCAAGTAAAGGATATCCTTTCAAAACTTGTGAAAGACGAAGTTCGCCGTCTCATTACAGAAGAAAAAATCCGTCCGGATGGAAGGGGTCTTGAAGAAATTCGCCCACTGTCATCCGAGGTTGGGCTGCTTTCGCGCACCCACGGTTCAGGATTATTTACAAGGGGACAGACCCAAGCGCTCAGTATTTGTACGTTAGGTGCTCTTGGGGACGTTCAAATTTTGGATGGCCTTGGCGTAGAAGAATCAAAACGGTTTATGCACCACTACAACTTTCCGCAATTCAGTGTCGGTGAAACAGGTCCAATGCGCGGGCCAGGACGACGTGAAATCGGCCACGGTGCATTAGGTGAGCGGGCACTTGAGCCTGTGATCCCTTCCGAAAAGGATTTCCCATACACCGTGCGTCTAGTGTCAGAGGTATTGGAATCTAATGGATCGACGTCCCAGGCAAGTATTTGCGCCAGCACATTGGCTATGATGGACGCCGGAGTTCCAATCAAAGCACCGGTTGCCGGAATTGCTATGGGTCTCGTCAAATCAGGCGATTTTTACTCAGTCCTTACAGACATTCAAGGAATGGAAGACGCATTAGGCGACATGGACTTTAAAGTGGCCGGTACTGCAAACGGGGTAACTGCCCTGCAAATGGACATTAAGATTGAAGGATTGTCCAGAGAGATTTTAGAAGAAGCGCTTCAGCAAGCTAAAATCGGCAGAATGGAAATTTTAAAAAGCATGCTGGCAACTCTTGGTGAATCCAGGACGGAGCTCTCTCCTTATGCACCGAAAATCTTAACGATGTATATTAATCCTGATAAAATCCGTGATGTTATCGGACCAAGCGGAAAACAAATTAATAAAATCATCGAAGATACCGGTGTGAAAATTGATATTGAACAAGATGGAACCATTTTTATCTCATCTACTGATGAAAGCATGAATCAAAAAGCTAAAAAAATCATTGAAGATTTGGTGAGAGAAGTTGAAGTGGGGCAAATGTATCTTGGAAAAGTCAAACGCATTGAAAAATTCGGTGCCTTTGTTGAACTTTTCAGCGGAAAAGACGGTCTTGTTCACATATCTGAACTCGCGCTTGAGCGTGTAGGGAAAGTTGAAGATGTTGTCAAAATCGGTGATGAAATCCTGGTTAAAGTAACCGAAATTGACAAGCAAGGAAGAGTAAACCTGTCCCGCAAAGTTGTATTAAGAGAACAAAAAGAAAAAGAAGAGCAAAACTCCTAAGGTTTTTTCAGGAAAACCATTACTAGCGGATCAAGCGGACTTCTCCCGCCCGTTTGGATGAAATGCGGGAGTTGTTTATGCCGCTAAAAGTTCTGATGCTTACTAGTGAAGCAAAAAAGTTAGAAGCCTGGGAGACCCGGCTTCTTTGTTTTTCCTGGCAAGGTTCTACCTCGTCCTTTTTTCACATAGCTTGTGAATGAGAAGGAGGAGGACTTGCTTTGATAAAAAGAAAAGTGACTGCGTTCGTCTGTTTTTTGTTTATTTTATTTGTCAGCATTCAAACCATAATCGATATCCCTTCTTTATTCATAATTGGCAAAACTCCTAATGAAAATACAACGCCCGCAGTTAGCCGAAACCCACTATATTTGGAGATTTCAAACGAAGCGGGAAAATATGAAAGAAAACCTCAAGATGCAAAGGTCGATCAAATTTGGAAAGCGATACCCGGATACAATGGCATAAAAGTAAATGTGGAAAAATCTTATCAGAAAATGAAGAAGAATGGCACATTTGATAAAGAATTGCTAGTATATGACCAAATCAAGCCGCGCATTCATTTAAATGACCTGGGTTCAGCTCCAATCTATAAAGGACATCCTGATAAACCTATGGTGACCTTTTTAATTAATGTTGCCTGGGGCAATGAGTACTTAGAAAAAATGCTTCCAGTATTAAAAAAACATCAAGTGAAAGCGACGTTTTTTCTTGAGGGAAAATGGACGAAAAATAATCCTGAGCTTGCAAAAAAAATCGTGAAAGCCGGGCACGAAATCGGAAACCATTCATACAATCATCCAGATATGAGCAAACTGACAAAGAATCGAATTGCGGAACAGTTAACCAGCACAAATAGCCAGATTAAAGAAACACTTGGAGTGACAGTGAAATGGTTTGCGCCCCCGAGCGGCAGCTACCGGCAAGATGTGGTTGAGATTGCGTCCAGCAAGGGCATGGGAACCATTATGTGGACAGTGGATACGATCGATTGGCGAAAGCCGTCACCGGATGTGTTAATCAACCGAGTATTAAGCAAAGTACATAATGGAGCTATGATATTGATGCATCCTACAGCTTCTTCATCAAGAAGCCTTGAATCACTTATCATTCAACTAAAAAAGAAAGGCTACTCACTCGGAACCGTTACGGATTTAATGGATGAAACTAGAATCATTAATTAAGTGAAATGTCGGTCCGGCTGAAATAGGAGGAACAACAATGATTAAACAATATACATGCAATAATGGTGTTCGAGTGGTTTTAGAAAACAACCCTACCGTTCGGTCTGTTGCTATAGGTGTATGGATCGGAACTGGTTCGAGATACGAAACACCAGATAACAACGGAATTTCCCATTTTATTGAACATATGCTTTTTAAGGGTACAAAAAACCGTTCGGCCAGAGAGATCGCTGAAGCTTTCGACCGAATCGGCGGCCAGGTCAATGCGTTTACGTCAAAAGAGTATACTTGTTATTATGCGAAGGTCTTGGATGAGCATGCAAGCTATGCTCTCGATATCTTAGCGGATATGTTTTTTCATTCAACATTTGATCGCGAAGAGCTGAGGAAAGAAAAAAATGTAGTCTATGAAGAAATTAAAATGTACGAAGATACTCCGGATGACATCGTTCATGACCTGTTAAGCAAATCGGTATATGAGAATCATCCGTTAGGATATCCGATTTTAGGAACCGAAGAATCACTAGGCACTTTTGATGAAGATCATATTCGTTCATATATGGATAAATATTATTCGCCCGACAAAGTGGTTGTGTCAATTGCCGGAAATGTAGATGAGGCGTTTATTAAAAACGTAGAAGCTCATTTCGGAGCTTATGAATCTGCAAGTTCTCCAGAAACACTTGCCGAACCCACTTTTTTCCAACAAAAATTAAGCAGAAAAAAAGAGACAGAACAGGCACATTTATGCTTAGGTTTTAAAGGGTTGGAAGTCGGCCATAAACGCATTTATGATTTAATTGTACTTAACAATATCCTTGGAGGAAGCATGAGCAGCAGGCTGTTTCAAGAGGTTAGGGAGGACAAAGGCCTCGCTTACTCGATTTACAGCTATCACAGCTCGTTTCGGGATAGCGGCATGCTGACGATATACGGCGGAACAGGCGCCAATCAGCTGCAGGTACTGTACGAGACGATTCATGAAACGCTTCATACGCTTAAAAAAGACGGCATCACCGAAAAAGAGCTTGAAAACAGCAAGGAGCAGATGAAGGGCAGCCTGATGCTGAGCCTGGAAAGCACGAATAGTAAAATGAGCAGGAATGGAAAGAACGAGCTGATTTTACGGAAGCATAAAACGATGGATGAAATTTTGGAAGAATTGAACCGTGTAAGTATGGAGAGTGTCAACCAGCTTACTAATCAGTTGTTTACAGATGAATATGCTCTTGCTTTGATCAGCCCGAGCGGAGACTTGCCAATGTAAAAAATCATGCTTGCCAAAAGGCAGGCATTTTTTTTATAAATCAACATACATAGTACATAGGGAGGCGATTGAATGCGGCTGAGTGAGCTATCCGGAAAAGAAATTGTTGATATAAAGCGTGCAGAGCGTTTAGGGGTTCTTGGACAAACAGATTTAGAAATTAATGAAACGGATGGACAAATTACAGCATTGATTATTCCCAGTATGAGATGGTTTGGAATGAAAAGACAGGGAAGCGAAATTCGTGTACCTTGGCAGCAAATCCAAAAAATTGGTTCCGAAATGATAATTTTGGATGTTCCAGATGATGCAATCTAGAAAAACCGGATGATTTCCGGTTTTTTATTTTCCCCATTTTCCTCTGATTATGACCCTCATCTCTAAGCGAAGCGTAGGCGGGATATCCCGGATCAGGCAGATTAGCGTCTACGAAGTCACAGCTGAAACGAATTCACTTTCTTCATGAATTTAATTAATTCCCTTTCTTTTTGCCGTCACCGACATTTTTGTTTTTTCATATGATACATAGGAGCTAATGCAGTTAGATGACTAGTATATAAAAAGGTGGCTCATACAAATGTTAACCGGATTAAAAGTTGCAATTATAGGCGGTGACGCACGACAGCTCGAAGTTATAAGAAAATTGACAGAACAAAATGCTTCCGTTTATTTAATTGGTTTTGACCAGCTTGATCACGGGTTTACCGGAGCTACAAAGGTTAAGATCAACGAATTGAAATTTGGAGAAATGGACTGCTTGATTTTGCCTGTATCAGCTACTTCCTTAGAGGGAGTGGTGGCAACTGTTTTTTCAAACGAAGAGGTTGTACTTACGAAAGAGATGCTGGATAAAACACCCCCGCATTGCGTGGTATATTCCGGAATATCAAACAATTACTTAAATACGTTGACACAATCTGCAAACCGTAAGCTGGTTCAGCTGTTTGAACGGGATGATGTGGCGATTTACAATTCGATTCCGACAGTGGAAGGAATTTTAATGATGGCCATCCAGCACACGGATTATACCATTCACGGGTCAAGAGTGATGGTGTTAGGACTGGGAAGGATCGGCATGAGCATTGCCCGTACCTTTTCGGCAATTGGCGCAAAAGTTTCGGTAGCAGCAAACGAATCGGCTCAGCTTGCAAGGATAACGGAAATGGGATTGACTCCAGTCCATATTAAAGTGCTGAAGGACTTCATTGAGCCAGTTGATATATGCATCAACACCATTCCTGCCAAAGTTCTTGATCAAAAAGTATTACTAAGAATGACCCCAAAAACTCTCATTATTGATGTCGCATCACAACCTGGGGGAACCGACTTTGATTTTGCGGAAAAGCAAGGAATCAAAGCATTAATGGCTCCAGGATTGCCGGGGATCGTCGCCCCAAAAACAGCCGGGAAAATCATTGCGAATGTCTTAAGTATGCTAATATCCGGATCGATTGCAGAAGGAAAGGAGAAATAACATGTCTTTAAAAGGTAAACGAATCGGTTTTGGTCTCACCGGGTCCCATTGCACATATGACGCAGTGTTCCCGCAAATTGAAAAGCTGGTTCAAGGCGGGGCGGAAGTCAGGCCGATTGTCACAAATACTGTGAAATCAACGGTCACTCGTTTTGGTGAAGGAGAAGAATGGGTGAAACGAATTGAAGATGTCACAGGCTTCTCTGTCATCGATACGATCCCAAAAGCAGAACCACTTGGACCTAAGCTGCCGCTTGACTGTATGGTTATTGCTCCATTAACAGGAAATTCCATGAGCAAACTGGCAAACGCTATGACAGACTCTCCCGTGTTGATGGCAGCAAAGGCGACCATGAGAAACAGCAACCCGGTTGTGCTCGGAATCTCAACAAACGATGCTCTTGGCTTTAACGGCGTAAACTTAATGAAATTAATCTCGGGCAAAAATATTTATTTCATTCCTTTTGGCCAGGACGATCCCATTAATAAGCCGAACTCGATGGTAGCACATATGGAATACTTATTGAAAACGGTAGAACATGCGTTAGAGCATAAGCAGCTTCAACCGATAATTATTGGCTCGCATCTTGCCATATAAGAGATCAGGATATAAATAGAAAAAATAAATCACCATCTTCCCCTCTATTCTATGTTAGAATATAAGGTAAATTGTTTAGCTACTTGAGAGTTGGAAGGAGATTTATCATGGGAACTGGATTGCATGTAGCAGTAGTTGGAGCGACAGGTGCTGTAGGACAGCAAATGTTGAAAACACTTGAAAATCGGCAGTTTGAACTGGAGAAGCTATCGTTGCTTTCATCCAAACGTTCAGCTGGTACGAAGGTATTGTTTAATGGAAAAGAATATACCGTTGAAGAAGCGACTCCAGAAAGCTTCGAAGGCGTTCATATTGCTTTATTCAGCGCAGGGGGAAGTGTTTCAAAAGAGCTTGCTCCAGAAGCGGTAAAAAGAGGTGCGATCGTGATTGATAACACGAGTGCATTCCGAATGGATGAAAATACTCCTCTAATCGTACCTGAGGTCAATGAAGGCGATTTGCAACAGCATCAAGGCATAATTGCCAATCCGAATTGTTCTACGATCCAAATGGTAGTTGCACTGGAGCCGCTCAGAAAATCGTTCGGTTTAAATAAAGTGATTGTGTCTACTTATCAAGCGGTATCCGGAGCCGGTACAGTCGCTTCAGATGAATTGTACAGCCAGACTAAGGCGATTCTGGATAATGAAGAGTATGAGCCGCAAGTGATGCCGGTAAAAGGAGATAAGAAGCACTATCAAATCGCATTTAACGCCATTCCGCAAATTGATAAATTTGTAGAGAACGGCTATACATTTGAAGAAATGAAAATGATTAACGAAACGAAAAAAATCATGCACATGCCCGAGCTTGAAGTGGCTGCTACATGTGTGAGGCTTCCGATTGAAACCGGACACTCGGAATCTGTATACATCGAATTGGATCGAGACGACGTTTCGGTTGAAGATGTAAAGGATTTGCTGAAATCTTCACCTGGCATTACCCTTCAGGATGATCCGGAGAATCAAATCTATCCAATGCCGGCATATGCAGTGGGCTTAAACGATGTTTTTGTAGGTAGAATACGAAAAGATTTAGATCGGCCGAACGGCTTTCACCTATGGATCGTCTCAGACAACCTATTAAAGGGTGCAGCCTGGAATTCGGTACAAATCGCTGAACGATTAAGGGCATTAAATCTGGTCTAATTCTGATTTTTTTGGAAACGCGGGTAAGTTGAAGAGAGTTGGGTTCAGATAGCCAGCTCTCTTCTGTTACGTCCGCAGGCTTGGAGTGAAAAAAGTGAAAATAATCGTGCAAAAATTTGGCGGAACATCTGTAAAGGATGAATACGGCAGAAAACGCGCTCTCGCCCATATTACAGAAGCGATAAAAAACGGCTACAAATCAGTGGTTGTTGTGTCTGCTATGGGTAGAAACGGCGATCCTTATGCGACGGATTCCTTGTTAGGCCTTCTTTATGGAGGGGTATCGGCGGTTTCGGAAAGAGAACAGGATTTGCTGCTGTCCTGCGGAGAAACGATTTCTTCTGTTGTGTTTGCCAGCATGCTTAGAGAAAACGGAATCAAATCTACAGCACTTACCGGTGCTCAAGCTGGCTTTGTGACAGATGACAATTATACGAATGCAAAAATAATTGAAATGAAAACTGAACGGCTCATCAGTTATTTGGCAGAAAATGACGTAGTCGTTGTTGCCGGATTTCAGGGAGCTACGGAAAAGGGAAATGTCACTACAATCGGCCGTGGAGGAAGCGATACATCGGCTGCTGCATTAGGCGCTGCATTAGATGCTGAATTTATTGATATTTTTACAGATGTGGCGGGTGTAATGACAGCAGATCCGCGAATTGTTGAAAACGCAAAGCCGCTTTCATTGGTCACGTATACAGAAATCTGCAATCTGGCCTATCAGGGAGCAAAAGTCATTCATCCAAGAGCGGTAGAAATCGCGATGCAGGCAAAGGTTCCGATTAGGATTCGATCAACTTTTTCAAACGATCCCGGCACGCTAGTCACTTCCCATCACACGGATAAAGCAGGCAGCGACGTATACGAGCGCCTGATTACTGGAATTGCACATGTCAGCAATGTGACCCAGATTAAAGTCCCAGCAAAAGAAGGACAGTTTACGGTTCAGACGGAAGTGTTTAAAGCGATGGCTAATGCTGAAATCAGCGTCGATTTTTTCAACATTACTCCGAGTGAAATTGTTTATACAGTCCCGGGACAAGTCGCTGAGCTTGCGGAAAGAATTTTGAAGGAGCTTGGCTACCGCCCGGTCATTACACGAAATTGTGCGAAGGTTTCTGCGGTTGGTGCAGGAATAATGGGAGTACCAGGCGTGACCTCCAAAATCGTTTCTGCCCTGTCGGAAAAAGAGATATCAATCCTGCAATCCGCGGACAGCCATACTACGATTTGGGTGCTCGTGCATGAAGAAAATCTGGCATCAGCTGTAAATGCGCTTCACGAAGCATTTGAACTTTCAAAATAAATGTGATTGAATCATGATGAGGTGAAAAAAATGGATTTCGGAAATATTTCAACCGCAATGGTCACCCCTTTTGACAAAAAGGAAAATATCGACTTTCAAAAACTATCGACATTAATTGAATATTTATTAAGAAACGGTACCGATTCGATCGTCGTAGCTGGAACAACCGGAGAATCCCCTACATTAACGACAGAAGAGAAAGCCGCTTTGTTTCAGTTTGTCGTCAAAGAAGTGAACGGACGTGTACCCGTCATTGCAGGTACTGGCAGCAATAATACGAAAGCATCCATACAATTGACAAAAAAAGCAGAAGAAGCAGGCGTTGACGCGATTATGCTGGTCGTTCCGTATTACAATAAACCAAGCCAGGAAGGAATGTATCAGCACTTCAAGGCAATTGCGGAAGAAACTCCGCTGCCAATTATGCTGTACAATGTACCGGGCAGAACAGCTTCCTCGCTTCTGCCGGAAACGATTGTGCGTCTTTCTGACCTGCCGAATATTGTCGCAGTGAAGGAAGCAAGCGGCAATCTGGATGCAATTACAACCATCATTTCGGAAACGGATGATCGTTTTCTCGTTTACTCCGGAGACGACAGTTTGACATTGCCTATTCTTTCTCTAGGAGGAAGAGGCGTTGTATCTGTCGCTTCCCATGTTGTTGGAAACGACATGCAGGAAATGGTCACAAGCTTCAAAGCAGGAGAGATAGGTAAAGCAGCATCGCTTCATCAAAGCCTGCTCCCTATCATGAAAGAGCTTTTTTCAGCGCCGAGTCCGACGCCTGTAAAAACAGCATTGCAAATGAAGGGCTTGGATGTGGGACCTGTACGGATGCCGCTTATTCCATTGACAGAGAATGAGAGAAATAATTTAAGCTTCGTACTGAATGCCTATCATCGATAATAGAAAAATTTCTTTAAGCAAAATTTTAAATATTTCGCGGACAGATTTTTTGCCTGCGAAATATACGTAAGGACAGCCGCTCTCATGAAAAAGAGAGCGGCTGTCTGTTTAAATTGATACATACACGAAAACCTAATATGGTGATTCGCTTGTTTTATAAATTCAAGTTCAGTTATAATAAAGATAATTGTTTTGAACGGGCAAGAGAGATTAGGAGGATTAGAATTTGAAAAAGAAAAATACAGAAAATATTCGAATTATCGCCCTTGGAGGGGTAGGGGAGATTGGCAAAAATCTCTATGTGATTGAAATTGATTCCGAGATCTTCATTGTTGATGCAGGGCTTATGCATCCTGAAAATGAAATGCTTGGAATTGACGTAGTGATCCCTGATATCAGTTATTTAATCGAACGGTCTGATCGTGTAAAAGCAATCTTTTTAACTCACGGCCACGAAGAAAGCATTGGTGGCGTTTTTTATTGTTTAAACAAATTTTCAGTACCTGTCTACGGAACAAAACTAACTCTTGCTTTATTAAAAGAAAATTTTAAGCAGTTTCGTCCATCTTCAAAAGCGGATTTTCGTGAAATTCATTCAGATTCCGTGATTACGTTCAATTCAACAAAAGTATCGTTTTTCAGAACAAATCACAGCATCCCAGATTCAGTAGGAGTCAGCTTTAAAACGTCTTTAGGCTCCATCGTTTGTACCGGGGATTTTAAATTTGACCAAACGCCTTCTGCCACACAGGCAAGTGATATCGGCAAGATGGCGAACATTGGAACAGAAGGGGTTTTGTGTCTTTTATCAGACAGCGCTAACGCTGAGAAGCCGGGGTATACACCATCGGAAGCCGTAGTAAAAGCTGAAATTTCAGACGCTATTTACGGATCGGAAAACAGGGTGATCGTTGCAGTCGCAGCATCGAATGTAATCAGAATCCAGCAGGTAATCGATGCAGCTATTCAACACGGCAGAAAGCTCGCCATTGCCGGAAAAGAAATCCAATCCATCTTACAGCTTGCAATAAAACAAGGTATTATTGAAGTTGAAGAAGAAATATTTGTCCCGCTGCAGGAAATAAAAAACCAACCAAAAAATCAAGTGGTTGTTTTAACCGCGGGAAGCCATGGCGAACCGCTTGCGGCACTTACGAAAATGGTGCGCCAAGGCCATAAGCAAATCTCAATCGAAGAAGGCGACACGATTCTTATTGCATCTACGCCAATACCCGGACATGAGCTTATCTACTCAAAAACAGTCAATCTGTTAACGCGTGCAGGAGCAAACGTTGTTTTTGCCCAAAAACGTGTCCACGTAACGGGACATGGCTTTCAGGAAGAGTTGAAGCTGATGCTGAATTTGATGAAGCCGAAGTATTTGATTCCGGTCAACGGGGAATACAGGATGCAAAAAGCCCACTCCAAACTAGCAGAAGAAACCGGCATGAAGCGGAGCGATATCTTTTTGCTGGATAAGGGAGACGTTGTGGAATTCCGCGGCCAAAACGTGAAAGTCGGCGAGAAAGTGACGTACGGTAATATACTAATTGACGGATTAGGGGTAGGCGATATCGGAAATATTGTTCTCAGGGACCGTCGCTTGCTCTCTCAGGATGGTATTCTTATCGTTGTGGTTACTTTGGATAAAAAGAAAAAACAGCTGGTAGCCGGTCCTGAAATCATAACCCGCGGATTTGTGTATGTCAGGGAATCTGAACAGCTAATCGTGCAAGCGACAGAGCTGGTTCGTCAGATTACTGTTGAGAATACTGAGAATTCGATCGTGGAATGGTCGACTCTAAAACAAAACATGAGAGATAAACTCAACCAATTTTTATACGAAAAAACCAAACGCAAGCCGATGATCATTCCGATCATTATGGAAGTTTAAACCGGGACGATCCCGGTTTTTTCTTATGTCAAGGCATGAAAAGTGCGCCTCATGAAAATACTATCCAAAGAACACTTGGAAAGGGTGGTGCATATGAGCAAGAATCATGCAGACACAAATGCTGGAGATTACCCTCAGGAAGAACCGAAAAAACAGCCGGAAAAAGAAAACATCCTCAACAAGATCCAGCAGATGGGAGAAACGAATCTTCCGCAAATGGGGCAGGATACAAATATCCACTGTTTAACGATCATAGGTCAAATCGAAGGGCATGTACAATTGCCGCCGCAAAACAAAACGACAAAATATGAGCATGTGATACCGCAAATAGTAGCTGTTGAACAAAATTCTAAAATTGAAGGATTGCTAATCATTTTAAATACTGTAGGAGGAGACGTGGAAGCTGGTCTTGCGATTGCAGAAATGCTTGCCTCTCTTTCAAAACCGACCGTATCCATTGTACTTGGAGGTGGCCATAGCATCGGAGTGCCGATTGCAGTGTCATGTGATTATTCTTATATTGCAGAATCTGCAACGATGACCATTCATCCCGTCAGGCTGACAGGTCTTGTCATCGGTGTTCCGCAAACCTTTGAATATTTGGACAAAATGCAGGAACGCGTCATCAACTTTGTTACGGCCCACTCCGAAATATCGGATGAGAAATTCAAAGAGTTAATGCTCTCAAAAGGTAATTTAACAAGAGATATCGGTACGAATGTCATCGGTAAAGACGCTGTAAAATTTGGGTTAATCAATGAGGTCGGAGGAGTAGGACAGGCGATCAAAAAGCTAAATGAGCTAATTGAAAAAGGGAATCAAAAGAATGGGGAGTTATTGCAGTGATATTATATACAACGACTCCGCTGGAAATCGTTTTTGCCAATAACGAAAAAGACGCTGCAAACCGGCAATTGACAGAAGTAAATGGGATCCCTGTGCTTGTCGAAATTGCCGGTGATGAAGCAGAGATTATTCAGGTCATGAGTACAGACCCGATGCATTTTCTTCAACAGGAAGTAAACCCCGGCCAAAAAATAAAGCTGAGCTTGAAATAGGTTTTAGCTTGGAACAGCTTGTATGGTATAATGAAGTAAGATTTTTGTTGCAGCCAGATTAGGCTGCTTTTGTTATTCGGTATAGAATTTTTCGGTAAGGTGATGAGATTGGCAAAAACAAAACGCAGGTCAAAAAAAAAATCGGTGAAGAAATTATCGATTAAATATGAGCTATATGGCTTATTATGTATCGCAATTTCGATTATTGCCGTTCTTCAACTTGGAGTCGTCGGCAATACGTTTGTTTATTTGTTCCGTTTTTTTATGGGCGAATGGTTTATCCTTTGTCTTATTTCTTTATTTTTAATTGGTGTTTCAGTATTTTGGAAGAAAAAAACCCCAACGTTTTTTACGAGGAGAAAAGCTGGGGTTTATTGCATCATTGCAAGTATACTCTTGCTCTCTCACATTATGCTTTTTCAAAATGCGGCAAATGGCATGCATTCTCCGAGTGTAATCAGGGTAACATGGGAGCTGTTTAGTGAGGAATTAAAAGGACAACGGGGACAAGCAGATCTCGGTGGCGGCATGATCGGCGCCGTTTTATTTGCCGCCTCGTATTTCCTGTTTGCTTCATTTGGATCGCGTCTGGTGGCGATTTTGCTTATCTTGATCGGGATTGTCCTGATTACTGACAGATCCCTGCAGGAGATGCTGAAAAAATTTGGCGGTCCGGTGTTCCGTTTTTTCCAGAACCAATGGTCTTCTTTTATCGATGATCTAAAGCAGCTCCGGGCAGGTGCAAAATCTTCAAAAACGAAATCTGCAAAAAAACAGAAGGTCCGGAAAAAGCCCGCTGAAGAAAAAGATGTTGAAGACGCCTGGGAGCCGGAACCATCTCAGCCGGTTCACAGTGAGCCCATCATCTCAAGCTTTTCTGATCGGGATGATTTTCAATCTGAAATTCCTGAGGATGAACAACCTGGCTCCGGGCAAAAAGCACCCGCAGCAAAAAACAAAACAGAAGAATCAGGTGAATCTCCTGCAAATGAAAATGTAGCCATTACGTTTTCTGAACCGGAAAACAAGGATTACCATCTTCCCTCGATTGAGTCTCTTTCCCAGCCGGCTCATTCCGGCCAGCTAACGGATAAGAAAAATATTTATGAGAATGCAAGAAAGCTTGAGCGGACGTTTCAAAGCTTCGGAGTTAAGGCAAAAGTGACTCAAGTTCATCTTGGACCAGCGGTGACAAAGTATGAAGTTTACCCGGATGTAGGTGTAAAAGTAAGCAAAATCGTTAATTTAAGCGATGATTTGGCTCTTGCCCTTGCTGCGAAGGATATCCGGATTGAAGCGCCGATTCCGGGAAAATCAGCAATTGGAATCGAGGTACCGAATGCTGAAGTTGCGATGGTTTCCTTGCGGGAGGTGCTGGAATCCAAGCTCAATGACCGGCCGGACGCCAAGCTTTTGATTGGGCTTGGTCGTAATATTTCCGGTGAAGCGGTGCTTGCCGAGTTAAACAAAATGCCTCATTTACTCGTTGCAGGCGCGACCGGAAGCGGAAAAAGCGTTTGCGTAAATGGAATTATCATCAGCATTCTTATGAGAGCGAAGCCGCATGAAGTGAAGCTGATGATGATTGACCCAAAAATGGTTGAGCTTAACGTGTACAATGGAATTCCGCATCTTCTTGCGCCGGTCGTGACCGATCCGAAAAAAGCTTCACAAGCGCTGAAAAAGGTCGTTAACGAGATGGAGCGAAGATATGAATTGTTTTCACATACCGGTACGCGTAATATCGAAGGCTTTAACGACTATATCAAAAGAAGCAATCAGGAAGAAGGCGCTATGCAGGCGGAGCTTCCATATATCGTTGTGATCGTCGATGAGCTCGCCGACTTAATGATGGTGGCTTCATCCGATGTGGAGGACAGCATAACAAGACTGTCGCAAATGGCAAGGGCAGCCGGAATCCATATGATTATCGCGACTCAACGTCCTTCTGTTGATGTCATTACAGGGGTCATTAAAGCGAATATTCCTTCACGGATTGCATTTAGCGTTTCCTCTCAAATTGATTCAAGGACCATTCTCGATATGGGCGGCGCGGAAAAGCTTCTGGGCCGCGGGGACATGCTGTTCCTTCCGGTCGGGGCAAATAAACCGGTACGGGTACAAGGGGCGTTTTTGTCTGACGAAGAAGTAGAAAAAATCGTGGATTATGTGATCACACAGCAAAAAGCACAATATCAGGAGGAAATGATTCCTGATGAAGTTTCTGAACCGCAAGCAGAAGTATCAGATGATTTATATGATGAAGCAGTTGAGCTGGTCGTCGGTATGCAGACGGCGTCAGTATCTATGCTGCAAAGACGATTCAGAATCGGATACACTCGGGCTGCAAGGTTAATTGACTATATGGAGGATCGGGGAGTCGTCGGTCCTTATGAAGGCAGCAAGCCGAGGGAAGTCCTTTTATCAAAAGAAAAATATGAAGAGCTTTCTTCTTAAACAAAACACCCGCCAATTTGGCGGGTGTTATTTTAGTGTTGAATAATATTATTATGTAAACTAAAGTGATCTGTGGTTTTTCTTTACCACATACATATTTTGTTTATAGAGCAGACACAATAGACAGGAAGTTGCTGCTTTCATGTTTTTCGGACTAAAACAAGTCAGGGCTTTTGTTTCCCTAATTTTTTTTCAATTGGTATAATGACATTCATAAGCGGATTAGCGATTTATACCAATCTTTCTACATATGATTAAAGAATAGCAAAAGGAGGTCATACATTGAAAGGCTTAACTGAAACGAAGCATAAACAAAACGGCTTAACTGCTCATTTCATAAAAACAGAAAAATTTAAAACGATAACTGTAACTTTTAAAATGCTTGCGCCTTTGCAAAAAGAGACGGTGACGAAACGGGCGCTATTTCCTTATGTGCTTCAAAGAGGCACGAAGAACTATCCGAAAACATCGGACATCCAAGCATACTTAGATACGTTATATGGGGCCACTTTTTCTGTGGATCTAACGAAAAAAGGGGAACAGCATGTCATTTCCTTTCGGATGGAAGTGGCGAATGAAAAGTTTTTATCCGACCAAACGCCGCTTCTTGAAAAAGCCATGCAGCTTTTTTCAGAAATAATCTTCATCCCTGGTCTGGAAAACGATACATTCTCCGCCCACTATGTCTCTCAGGAAAAACGAACGATGAAACAAAGAATTCAAGCGGTATTCGATGATAAAATGAGATACTCAAATTTACGTCTCGTGCAGGAAATGTGCAAGGATGAACCATATGCCCTACACGTCAATGGAGAACTTGAAGATGTTGAACAGATTACAGAGCAAGATTTGTACGATGCGTATCAAAAAGCTTTGCATGAGGATCAGCTAGATCTGTACATCGTAGGGGACATCGACGAGCAGCAGGTTCAAAACCTGACGGAAAAATTTTTCCAGACTAAAGACAGAGAGAACCGCTTATTTCAGGCAGCCGAGGCCAAAGGCGGGCAAGAGCCTAAGGAAGTTATTGAAGATTCAGATGTCAAGCAAGGAAAATTAAACATTGGCTACAGAACAAACATTCATTACGGCGATGAAGATTATCCGGCACTCCAAGTTTTCAATGGACTGTTCGGCGGATTTTCCCATTCAAAGCTATTCATTAATGTCAGGGAAAAGGAAAGCCTTGCCTACTATGCAGCATCCCGTGTCGAAAGCTTTAAAGGACTTTTAATGGTGATGTCGGGAATTGAAGTGAAAAATTACGAAAAAGCCGTCACCATTATTCAAGAACAGTTTCAGGCGATGAAAAATGGGGATTTTTCGGAAGATGAAATTGCCCAAACGAAGGCCGTCATCAAAAATCAGATGCTTGAAACGCTGGATACCTCTCATGGTGTTACAGAGCTTTTGTATCAGCAGGCTGCAGCACATGAAGAAAAAAGCGTTGAAGACATTCTTGAAGCCATTGAACGTGTGACAAAAGATGAAATCGTTCAAGCAGCCGCAAAAATCGAGCTCGATACCACCTATTTTTTAAAGGGATCGGAGGGAGAAGCTTAAAATGAAAACCGAGACATTTGAACAGCTTCAGGAAACCTTATATCACGAAAAAATGAAAACCGGTCTTGAGGTGTATGTACTTCCTAAAACCGGATTTAACAAAACATATGCCACATTTACTACGAAGTACGGATCTATTGACAATCAGTTTGTCCCGCTGCAAAAAAACGAGATGATCCATGTGCCGGATGGGATCGCTCATTTTCTTGAGCACAAGCTATTTGAGAAGGAAGATGGCGATGTTTTTCAGCAATTTAGCAAGCATGGCGCTTCAGCCAACGCGTTTACTTCCTTTACACGGACCGCTTATTTGTTTTCAAGCACCTCAAATGTCGAGCGCAATCTGGAAACATTGATCGACTTTGTTCAAGATCCTTACTTCACAGAAAAAACGGTAGAAAAAGAAAAAGGGATTATCGGACAGGAAATTCACATGTATGAGGATAATCCTGATTGGCGGCTGTTTTTCGGTTTGATCCAGAATATGTATGAAGAGCATCCTGTTAAAATTGATATCGCCGGAACAGTAGAAAGCATTTCTCATATTACAAAAGATTTGCTGTACGAATGCTACAACACGTTTTATCATCCGAGCAACATGCTGTTGTTTGTCGTTGGTCCGGTAGATCCTGAGGCAATTATTACACAGGTCAGGGAAAATCAAGAGAAGAAACCTTTTACGGATCAGCCGGAAATCGCCAGAAAGGATATTAAAGATCCCGACCATGTTATAAAAAAAGTAAATGAAATTAAAATGAGTGTGCAGCGATCCAAATGCTTAGTTGGAGTAAAAGCGAAAAATCCATTCAAACAAGGAGATGAGCTGCTTACCCATGAGCTGGCAATGAATTTGCTGCTTGAATGCTTGTTCGGCAAGAGCTCTTCCAACTATGAAGAGCTTTACGAAAAAGGATTGATTGACGAGACATTCAGCTATGATTACACCGAAGAGTATGGATTTGGCTTCGTGTCTGTCGGAGGGGATACCGATTCTCCGGACGAACTGGCAAGCGCTCTGCAAGAAACTTTGCTGAAAGCATCATCCATTGTGAGCGAACAAAAAATGGAATTGGCTCGAAAGAAGAAAATCGGACAGTTTTTAAAAGCAATGAATTCACCGGAATATATCGCTAATCAATTTACGAGATATGCCTTTAGTCAAATGAATCTTCTAGAAGTTGTCCAATTCCTTGAACGGATTAAGCTTTCAGATATTATGAAAATTGCCGATGAGGAATTTTCTGAGAACAGAATCACGGTTTGTAAAGTGGTCCCTAAATAGCCATCCTTCGCCAAGAGGGATGGTTTTCCCGTATGATGGATAGAAAAAAGAAAGCGGGGTTTTTAGAACATGAAGAAAGCGGCTCTCGTTACCGGTGCAAGCGGAGGAATCGGACAGCGTGTGGCGGAATCCCTTGCGGAAAACAACTATAATCTTTATTTACATTATCATCAAAACCATCAGGCTGCCAGCCGGCTGGCTGAAAAATTGAATAAGCAATTCGATGTGTCTGCAACTCTAATCCAATGTGATTTTTCAAGCAAAACAGAGGTGAATCGGATCTCTGATGAAATCACGACTCCGCTAGATGCTATTGTGTTAACCAGCGGAATCAGCAGAATCGGGCTTATCACAGACATGACAGATGAACTCGTTGAAGAAATGATACATATTCACGTCTCCTCTCCTTTTAAGTTAATACGAAATCTTCTGCCGCCAATGATATCAAGAAAAAAAGGAAGCATCGTTGTCATCAGCTCGATTTGGGGAGAAACCGGTGCTGCGTGTGAGGTGCTGTACAGTATGGCAAAGGGTGCGCAGCATTCATTTGTAAAAGCTCTCGCCAAAGAATTGGCACCAAGCGGAATCCGTGTCAATGCGGTGGCGCCAGGCGCAATCAACACTGCCATGAATGAACAGTTTTCAGATGAGGAAATCCGTATGATGTCTGAAGAAATTCCGATGGGAAGGCTCGGTAAGCCGAACGAAATCGCTGGCTGTGTTGAATTTTTGCTATCTGAAAAATCCTCTTATGTGACCGGACAAATTCTCTCGGCAAACGGCGGATGGCTTTGCTAAAAAGTGAATGAAAACGAAATTGTCAGGACACACTACCATCGTAAGATAATTAAAAAGGAGGGGCAGCTATGTCTGTATTAGACAACTGGGACAGCTGGAAAAGCTTTTTAGGTGACAGAATTAACTTTGCTCATGAAAGAGGAATGTCTGATGAAACCATTTCAGATTTAGCCTTTGAAATTGGCGGGTACTTAGCGAATCAGGTTGATTCACAGAACCAGCAGGAGAAAGTTCTTGCCGATCTATGGAGTGTTGCCTCTGAAGATGAACAAAGAGCAATCGCAAAAATCATGGTAAAACTTGTTGAAAATAACAGTACCCACTAAAAAAAGAGAGGGAATCCTCTCTTTTTTTCGTTTACCTGCACATAAGACTTTCTTAATCCGCAAAAATGATTTATGATTAAGAGGAGTGAAATTTTGCCACAATGTAGGGGGTTTGTCGTTTGACAAAGCTTGAATGGTACTTCGAATATGAAATTCAAGTCAATCGTCCAGGGCTGCTTGGAGATATTTCTTCATTGCTTGGCATGCTTTCAATTAATATTGTAACGATCAATGGTGTTGATTTGTCCAGAAGGGGCCTCTTGCTCAGATGCAGCCACATGGATCAAATCAAGCGATTGGAATCGATTTTAAATACAATGGATACAATTAGAGTGACAAAGCTAAGGGAGCCAAAGCTTCGAGATCGATTAGCCGTCAGACACGGGCGCTATATTCAGAGGGATGCAGACGATAAAAAAACGTTTCGGTTCGTTAGAGATGAACTGGGCTTATTAGTTGATTTTATGGCTGAGCTTTTTAAAAAAGACGGCCACAAGCTAATTGGCATCCGCGGTATGCCTCGAGTCGGAAAAACGGAATCGATTGTTGCTTCAAGCGTTTGTGCAAGCAAGCGGTGGCTTTTTGTTTCATCAACTCTATTAAAGCAGACGATTCGAAGCCAGCTCATTGCAGACGAATACAGTACAGAAAATGTCTTCATCGTGGATGGGATTGTCTCGACCAGAAGGGGTTCTGAACGACACCTTCAGCTTCTCAGAGAAATTATGCAATTGCCGGCGACCAAGGTGGTTGAACATCCCGATATTTTCGTACAGAATACGGAATATACGATGGATGACTTTGATTATATTATTGAGCTTCGCAATCATGATGACGAAGTAATTACATACGAAAATGCCGAAGAATCTCAAATGTTTGACCAATCGGGATTATCCGGCTTTGATTTCTAAAATGGAGGGTGTAGTTTTGACTGAATTAGGACTACGGCTAAAAGAGGCCAGAGAGGAACAAGGAATGACTCTTGAGGATCTTCAGGGGACCACGAAAATACAAAAGCGGTATTTAGTGGCGATTGAAGAAGGAAACTACGATGTCATCCCAGGAAAGTTTTATGTACGAGCATTCATTAAGCAATACTCAGAAACTGTCGGGCTAGATTCCGATCTTTTGTTCGATGAGTATAAAAAGGATGTTCCAAGTACGCAAACGGACGAAGTATCAGAGAAGATTTCACAAATGCCCGCTAAAAAGGAGCTGCCAAAATCAGCCTCTAAATTCATGGGGGCATTGCCTACCATTCTTGTCATTTTAGGTGTGATCGTCGTTGCGGCAATCTTTTATATATTAATTTTGGGAGGAAATCAATCTCAGTCTCCTCCTAATAATACATCTCCAAATACTGAAAAAAGTGAGTACGCTGTTTCTGATGATTCTCCGCTAACTGATGCAGAAAAAAAGCAAAAAGACGGTGAAACCCAATCAGAAAAGACAACAAACCAGGAATCAAATGATTCTGCTGCATCTACTACGGAAAACAAGAAGCCGGAATTGAATATTTCTGCAGTAGGCTCGGAAGGTACGACAACCACTTATGAAGTAACAGGAGCGGAATCACTTAAATTAGAAGTGATTGCTAAAGAAAGCTCTTGGGTCCGCGTTCGTGATGAGGCAGGAAAGGAGCTTCAGGCCGGAGAGCTTTCTAAAGGAAAATCTTTTTCTCATGATATTTCCGATCAGGCAGAAGTTGATTTGCGCCTTGGCTATACGCCGGGAATCGAATTGAAAGTGAATGGGAAAACTGTCTCTTACAAATTAAATCCAAATGAAGCTATAACTCAAAATATAAAGATAATAAATAAAAAGGAGGAAAAGTCATCTTGAAATCACCGAAGATGACTTTTTCATATGATGGAGGAAAAAAATGTTCAATCTCCCAAATAAAATAACACTTTCCAGAATTGCACTTATTCCAATCTTTATGATCTTCATGCTGGCTCCGCTGGATTTTGGCCAGGTGCAGATTGGAAATGAAAGTATACAGACTGCGCATCTTGCAGGAGCCATTCTGTTTATTATTGCTTCAACTACAGATTGGGTCGACGGTTATTACGCAAGAAAACTGAATATGGTTACGAATTTCGGGAAATTTCTCGATCCTTTAGCTGACAAGCTTCTCGTTTCTGCTGCATTGATTATTTTGGTACAAATTGGATTAGCGCCTGCATGGATGGTAATTGTCATTATCAGCAGAGAATTTGCTGTCACCGGACTTAGGCTTGTGCTTGCAGGGACAGGAGAAGTCGTTGCTGCCAATATGTTGGGAAAAATTAAAACGTGGGCACAAATCATTGCTGTATCTGCGCTGCTCTTACATAACCTCCCATTTGAACTGATTTCCTTTCCGTTTGGCACTTTGGCTCTTTGGGTAGCTGTGTTTTTCACAGTCATTTCCGGTTGGGACTATTTTGCGAAAAATTGGGACGCTCTTAAAACGTCAGATTAATGGGAGTGGTTGAATTGAAGATTGAAAAGAATGCTGAAATTATCGCTGTCGGCTCGGAACTTTTACTCGGGCAGATTGCGAATACGAATGCCCAGTTTATCAGCAAGCAGCTGGCGGAAATCGGTGTAAACATGTTTTACCATACCGTCGTAGGAGACAATGTATCCCGGCTCAAGCAAGTCATTAAAACGGCCCAAGAGCGCTCCGATTTTCTTATTTTTACCGGGGGGCTGGGACCGACAAAGGATGACCTGACAAAGGAAACAATTGCTGAAATTATCGGCCGCCCGCTGGTGATTAATGATGAAGCTATGGCTTCGATAGAAAGGTATTTTGCCAAAACGAACCGAATGATGTCACCGAACAACCGTAAGCAAGCACTTGTTCTTGAGGGATCTGATGTACTGGTGAATCGATTCGGCATGGCTCCGGGAATGCTTTTAGAAAGCAATGGCTGTTTTTATATGCTTCTTCCCGGACCGCCTAGCGAGATGAAGCCGATGGTAGAGCAGGAAGCTATCCCGCTCTTGCTTGAAAAATTTGGGCACAATGAAAAGATTGTCTCTAAGGTTCTCCGTTTTTTTGGAATTGGCGAATCTCAGCTTGAAACAGATTTGGAAGATATCATTGATTCTCAAACGAATCCTACGATCGCTCCTCTTGCCGCAGATGGGGAGGTCACTCTCCGTTTGACGGCCAAGCATGCTGATCAGGATGAAACAAAGCGATTGCTTGAAGAAGCAGAAGCAAAAATCATGGATCGTGTAGGCGAGTATTTTTATGGATACGATGATACTTCTCTTGTTGGTGAGCTTGTTAAGGCATGCAGGGAAAAAGGGTTGAGCCTTTCAGCTGCAGAAAGCTTTACCGGGGGGCTTTTTTCTGAAGGAATTACGAATATCAGCGGAGTCTCAAGTTTTTTTAAAGGGAGCGTTGTATGCTATACAAATGAGATGAAGAACTCTGTTGTCGGAGTGTCTGAACAAACACTCAGGCATCACGGGGCTGTAAGTGCAGAATGTGCGAAAGAGCTTGCTGCGGGGATAAAAAGCGTATCCGGGAGCGATATTGGAATCAGCTTTACCGGAGTGGCTGGTCCTGATTCCCAAGAAGGCCATCCGCCAGGCAAGGTTTTTATCGGAATCGCTATTACTGGAAAGCAGGTATTGTCATTTGAGTTTATTTTTGCTGGAACGAGGTCGGGAATTCGAAAAAGGTCTGCCAAATACGGAAGCTACCTGCTTTTAAAGGAACTTGAAAATGAATGAGTAGAGGCTGATTTTAATTTTTGAAGCCTTTTTATTAGGAGAATTACAATTTTTCCTAAAGCCATTTCTCTGTTTTGCAACACTTTTATTCTTAAAAAAATCGAATATGCGTTCGCTTTTTTCTTGGCAAATCCTCGCAAACAAGGTATAGTATATGTAGCGGTAATGATAAAGGAGGAAACAATTATGAGTGATCGTCAGGCAGCCCTTGATATGGCTCTTAAGCAAATAGAAAAGCAATTTGGAAAAGGTTCCATTATGAAGCTCGGTGAACAAACTGAGAGAAAGATTTCAACCGTGCCAAGCGGCTCTCTTACGCTGGACACCGCTCTTGGAGTAGGCGGGTATCCGCGTGGGAGAATCATCGAAGTTTATGGACCTGAAAGCTCAGGTAAAACAACTGTGGCCCTGCATGCCATTGCAGAAGTGCAGCAGCAGGGAGGACAAGCTGCGTTTATTGATGCTGAGCACGCGCTTGATCCTTCTTATGCCCAAAATTTAGGCGTAAATATAGACGATCTGCTTCTTTCCCAGCCGGATACCGGCGAGCAGGCGCTCGAGATAGCGGAAGCGCTCGTTCGAAGCGGTGCTATTGATATCGTCGTCATCGATTCCGTGGCCGCACTCGTGCCGAAAGCTGAGATTGAAGGAGATATGGGCGACTCACATGTCGGTCTGCAGGCGAGACTGATGTCCCAAGCGTTGCGCAAGCTCTCCGGCGCTATTAACAAATCGAAAACAATCGCTGTTTTCATCAACCAGATTCGTGAGAAGGTTGGCGTTATGTTCGGTAACCCGGAAACGACTCCGGGAGGAAGAGCTTTAAAATTTTATTCATCTGTACGCCTTGAAGTGCGCCGTGCCGAGCAGCTGAAGCAAGGCAATGACGTCATGGGTAACAAAACAAAAATTAAAGTTGTAAAGAACAAAGTAGCTCCTCCGTTCCGTACAGCAGAGGTTGATATTATGTACGGTGAAGGTATTTCGAAAGAAGGCGAGATCATTGACCTCGGTACAGAGCTTGATATTGTCCAAAAAAGCGGATCCTGGTACTCATATCAGGAAGAGCGCCTGGGTCAAGGAAGAGAAAACGCCAAGCAATTTTTAAAAGAAAATAAAGACGTTCTTCTGATGATCCAGGAGCAAATCCGCGAGCATTACGGCCTCGATACCGGCGTTGCTCCGAAGGATGAAGAACAAGAAGAACTTGAAATCTAAAGTGAAAAAAGATGCGCTGATGCATCTTTTTTTATGTCTAAAAACTCATGTCAAAGGGAACAACGTATATTAAGTGCATGATTTACCTGTTGTGTTTCCTGATGACCAAACCGGGAAGGAAGAACGAGCAAAAAACGTTACATTCATTTTTGAGTGAAAAGGCTTAGACGGCGGGCTTGACAAGTATTTCACTCAACACTTACAATAAGTGTGTGTCACTTATTTTATTAACATGATTGGTAAAATATTGAAAAATGAAAAGGGCAGTGAATGATTTCATTCGCTCAAGGTGTGACCTGAAATCAGTAATCACCACTTTTATTTTTAGCAAGAAGCAAGTTCATAGCAAGAGGAGGTGAAAGTATGAATTGGCAATTTATTCTCATCTCCATTTTGCTGGGCCTATTCTGTTTAGTTGTTGGCTATTTTGTTCGAAAAACCATTGCCGAAGCGAAAATTGCAGGTGCGCGAACTGCTGCGGAACAAATTGTAGCAGACGCAAAGCGTGATGCAGAAGCTTTGAAAAAAGAAGCGCTCCTCGAGGCAAAAGATGATATACACAAGTTTCGGGTAGATGCTGAGCAAGAAGTTAGAGAAAGAAGGAACGAACTTCTGAAGCAAGAAAACCGATTGCTTCAAAAAGAAGAAAACCTTGACCGAAAGCAAGATGCGTTAGATAAACGCGAAGCGATGTTAGAGAAGAAAGACGATTCTCTAAATGAACGACAACAACATATTGAAGAGATGGAAAGCAAAGTGGATGAGATGATACGCATGCAGCAATTGGAGCTGGAACGTGTCTCTAGTTTAACTCGAGATGAAGCAAAACAAATCATTCTGGATCGGGTTGAAAGCGAGCTTTCCCATGACATCGCAATCATGTCGAAAGAAACTGAAAACCGAGCGAAAGAAGAAGCAGACAAAAAAGCAAAAAGCATACTTTCTTTGGCACTTCAGCGCTGTGCTGCTGATCACGTGGCAGAAACGACGGTTTCAGTTGTTAATCTTCCGAATGACGAGATGAAAGGACGTATTATTGGCCGTGAAGGGCGTAATATCCGTACATTAGAAACATTAACTGGAATTGACCTCATTATTGACGATACTCCAGAAGCTGTCATACTTTCTGGATTTGATCCAATCAGACGTGAAACAGCGAGGATTGCTCTAGATAAGCTAGTACAGGATGGACGAATCCACCCTGCACGAATTGAAGAAATGGTCGAAAAATCCCGGCGTGAAGTCGACGATTATATTCGGGAAATGGGTGAGCAAACCACGTTTGAGGTGGGGGTTCACGGACTTCACCCTGATTTGATTAAAATTCTCGGCCGTTTAAAATTCCGTACAAGCTATGGCCAAAACGTTCTGAAGCACAGCATGGAAGTTGCATTTTTGACAGGTCTTATGGCTGCAGAGCTTGGTGAAGATACCACACTTGCCAAAAGGGCAGGCCTGCTTCACGATATCGGTAAAGCGATTGACCATGAAGTGGAAGGAAGCCATGTGGAAATCGGTGTCGAGCTTGCAAGCAAATATAAAGAGCATCCTGTCGTGATTAACAGTATTGCTTCCCACCACGGCGACCAAGAGCCAACATCAATTATTTCTGTTCTGGTGGCTGCTGCCGATGCTTTATCTGCAGCTCGTCCGGGTGCAAGAAGCGAGACGCTTGAAAACTATATTCGCAGACTGGAGAAGCTGGAAGAAATATCTGAATCCTATGAAGGTGTTGAAAAATCTTTCGCGATCCAAGCTGGCCGGGAAGTAAGAATCATGGTAAAACCTGATTCCATTAATGATTTGGAAGCTCACCGATTAGCGAGAGATATTCGTAAACGAATTGAGGATGAGCTTGATTACCCAGGCCACATAAAAGTGACTGTGATTAGGGAAACAAGAGCTGTGGAATACGCTAAATAAGGTTTCATTCACAAGTAAAGTGGTGCATTATGCATCACTTTACTTTTTTTCCCGAATGAACCTTAAGTATTCCTGATTAAAGGACAAGAAATAGAAAGGGATTAAACGAAATGATTATTTTATTCGTCGGTGACGTCGTAGGATCACCCGGCCGCCAAATGGTTAAGGAATATTTGCCGAAGCTGAAAAAGAAGTATTCGCCGCATTTTACGATAATAAACGGCGAAAATGCAGCTCACGGGAAAGGGATTACAGAAGGCATTTATCGCAGCTTTATCGAAGGCGGAGCCGATGTAATCACAATGGGAAACCATACGTGGAACAAAAAAGAAATCTTTGATTTTATTGATGATGCCAAGCAGCTGATTCGTCCTGCTAACTTTCCAACAGGAAATCCAGGGAAAGGTATCGCCTATGTTAAATCAGCCGGGAAAGAGCTGGCGGTAATAAATCTTCAAGGAAGGACATTTTTGCCTCCGATCGACTGCCCGTTTCAAAAAGCGGATGAGCTCATTGGAGAAGCGAAAAAAAGAACACCTTATATATTTGTCGATTTTCATGCCGAAGCGACGAGTGAAAAGCTTGCGATGGGCTGGTATCTAGATGGACGTGCCCAAGCCGTTGTTGGGACTCATACCCACGTGCAGACCGCGGACAATCGGGTGCTTCCTGAAGGCACTGCTTTTATCACTGATGTCGGCATGACAGGTCCCTACAACGGGATATTAGGAGTGGAACGAGAAACCATAATCAAACGGTTCAAAACAGGTCTGCCCGGACGTTTTGAAGTGGCTGAAGGCCCAACAAGCTTAAGTGCTGTCGTTATTCAAATCAATGATCAGACAAAGAAGGCGGTCAAGATTGAGAGAATTTTAATCAATGACGACCATATGTTTTTTGAGTAAACAAAACGGGTAAATATTATAGAAAAATATTCAAAAAAAAGAAGGAATATTGAACACTGCTAGTGAATATAGTAGCAATGGAAGGTAGCCTGCTATTTTGAAAAGGACTGGGGATGACTTTTTAAAATAGTAATATCTAATAAGGATTGTTCTAATGAACACTCACTCATCCATTGTAAAATTAAGGGGGAGCAGAAATGGAAATATTAAAGGTTTCAGCAAAATCAAGTCCAAATTCAGTTGCCGGAGCACTAGCAGGAGTATTAAGAGAACGGGGAGCAGCAGAAATCCAAGCCATCGGTGCAGGCGCACTTAATCAGGCGGTAAAAGCTGTCGCGATTGCAAGAGGGTTTGTCGCACCAAGCGGCGTGGATCTGATCTGTATCCCAGCGTTTACGGACATTCAAATTGACGGAGAAGAAAGAACTGCGATTAAATTAATTGTAGAGCCGCGCTAACCCTCCAACCTAAAATGTTTTCTTACCAGCCTGCATGCAAATGGTGCAGGTTGTTTTTATGGCCGCAGGAAGGGGACTCATGTATACCAGTTGTTTATAGGGAGAATAACCTTTATACTATGGGTTGGAGCTGCTTTGAAAGGAGAAAGAAACCATGAATGAAAAACAACGTAAAGAAAGCGGACAAGTACATCCTTCGGACAAAAAATCCGAAAAGGATTATAGCAAATACTTTGAAGCTGTCTATGTTCCTCCTTCCTTAAAAGAGGCGAAAAAAAGAGGAAAAGAATCGATACAATATCAAAGTGATTTTAATATATCAGAGAAGTATAAAGGAATGGGAAATGGACGGAAGTTTTACATCCGTACGTATGGCTGCCAAATGAACGAGCATGACACAGAAGTCATGGCCGGAATTTTCACAGCCTTGGGCTATGAGCCGACGGATACAACTGAAGACGCCAATGTCATTCTATTAAATACGTGCGCCATTCGGGAAAATGCCGAAAACAAAGTTTATGGCGAGCTTGGCCACTTAAAAGCTCTAAAAAACAATCGTCCGGATTTAATTCTTGGCGTGTGCGGATGTATGTCCCAGGAAGAGGCGGTCGTCAATCGAATTTTAAAAAAACATCCGTTTGTAGACTTAATTTTCGGTACGCATAATATTCACAGATTGCCAGAGCTTATGTCTGAAGCTTATCTTTCAAAGGAAATGGTCATAGAAGTATGGTCAAAAGAGGGGGATATCATTGAGAATCTTCCGAAAGTAAGACACGGAAAAATCAAAGCCTGGGTAAATATTATGTATGGCTGCGACAAGTTCTGCACGTACTGCATTGTTCCTTATACACGCGGAAAAGAACGAAGCCGCCGTCCTGAAGAAATTATTCAAGAGGTCAGAAGGCTTGCAAGTGAAGGTTATAAAGAAATCACGCTGCTTGGCCAAAATGTCAACGCGTACGGCAAGGATTTTGAGGATATCACTTACGGACTCGGCAATTTAATGGATGAACTTCATAAGATCGACATTCCGAGAATCCGGTTCACTACGAGCCATCCAAGAGACTTTGACGACCGTTTAATCGAAGTTCTGGCAAAAGGTGGAAACCTCCTTGACCATATCCATTTGCCTGTACAATCTGGAAGCTCTGATGTTTTAAAACTGATGGCAAGAAAATATGACCGTAAACGATACATGGAGCTGGTCGGAAAAATTAAAGAAGCCATGCCAAACGCCTCATTGACGACAGATATTATTGTCGGCTTCCCGAACGAAACGGATGAGCAGTTTGAAGAAACCATGTCCCTTTATAAAGAAGTGGAATTCGACAGTGCGTATACCTTCATTTATTCACCACGCGAAGGGACGCCTGCAGCAAAAATGTCCGATAATGTTCCGATGGAAGTTAAGAAAGAACGCCTTCAGCGATTAAATCAGCTGGTCAATGAAATTTCCGCGAAAAAAATGAAGGAATATGAAGGCCAGACTGTCGAAGTATTAGTAGAGGGAGAAAGCAAAAATAACCCGGATATACTTGCCGGCTATACGAAAAAAAATAAACTAGTCAACTTCAAAGCTCCTAAATCAGCCATAGGCAAACTGGTTCAAGTAAAAATCCACCAAGCGAAAACATGGTCGCTAGACGGTGAGATGGTGGGAGAAACGATCGAGGTGAAGTGAATTGACTCTTTATTCGAAAAAGGATATTGTTCAAAAAGCCCGGGATCTTGCCAAAATGATCGCTGAGACAGATGAGGTATCCTTCTTTAAACGTGCTGAATCACAAATTAATGAAAATGCGAAAATATCGCAAATCATTAATCAGATTAAGGCGCTGCAAAAACAAGCCGTGAATTTTAAGCATTATGGGAAATCTGAGGCTTTACAACAGGTGGAAGCAAAAATAGACGCTCTTCAGGAAGAGCTTGATTCTATCCCAATCATTCAAGAATTTAAAGATTCGCAGATGGAAGTAAACGACTTGCTTCAGCTGGTAGCGAATACCATTTCGAACCAAGTGACAAACGATATTATCACCTCAACAGGAGGCGACCTTCTGAAAGGCGAAACCGGCTCAAAAATAAAAAATTCTCAAGAAAGCTGCCCTCTTTAATAGATGTCTTTAGGGCATCTTTTTTTTGCTTCAATAATAGTGAACAGCGGTCCTGCATCTGTTTTTTGCTTTTAGAAAATAAACAAGCCTTTTTAAGCTCGCAAAATTGTCTCTTCCTCTGACTATTTTTATGGAAAGATTGCAGATAACCATGCATACAATGGAACAGAAATGATTTTTATGGGTGAGCGTTTCTTTTGTCACGCACATTAGACGAAAGCCTGGCATAAAAATAATTTGAATGAAGAACGAGGAGGCATGCTTGAATGGCTGAATACAGAGAAATTATCACAAAAGCTATAGTCGCGAAAGGGCGAAAATTTACCCAAAGCACTCATACTGTATCTCCTACACAAAAACCTACCAGCATTCTCGGCGGTTGGATTATCAATCATAAATATGACGCTGAAAAAGTAGGGAAAACAGTTGAAATTGAAGGATTCTATGATATTAACGTATGGTATTCGTATGCTGATAATACGAAGACTGAGGTTGTTACTGAAAGGGTAAAATATGTGGATGTGATTAAGCTCCGCTATCGAGACAAAAACTACCTAGATGACGAACACGAGGTCATGGCAAAGGTTCTTCAACAGCCGAATTGTTTGGAGGTTACCATTTCTCCAAACGGCAATAAAATCGTTGTGCAAGCAGAAAGAGAGTTCTTGTCTGAAGTTGTGGGAGAGACAAAAATCGTTGTAGAATTAGATCCGGAATGGACTGTAGACACTGAAGCAGAGTGGGATGATGATGACTTAGACAGCGAGCTCGAAGACATCAATCCGGAGTTTTTAGCCGGTGATCCTGAGGAATAAAAGGTTACTAGGGGAAATCAGCCCTAGTTTCTTTTTTTGGGGGTATTATAATCGCTTACTTTTAGGCTTACGCAACTGATTGAAGGTTCACTTTATGCTATAATAGGTGTAAAATTTCAAAGGCAGATTGATACATAGAGAGGGAGTTACTATGACAGGCTACACCCCGATGATTCAGCAATATTTAGCGATCAAGGCAGATAACAAAGATGCCTTTTTATTTTTCCGTTTAGGGGATTTTTATGAAATGTTTTTTGATGATGCAATAAAAGCATCCCAAGTATTAGAGATAACTCTGACATCAAGAGATGGAGGGGCAAGTGAGCGCATTCCCATGTGCGGAGTTCCCTACCACTCAGCAGAATCCTATATTGAACAACTTATCCAAAAGGGCTATAAAGTGGCCATTTGTGAACAAACTGAAAACCCAAAGGAAGCAAAAGGGGTGGTCAGAAGAGAAGTAGTTCAAGTCATTACTCCGGGCACATTAATGGACGGAAAAATCATTGAGGAGAATGAGAACAACTTTATCGCTTCCATCTCGAAATGCAAAGAAGGATACGGATTAGCGCTATCTGACTTATCGACTGGAGAAAATCTTGTGGCGGAAGTAAAGAGGCTTGAAGACGTAATTTCTGAAATCTATTCCTTTCGGGCGAAAGAAATCGTCGTCAGCAATGAGATAAATGAACAAGAGCTTAAACATATAAAGGAAAAATTAGAGCTGACCGTTTCCTATCAGGAGGAAATGGAAGAGGTGATTCCAGCCATTGCTAAGCATGTAGAGGATGAGAACCTCTTAAATAGTTTTATGAGACTGTATTCCTATCTTTGCCGTACGCAAAAACGGAACCTGGACCATTTGCAAAAGGTAAACATTTATGAGCTTGAAGAAGCTATGAAAATAGATCTCTATTCAAAAAGAAATCTCGAATTGACAGAAACGATCCGTTCGAAAAGCAAAAAAGGGTCATTGCTGTGGCTTCTAGACGAAACGAAAACAGCAATGGGCGGAAGGCTGTTAAAGCAATGGGTGGAAAGGCCGCTCATCAGAGTTAATCAAATCGAAGAACGCCAGGATATGGTAGAGGCCTTTATCACTCATTTATTCGAAAGAGAGGATTTAAGAGAGCTTTTAAAAGAGGTTTATGATTTGGAGCGTCTTGCTGGAAGAGTCGCTTATGGAAATGCCAATGCACGAGATTTAATTCAGCTGAAGTTTTCCTTGCAAAAGGTTCCTGAGATCAAGCATTTAATTGCCTCGATTGATCACCCGCAGGCCAAGCACAGGGCGGAACAATTGGATATATGTAAGGAGTGCTTTGAGCTTTTGGAGGAATCGCTGAACGAAGATCCGCCGCTTTCGTTAAAGGAAGGAAATCTCATTAAGGATGGTTTTGACAACAAGCTCGATGAATACAGATACGTCAGTAAAAACGGCAAGGATTGGATTGCCCAGTTGGAGCGACAGGAACGGGAGCTGACTGGAATCCGCTCTTTAAAAGTCGGATTTAATCGAGTGTTCGGCTATTACATTGAAGTGACCAAAGCGAATATTTCACTGTTGGAAGAAGGCAGGTACGAGAGGAAACAAACACTTGCAAACGCGGAACGATATATTACTCCGGAGCTGAAGGAAAAAGAGGCGCTGATACTTGAAGCTGAAAGCAATATTTCAGAATTGGAATACGAGTTATTTACCTCAATCAGGGAACAGGTAAAAATCTACATTCCCCGCCTTCAGCATCTGGCAAAGCAAATTAGCGAGCTAGACGCACTTCAATGCTTTGCGACGATAAGTGAAACGCGACGATATACAAAGCCTTCTTTTTCGGAAAATCACGTGCAAATCACTGAAGGGAGGCATCCGGTGGTCGAGAAGGTCATGGACAGCCAGTCATACGTACCGAACGATTGCATGATGGATGCCGAGAGGGAAATCTTATTAATTACAGGGCCCAACATGTCGGGGAAAAGCACGTTTATGCGGCAAATGGCGCTGATTTCGATCCTTGCGCAAATTGGCTGCTTTGTGCCGGCAAAAAAAGCGATTTTGCCTATTTTTGATCAAATTTTCACGAGGATCGGGGCGGCTGATGATTTAATTTCGGGGCAAAGTACGTTTATGGTGGAAATGCTGGAAGCAAAGAATGCGATCGTTAACGCAACGAAAAACAGCTTAATTCTGTTTGATGAAATCGGCCGTGGGACAAGCACCTATGACGGCATGGCACTAGCACAGGCAATCATTGAATATGTCCATGACCATATCGGCGCGAAAACACTCTTTTCCACCCATTATCACGAGCTGACAGTTCTTGAAAACGAGCTTCATCAGCTGAAAAATGTTCACGTAAGAGCAGAGGAGCACGAAGGAAAGGTCGTCTTTTTGCATCAGGTGAAGGAGGGGGCAGCCGATAAAAGCTACGGCATTCACGTGGCCCAGCTGGCTGAACTTCCAGATAATCTCATTCACCGGGCGAATGCCATCCTGGAAAAGCTAGAAAAAAAGGAGCCTGAAAGCCATAGGCCATCCAATCAAAACGAGCAGGTCAATGAAAATGCGCAGCTGTCATTTTTTGGAGAACATGCACCGCAAGAAAAAGTAAATAAAGCATCGGCAAAAGATCAAAAGGTACTTTCACGAATCAAAGAGCTTAACCTTCTTGATATGACGCCGCTGCAAGTGATGAATGAAGTCTATGCCCTTCAGAAAAAGCTTCGTTAAGTAAGGGGTGAACAAAAAATGCAAAAGGTGATTAAGCTTTCTGCTGAGTTATCAAACAAAATTGCGGCTGGAGAAGTCGTTGAACGGCCGGCATCGGTCGTTAAGGAGCTGGTGGAAAACTCAATTGATGCAAATAGCACCGTCATTGAGGTAGATATTGAAGAAGCGGGATTATCCTCCATTCAAGTGAGAGATAATGGCGAGGGGATGTCGGAAATAGATGCCAAGACCGCATTTTCCAGACACGCAACCAGCAAAATCAAAGACGAAAATGATTTGTTCCGAGTGAGAACGTTAGGTTTTCGCGGAGAGGCGCTTCCCAGCATCGCCTCCGTTTCCCATTTGGAGCTAGTGACAAGCACGGGCCAAGAGGCAGGCTCGCATTTAACTTTTCAAGGCGGAAAGCTGATAGCTGAAGGCAAGGCTTCTGGAAGGCAGGGGTCGGAAATTACGGTCACACAGCTTTTCTTTAACACGCCGGCACGGCTTAAATATATGAAGACCATTCATACGGAGCTAGGAAACATTACTGACCTGTTGAATCGGCTGGCACTTGCCCATCCGGACGTATCATTCCGCTTGCGGCATAACGGCAAAGAAATACTGAAAACGAGCGGAAATGGCGACGTCAGGCATGTTCTTGCGTCAATTTACGGTACGGCGATTGCCAAAAAGATGATTCCTATTCACGTTCAATCCCTTGATTTTAATGTAAAAGGCTATCTTTCGCTTCCCGAAGTGACCAGGGCTTCAAGAAGCTATATATCTACCGTCATCAACGGCCGGTATATTCGCAATTTCTCGCTTTCAAAAGCAATCGAAGAGGGATACCACACGCTTTTGCCGATCGGGCGGCATCCGATTGTGTATTTAGAAATTACAATGGATCCGATACTAGTTGATGTCAACGTGCATCCTTCAAAGCTGGAAGTCCGAATCAGTAAAGAATCGGAATTGCATACATTGATTTCAGATGGAGTGAAGAACCAATTCCAAAGAAAGCAGCTGATTCCTAGTGTGGCTCCGCCAAAACGGACTTCAGCTGCAGGAAAAAATGAGCAGCAAACTTTGTCTCTGGACTCACAATCTGAAAAGCTTATGGAACGAAAGGTTGAAAAACCTCCTGTTTATGAGTCTCATTTTAAAACAGAAGACCTGATTACAGAGAGTAGAGATGAAGAATCCAGCTACCAGGAATCCGTTCATGAGGAAGCGCAGGAAGAGGAGATGCCTTCAACCTCGATCG
The DNA here is from genome assembly GCF_001278705.1 of Bacillus gobiensis. Lineage (GTDB taxonomy): Bacteria > Bacillota > Bacilli > Bacillales > Bacillaceae > Bacillus > Bacillus gobiensis. The sequence goes on from NZ_CP012600.1 coordinate 1,142,059, forward strand.
AGCAGGAAGAAGAACCCATCGAAAAAGTGATTCCTGAAGAAAGAGTACCCGTGATGTATCCAATCGGACAAATGCACGGAACGTATATTCTAGCGCAAAACGAAAATGGCTTGTATATTATTGACCAGCATGCTGCCCAAGAGCGGATAAAGTATGAATACTTTCGTGAAAAAGTAGGGCAGGTCGAGCACGAGCTCCAGGAATTGCTCGTGCCGCTTACTCTTCACTATTCAAGTCATGAAGCTGTCATTATTGATGAATATAAGCATGAGCTTGAACGGGTTGGCGTCTTCTTGGAATCGTTCGGATCTAACAGCTACATCGTTCGCTCACATCCATCATGGTTTCCAAATGGCGAGGAAAGCATGATCATCGAAGACATCATCCAGCAAGTATTGGAGGAGAAAAAAGCCGATATCAAAAAGCTGAGAGAAGAAGCCGCCATCATGATGAGCTGTAAGGGCTCCATCAAAGCGAATCACTATTTAAAGCAGGAGGACATGAAGGCCCTTTTGGACGAGCTTCGAACAACGTCCGAACCATTTACGTGCCCGCATGGACGGCCTATCATTATCCACTTTACTTCTTATGAGATGGAAAAGATGTTTAAGCGTGTAATGTAAAAAAACCGGTGTTCCATAATAAATGGAATGCCGGCTTTTTAGCGTAGAAGGAATACTTGAATGTCTTAATCAAAAATCTTGACATCCATAATTTTTTTCAATTAGAATAAAGTGAAAAAAGTACATGTTTTATTGAAAATCTGTGCTTTTATGGATATTTCAAAGCATAAAACGTCCTTAGAGTTTGTGCTTTTTCCTATTCAGAAAACAAAAAATATGATTCTATTTCTGAAATAGGATTGTTGAAGCACATGGAAGCTTGTCTGCTTTATTAAGTATGTGTTGATCATGACCCCTTATTGAAGAAAATAGATAGGGGGTTTTTGTCTTTTAGTTAGAAACGAAGGCATGAAATAATCGATTGATTTTTATGATAAAATTGTTGGAGGAACTGTATGGAACAAAAGATTAATTCAAGAGCGATTCTTATTACATTTATGATTGGCGCATTTTTTGCAATATTAAATGAAACCTTGCTGAATATTGCATTAACTGAGCTCATGGCAGTATTTAATATCGATGCGCCTACTGTTCAATGGCTGGCAACTGGATTTATGCTCGTTATGGGAGTTTTAATGCCGATCTCTGCAATATTAATTCAATGGTTTACTACGAGGCAAATGTTTATCGGAGTTATGACAGTTTTTTTGATTGGGACAGTTATTGCTGCTTGTGCTGTCAATTTTCCGATGTTGTTAACTGGGCGGATGATTCAAGCAGTTGGTACCGGATTGTTAATACCGATTATTATGAATGCTTTGCTTTTACTTTATCGCCCTGAAGTTCGCGGGAAAATCATGGGAACATTTGGGTTAGTTATTATGTTTGCTCCGGCGATCGGCCCGACCCTGTCCGGTGTGATCGTTGACTTATTAGGCTGGCGCTGGTTATTTATCACCGTCATTCCTTTTGCTGTATTCTCCATCTTATTTGCCATGAAATATTTGAAAAACGTTGGAGAGGTTACTCGCCCTAGTGTAGATGTTTTATCGATTATTTTATCTTCCATCGGGATTGGGGGAATCATCTACGGATTCAGCAGCGTTGGAGAGGATCCGGAAGGTTTTCGATCACTAACGATCATTTCAGTTCTGTTAGTCAGCTTCATCAGTTTATTGCTTTTCGTCATACGGCAATTGAAGTTAGATGAGCCATTATTAGATGTCCGGGTATTTAAATATAAAAACTATTCAAAAGGTATTGCTCTTTTTATCATCGTCATCATGGCAATGTTTGCATCTGAAATTGTGATGCCGATGTATCTGCAGGGGCCGCTCGGATATTCTGCTAAGCTCGCAGGTCTTGTGCTGCTGCCGGGAGCGTTATTAAACGGCTTAATGTCACCATTAATGGGTACTTTATTCGATAAATATGGACCAAGGAAGCTAATGATACCTGGTTCTATTGTTTTGGTCGGGGTCATGCTGTTTTTTAGCAACATTAATCCTTCGATCCAGGTTTGGTCGTTTATCATTGCATACATCTTATTAATGCTGTCGATTTCAGCGATGATGATGCCTGCCCAAACGAATGCATTAAATGAATTACCTAAGAAATTATATCCGCATGGGACGGCAATTGCGAATACATTACAACCCGTCGCAGGTGCACTTGGTGTTTCGATCTTTGTAAGCATTATGACCCAGAGCAGAAAAAGTTTCTTAGAAGGTCAATCAGCTCCGGTAAGCGAGCAGATTCAAAATGAAGCGATGACACAAGGGGTGCACCATGCTTATTGGTTTGCATTAGCCTTATGTGTGACAGCTTTAATCATTTCACTATTTGTTAAAAAGGCGTTTGCACCAGATTATGATCAAGAGAGTGAAAACTAAAATCAGCAATTCAACAAAGAGTGTCTCTTTTATATGAGACGCTCTTTTTTTGTTTGCGTAAAACTGATTGCTTCAACTCTATATTTATTATATACTACATTACAACACTAATGCACTATGCCAGGGAGGGGGACTGACTTTGATCCCTAATACAGATGATACAAAACCAATTTATATTCAAATTTCTGAATGGCTTGAAACAGAAATATTGAACGGCAATTTTTCCAGTGATCAAAAGGTTTATTCCCAGTACCAGCTGGCAGAGATGTTTACAATAAATCCGGCGACTGCAGCAAAAGGACTAAATATACTGGCTGATGAAAATATTTTATACAAGAAGAGAGGGCTCGGTATGTTTGTAACGGCTGATGCAAAGAAATTGATTGTGACGAAACGAAAAGAGCAGCATTTGAAGCGGCTTGTGTGGGAAGTCGTGTTGGAAGCCCGCAGATTGCAGGTATGTGAAGATGAACTGCTGCAAATGATTCAAAAAGCAAGAGCAGAAAGTGAGGAGGATGGAAAATGAATGTTGTTGAATGTACACAACTATCAAAATCCTACGGCAATAAAAAAGCCTTGAATAACATATCGTTTCACATTCGTGAGAATTCGATAACTGGCTTGATCGGGCGAAATGGCGCTGGAAAAACAACTCTTTTGAAGCTTTTAGCAGGGTTGTCAAGAGAGACGTCCGGAGAGGTGAAAGTTTTTTCAGAACGACCATTTAATAATTTGAAAGTTTCGATGAATACGATATTTGTAGATGAGGATATCAATCTGCCCGATTCGTTAAATCTTACGGAAATATTAGAAGAAATGAAGAGATTTTATCCAAACTGGGACATGGATCTGGCGAATCGGCTATTTTCCTATTTTTCTTTTCATCCTATGCAAAAATATGACAGTCTTTCAAAAGGAATGAGAAGCACGTACAACATGATAATCGGGCTATCAGCACGCTGTGCATTGACGATATTTGATGAACCCACAACGGGAATGGACTCTGCTGCTCGGAAGGATTTCTACAAGGCGCTGCTTAAGGATTATCTTGATCATCCCCGAACGATTATTATTTCGAACCACCATCTGCATGAAATGGAGGCTGTTCTTGAGGATATCCTGCTGATCAAAAACGGCAGAAACTATTTACATATGCCCGTGGCTGAGTTAAAGGAATTGGCGATCGGAATCAAAGGAAAGGAAGAAACCATTAATAGATGGACGGTAAATAGTGAAATATTTTATCGGAAAAGAATAGGAACGAATAGTGAATATCTCGCTGTTAAAAATGAATGGTCAGAGGCAGAATTGCAGCGAGCCAAAATAGAGGGACTCGACTTTACAGCTGTCGATCTAGCTGATCTTTGCGAATACTTGACAGATGAAGCAAAAGGGGGAATTGATGATGTCTTTAGCAAACGCTAGATTAGCAGAAGTGGTAAAAAAGCAATACTTATATAAGTTGAAATCCTATTCAAATGTTTTTAGCTCGCTTGTTATGGTTCAGATGATTGCAATCCTCATGTCATTTGGATCTACCTCGTCATCTGGAAGCAGCACTAGTACGATTGATTTAACGGTGAATAAATACTCATCAGATGTAATCATTGCGTTTACGCTGCTTTGGGGATTTATCAGCGCAATCATCATTACAACAAAAGCGTATAGATACGATGATTTTACGTTTGTCAGCAACCGGATCAGCAGCCACTTATCGAATATTTTATTTTTGCTGACAGCAAGCATTATCGGAGGGGCATGCGGGATTCTTTCAGGTTTTTTGCAAAAGGTTCTGATGTATTTTTTTGATTATTCGATTATTAGAGAATATAGTCATCTGGCATCTCCTTCAGAATTGCTTCTTGGCATAATAATGACAACACTGTATGTGTTTTTCTTTTCTGCGTTCGGCTACGTGATTGGTTATCTTGTTCAAATTCACAAGCTTTTTATTGCAACTGTGCCTGTATTTTTACTAGGTTCAATGTTTATCAGCGCAGAGCAAGGTAATGAAGGATGGATAGTCCGCTTTTTTGAATATTACTTTCTTGAACCTTCAGTTTTCATATTTTTTCTGAAAATCATCGGAACGGTAGCTATTCTCTATACGATAACGATTCTTATGTCAGATAAATTGGATGTGAGAACTTAATGTTAGCACTAATACAAATCATTCCTTTTCTCATTATTTTGTTAATTTTGTTACTTATCTTTCGGCGAAAAAAAGCAATCACCAGAGGAAAATATGTGAGCCTGAAAAGAACGTATTGGATTTTTGCAAGCTATGTTGCCGCCTTGCTCGTATCCGTTCTTTTGTTTTATATGCTGCCTGAAAAAAGCCCAGCAGTTGGAGGGAAAGTTCAACCCGAAACAGCTAACAAAGAGTTAAGAGAATTTGACAATTTAGTACATGACGGCAGGCTTGGAGATATTGATCCCCGATATAAAAAGAAGCAGTGGAAGTTTCAGTATCAATTGAAGCAGCTCAACATTGAAGGGTATATAGATCCGTCAATAGTGATCGAAAGAAAACAAGGCACAGATGGAACGATAGAAGCGATATATTTTGCAACAGATACAATCTTGGAAGGTTTTAAAATAAGCAAACTCCCTTCAGTCAACGTTCGTTTAAACGAAGAAAGCTTGATAATTGACAGCCCTGAGCCAATACAAATTGAACTTGGCCTATACAGCAAAGAATTTCCAATCAGGCAGTTTACAGACGAGCAATTCATGGGAGAGAGCAAGGAAGATGGGTCGACCTTCACCCCTATGGAAGTTATCTATTTGCGTGTCCCTAAAGATCTAGAAATAACTGGAGCTTCTGACATGGATATCACCTATATAAACAAGTAGATTTACAGCCCTTTGTTCTATGAACAGAGGGTTTTCTTTCGTTTGTGAAACCTTTGCTATGTCCATCTTCGTCTCATAGATACTTAAAACGATTGTCATTTATACTTTTTCATGTTTCTTTTCATCGTGTATTAACATCTTTAGTTAGACAGCCGATAGCATTCATATAGGAGTGAAGCTGCAAATGGAAAGCAAAAATTTATTTTTCAAAGGTCTTATTATTGGTGTTCTAGTGACTACACCAATTTGGATTGTGGGAATCATTATCTACAACCTCATATTTTAATGGATTCATTTCAATTTCTTTGTTTTTTTACTCGCGGGCTCTATAATGGGCTTTGTAAGGAATCACAGGAGGAGTTGAGGTAGATGGCTGAACATCACTTTCATTTACAAGCGCACTGGACTGGCGGCAGAAACAGTGTTGGGGAGATTTCGTGCGGCGGTCTGCAAACGAATATATCGATTCCGCCTGAAATGGACGGCCCGGGAGTGGGGACAAACCCGGATGAAATGCTACTTGGAGCAGCCTCAACGTGCTATATTATTACCCTTGCCGCGATGATGGAACGGAGCGGACTTGAAAAAAACACATTATCAATGACCTCCGAGGGAATTGTTGACGTGACCAATGGAATTTTCACGTATAAAAAGATCATTCACCGTCCCAAGATCGAGCTTAAAGCTGATGCCGAAAAAAAGGATGTGTCATTAGCATACAAGCTTGCAGAAAAGGCAGAGAATGCATGTATGATCTCCCGAGCGATAAAGGGAAATGTTCAAATTGAGCTGGAAGCGGAAGTTCTCCCAAAAATTCTTATGTAATCTGGCCCGCTTTTTGGGCCAGTGCATATTAATAATAATATGGATACGGCGGATAAGGGTAAGGGTACGGATACGGCGGGTAGTAAAAGGGACTGATGAGAGCGCTTCCGACTAATCCTCCGACGAGACCGCCGACAAATGGTCCTGCACCCCAAAAGCCAAAAGGCCTGCCAAATCCATACCATGGACGGCCGAAACCAAATGGCCGGATTCTTTCGTCTGTTTCACCAACAAACGGCGGGAATTGTGTCATGTTTTATTTTCCTCCATTCAATATTTTTCATCTATATAAAATTAATGTATTCAGCCTAGTTTTATTTGCTTGGGTATTAGACCACCCGGTTGTATCATCATCTAAAATCACTAATCTAGTTGGGAGTGGATCAATTGCCGCTTTATCAATCAGATTGGGAAAGAAAGCCTTCCCATGTCCATGCATACCGGATAATAACCTCAAAAGAGATTGGGCATTATCACTTGATTGAAGGATTTTCTCAGCCGTCAAACGGTAGCAATTACGACAAGCACACTCACTTTTTTGCGGGAGTAGTTTCCTTTGAAAACGGGCATTATCACAGGTATTATGGGATTTCGGGTCCTGCGATTCCAAGTGTTGACGGGACGCATTATCATTTACTTAGCGGCTCCACATATCTTGCATACAATGAACCTGTTGATATTCCCCATGGGGGAGTCGTTTACCAAGAAGGTGAAAAAGAACGTCACAGGCATTCGTACCGTGGCAAAACGTTTGAAATTGTCGGAAATGAACCATTAAACTGGTAAGCGGTTTAAACTTTCTGTGAATGGGTATCCTCTGTATAGATATTTGTTGATGGATAATGTTATAATGATAGACAGCTTCAATAAAGAGAGTGATTGATTTGGCAGGAAAAGAAAAGGTCGCTGTATTGATCGGACCAACAGCTGTAGGTAAAACAAATCTCAGCGTTCAACTGGCAGATATGCTGGATGCTGAAATTATCAGCGGCGACTCCATGCAGGTTTATAAACAAATGAATATTGGCACTGCTAAAATCACAGCAGAAGAAATGCAAGGAATTTCCCATCATTTAATTGATATAAAAGAACCTTGCGAATCTTTCTCTGCTGCTGAATTTCAAGAACTGGCCAGAAAAAAAATCAGCGAAATATCCTCGCGGGGAAAATTACCGATGATTGTAGGCGGTACTGGCCTTTATATTGAAGCGGTATTGTCAGATTATTCCTTTACGGTAGAATCAGGTGATCCTCTATTTCGAAAAAAGCTTGAAAAAACCGCCCAAGAAAAAGGAAATATGTATCTCTATCATTTGCTTGCAGAGCGAGATCCTGAATCGGCAAAAAACATTCACCCGAATAATGTACGAAGAGTGGTTCGGGCATTGGAGGTTCTTCATACTACAGGGAGGACCAAAACGGACCAAACAGCAAACCAAAAAAGCGGGTACCTATATGATACGGCTCTAGTCGGTTTGACGATGGAAAGAGAACAGCTGTATGATCGGATCAATCGAAGGGTCGACCAAATGATGGTAGATGGTCTTCTTGAAGAGGTAAGAGGTTTTTATCAGGATGGATTGACCAATTGCCAATCCATACAAGCAATTGGCTATAAGGAGTTTTATACATATTTGGATGGAGACATTAGTATTGAAGAAGCAGTTGCTGCCTTAAAACAAAACAGCAGAAGATATGCAAAAAGGCAATTGACATGGTTTCGAAATAAAATGGAAGTTCAATGGTTTGATATGTCAGATCCTCTAGACTTTGAGAAGAAAAAACACGAAATTTTTTCGTATATAGCAGGAAAGCTCAAATTTTAATCGAAACATTAACAAATAGTGATACATACCAAGGAGGACAAAACATGAAACAGATAAATATTCAGGACCAGGTCTTAAATCAAATCCGCAAAGATAATGTTTATGTTACTGTGTTCTTGTTAAACGGCTTTCAGTTGCGCGGACAGGTGAAAGGCTTTGATAATTTTACCGTGTTGCTTGAAACAGAAGGAAAGCAGCAGCTTATTTATAAGCATGCTATTTCTACTTTCTCTCCGCAAAAAAACGTTAATCTTGAGCTTGAATAGCACACGGAGAACTAATCCTAAACAAAGGATTGGTTCTTTTTTTGTTTTAATTTCGTTATTTTAAAATAATATATTATTTTGAGCTCTTTGTGTTAAATGTTGGAATCATCGCTTTATTCCACTGATAAATTAATCATCTATCGTAATAAAGGAATGGGGATTTATTATAAAAAATTATTTGGAAGTAACAATTGCTGCTTTTATGTGGTAAGATATAGTTGTAAATTCGAAATTCTGTTAATGGCAAAATTGCAATTATCAGGCTTTTTACTTTCCCTACTGATCCACAGAGTATGGCTCGGTTAAGAGCACGACATCTTTACTGAATTGATGTGTTTAGCGTTTCGGTAGCTCTCCTAAATTACCCTTGTATGACTCTTTTACATTCGACTATTTTTAAATCCATTCACATAAAATGTAATTCAACGCACAAACCTAACAAATTTTAGATTCTAGGGAGTTATGTCCAGGAGTTGTATATGTCCTTGATGTAGCGCTCTTTTTTATAGGCAAAAAAGAAAAGGAGCTTGCCCGATGGAAATTCAATTAAACGGAAATGACCTTGGCTTTCACGAAATTCGATCGATCTTGAATGGAGAAGCTTCTGTTCGGATCAAGGATGAAGCTTGGACTAAAATTGATGGAAGCAGAGCCGTTATTGACAGTCACTTAAAGATGGGTAAGGTTATGTATGGAGTGAATACCGGATTTGGAAAACTAAGCGATACAGTTATTTCTGCCAGTGACACAGAAGAGCTGCAGCTGAACCTCATCAGAAGCCACGCATGCGGAATAGGAGAGCCTTTTTCTAAAAATGTCAGCAGAGCGATGCTTTTATTGCGGGCGAATGCGCTGGCGAAAGGGTATTCCGGTGTACGGCGAGAAACGATTCAGCTGCTTGTCGATTGCATTAATGCGGGCCTATATCCGATTATCCCAAGCCAAGGATCACTGGGCGCGAGCGGAGACCTTGCCCCATTATCACATCTGGCATTGGTTCTTGTCGGCGAAGGAGAAGCGATATACAAAGGACATAAAATGAATGGCAGAGCGGCGCTTAAGAAGGCCGGACTTCAGCCGATCCGTTTAAAAGCGAAAGAAGGCCTTGCTCTTATAAACGGAACGCAAGCAATGACTGCACTTGGCACGATTTCCTATCTCGAAGCGAATGATCTCGCGCATTTTGCCGATGCAGTAGCTTCTTTAACTTTTGAAAGCTTGCGCGGGATTGTAGATGCTCTTTTCCCGGAAACGCATGCTGTGAGACCTCATATTGAGCAGGCCGAAGTAGCCGCTTCGATCTTATCCTACTTGAAAGGCAGCCTTCTTACGACAAAGCAAGGCGAGCTTAGGGTGCAGGATGCATATTCTCTCCGCTGCATCCCTCAGGTTCATGGAGCTATACGTCAAGTGTTAAAGTATGCCGAGGAAAAACTGTTGATTGAAATCAACTCGGCAACAGACAATCCTCTCGTATTTACAGACAGCGGACAGATAATTTCAGGCGGTAATTTCCATGGTCAGCCGATTGCCTTTGCTATGGATTTTTTAGGAATAGGAATGGCTGAATTGGGAAGTATGTCAGAAAGAAGGGTGGAGCGTCTCGTAAACCCGCAGCTCAATGACCTGCCTGCATTCTTGAGCCCAAGACCCGGCCTTGAATCCGGGTTAATGATTATCCAATACACAGCAGCCTCTCTCGTTTCCGAAAATAAGACACTTGCCCATCCCGCAAGCGTTGACAGTATCCCTTCCTCAGCAAATCAGGAGGATCATGTGAGCATGGGGACGACGGCAGCAAGGCATGCCTATCAAATCATAGAGAATAGCAGACGGATTTTGGCAATCGAAGCGATTTGCGCTGCTCAAGCGGCTTCTATTCGGGGACCGGAAAAACTGGCACCTAAAACTAAAAAGCTATACGAAAACATAAGATCCATTGTGCCGGAGATTACAAGTGACCGCAGCCTTTCGCCTGACATTGAAGCCATGTCCTTGGCAATAAAAAATAGAAATATTAAGGTATAGAAAAGGAAAGCTAGAAAAAAATAAAACGCCCCTGGAACTCGTCCATATATTTCCCCGAGATGTTGATTCAAATATTGTGTATGCAGGTCTTCTTGTTTTACAGCCAGGGACAAAATCAGCTACACTAGAATAGATTCGCTTAAAAACTAAAATACGAAAGTATGGTATAAAATGAAACAAAAAATTACGATTTCACATTGGGAAGAAACATGTGAAGATGACTCCTGTTTTGAATACGGCACGAGCATCTCTTTAAACGGTAAGGAACTGATTCGCGAAGCTTCGATTAAGACCGCAATTGAAACGTTAGTTAAAGAATTGGGGATAGAGGCTGAAATTGAAGAAATTTGTGAAGAATTAAAATGCATTACTTACAAAAAAAATAAATAAAAGTCTAGTCTACATCATAATTTTTTTTCATGTTATGATAAACATCGACTTTTCATTATGCCGAGTAGGATGCGGAAGAAAGCTGCATTCTGCTCTTCTTCTTTTTAAAAACGTACGAATGAATCGAGATCAATATGTTGTGTTTTTGGACAAGTTATTATACTATATATTGTGTTAGATAGATTACTTGTTTGGGTTGTGATTCGATAATGGTTCAAGTCATTTTTGATTCGAAAACAGGAAATGTTAGACGGTTTATGGAGAAAATCGAACATTATTCGAAAGAACACGTAGATGAGGTGGAGGATATCAATTCCCCCTTCATTCTTGTTACCTACACGACAAATTTCGGAGAAGTTCCGCAATCGACTAAGGATTTTCTCGACAAAAACGGAAAGCATTTAATAGGTGTCGCGGCCAGCGGCAACAAAAATTGGGGAGAGTTTTTTGCGGGGAGTGCTGATCGAATATCTCGTTCTTACCAAGTCCCGATCATCCACAAATTCGAACTTAGCGGAACAGCGAAAGACGTTGATTTGTTCAATCAGGAGGTAGAGAAAGTTGTCACAGAATCAAGTGCCAAAATGGATACAGTTAAATAATGAAATTATGATTCAAAAATCAGGGAAATTCCAATTTGAGAAGGATAAGGAAGCTGTACATAGCTATTTCGTTGACTACATAAATCAAAACACAGTATTTTTTCACGATTTGAAAGAAAAAATTGATTATTTAATAGAAAACGACTATTACGAGCGAGAATTTTTAAGTCAATATTCGTTCGAAGAAATTAAACAAGTCTTTAAGACAGCTTACGATAAAAAATTCCGTTTTCCTTCCTTTATGAGTGCGTTTAAATTTTATAATGATTACGCGCTAAAAACGAACGACAAGAAAAAGATTCTCGAACGATATGAAGACAGAATCGCAATTGTCGCATTGTTCTTTGCGAACGGGGATGCAGGTAAAGCGAAAGAATTCGTCCGTTTGATGATTAATCAGGAATACCAGCCAAGCACGCCGACCTTCTTAAATGCAGGACGTAAAAGAAGAGGCGAGCTTGTCAGCTGTTTCCTTTTAGAAATTAACGATTCTTTAAATGACATTTCAAGAGCAATCGACATCTCCATGCAGCTGTCGAAGCTCGGCGGCGGAGTTTCTTTGAATCTTTCCAAGCTGCGGGCAAAAGGCGAGGCCATCAAAGACGTTGAGAATGCCACAAAAGGGGTTGTCGGCGTCATGAAGCTTCTAGATAACGCGTTCAGGTATGCTGATCAGATGGGGCAAAGGCAAGGCTCAGGCAGCGCTTATTTGAATATTTTTCATCGGGATATAAACGATTTTCTTGATACAAAAAAGATTTCAGCCGATGAGGATGTCCGTGTTAAAACGTTATCGATTGGCGTTGTCATTCCGGATAAGTTTGTCGAACTGGCAAAAGAGGATAAGGGGGCTTACGTTTTTTATCCGCATACAGTTTATAAGGAATACGGGGAGCATATGGATGAACTCGATATGAACCTTATGTACGACAAGCTAGTCGAAAATCCAAAGGTTAAAAAAGAAAAAATCAACCCTCGTAAGCTGTTGGAAAAACTGGCACTGTTACGATCAGAGTCAGGCTATCCTTACATCATGTTCCAGGATAACGTCAACAATGTTCATGCCTTAAATCATATCAGCAAAGTGAAATTTTCCAACCTTTGCTCCGAAGTGCTTCAGGCATCGCAGGTTTCTTCTTATACAGATTATGATGAAAAGGATGAAATCGGGCTTGATATTTCCTGCAACCTTGGTTCATTAAATATCTTAAATACGATGGACAATAAATCTTTGAAGCATACAGTAAAGCTTGCTGTCGATTCCCTTACTCATGTTTCGGATACGACAAGCATTAAAAACGCACCAGCGGTAAAAAGAGCAAACAGAGCGATGAAATCTATCGGCCTCGGCGCGATGAACCTTCACGGGTATTTGGCACAGAACAATATCCCGTACGAAAGTGAAGAAGCAAGAGACTTCGCCAATACGTATTTTATGATGGTGAATTATTATTCCATTGAGCGGTCCGCAGAAATCGCCAAAGCAAAAGGGGAAACCTTTTATCAATATGAAGGCTCCGCTTATGCAACGGGGGAGTATTTTGATAAATACATTCAGCAAAGCTTTACACCGAAATTTGATAAAATCGCCAAGTTGTTTGCAGGGATGCATATTCCATCAATTGAGGATTGGAAAAAACTAAAAGAATTTGTCAAAGAGAACGGGCTCTATCACAGCTACAGGCTTTGTATTGCGCCGACTGGTTCGATTTCGTATGTTCAATCCAGCACGGCTTCTGTCATGCCGATCATGGAACGTATTGAAGAAAGAACCTATGGAAATTCAAAAACGTATTATCCGATGCCTGGGCTTGCTCCAGAAAACTGGTTTTTCTATAAAGAGGCATATGATATGGACATGTTTAAAGTTGTTGACATGATTTCGACGATCCAGCAGCACGTCGATCAGGGAATCAGCTTCACGCTGTTCCTGAAGGATACGATGACGACACGCGACTTAAACAGAATTGATCTTTATGCCCACCATAAGGGCATTAAAACGTTGTACTATGCAAGGACGAAGGATACAGGGCAAGAAAGCTGTCTGTCTTGTGTCGTTTAATGAACCACCCCGGATCAATTAGCAGCCGGAAAGACAAACCGGCTGCTAAAAAAGCGGGTAAGCAAAAGGAGAGACAAAAGATTGACGAAAATTTATGACGCTGCGAACTGGTCAAAGCACGAAGATGACTTTACACAAATGTTCTATAACCAAAATGTGAAGCAATTTTGGCTGCCTGAGGAAATTTCTTTAAATGGAGATTTGTTAACGTGGAAATATCTCGGTGCAAATGAGCAGGACACATACATGAAGGTGCTTGCAGGACTGACTCTTCTTGATACAGAGCAAGGCAACACCGGTATGCCAATCATCGCGGAGCACGTTCAAGGCCACCAGCGAAAAGCGGTGCTGAACTTTATGGCAATGATGGAAAACGCGGTCCATGCCAAATCATATTCGAATATTTTTATGACTCTTGCTCCGACCGAGACCATTAATGAGGTATTTGAGTGGGTAAAAGAAAACAAATACTTGCAAAAAAAGGCTGAGATCATCGTAGGAATTTATGAAAAGATCAAAAAGGATGACGAGATTTCATTATTTAAAGCCATGGTCGCTTCGGTTTATTTAGAGAGCTTTTTGTTCTACAGCGGCTTCTATTATCCTCTTTATTTCTATGGACAGGGCAAGCTGATGCAAAGCGGCGAGATCATTAATTTGATTCTTCGCGATGAATCGATTCACGGAGTATATGTCGGCCTGCTTGCTCAAGAAATTTATAGAAAGCAACCTGAAGAGGTCAAGGAAGAGCTGAAGACTTTTTCTCTCGAGCTGTTAGACACCCTTTATCAAAACGAGCTTGCATATACAGAGGATATTTATGACCAGGTTGAGCTTTCCCACGACGTGAAAAAATTTATCCGCTACAATGCAAACAAAGCGCTGATGAACCTTGGCTTCGATCCTTATTTTGAGGATGAAGAGATCAACCCAATCGTATTAAACGGGCTGAATACGAAGACGAAGTCCCATGATTTCTTCAGCATGAAGGGCAACGGCTACAAAAAAGCAACCGTGGAACCGATAAAGGACGAGGATTTTTACTTTACAGAAAAGGAAAAACAAGAGCAGGTGTAACATCTGCTCTTTTTACATGTACTGGAGGTAACAACGATGGGAAAAATGGATGAAATCATTTTAGTCGTACCAAGAAAAGAAGTATTTGCTGATGAAACGCTAACATTCCAAGGGCTTACGGGCAATGAGGAATTGGTTTCGAAAATTATGGGGCAAATTGCCGAGCATTTTTCCGAAATGAGAAGAGGCGATGCAGAGGAAGCGCCGGAATTCAAACAGCCGATACCTTATGTAGTGATTAAACGCAAGGATGAAGTATTTGTTTATGAAAGACTTTCAGGCGGCGGAGAAGCAAGGCTGCATAATAAGCTTTCGTTAGGCTTTGGCGGGCATATGAATATGGAGCCCGGTCAATCCTTTCAAGAGCTATTGAAAATCAATACAGATCGTGAGCTTGAAGAAGAGCTCATTATAAATGAACCGGACAAGCTCGGAATGACAGCTATCGGTTTAATCAACGATGACGAAACAAATGTGGGCGCCGTCCATATCGGAATTTTATCCGCTCTTGAGCTAAAAGACGATGCCGCTGTTGCTGTTCGAGAAACCGAACAAATCCGGGGGTACTGGCTGCCCGTATCAGAATTGAAGAAAAAAGACCTTTATAACAGACTGGAAACATGGTCACAGTTTGTCGTTGATATTCTTTCGTAACCAATTAACAAAGGCCTCTCATTGAAGAGGCTGTTTTTTTTGTAATAAGTAAGTATGCATTTACATATATATCAATCTCTATGATCCAATTAAATGGGGTTTGCCCAGGCTTTTCGTGAATACAATAGGAGTAGCCTTAAAAGAACATAGGCATTTGTCACGGATGCATTCGAAATCGCATAGACTAATGTGTGAGGTGAACACTGGGATGGAGAGAGCGGTAACGTATAAAGAAAATGGCCAAATCAATATTATTCTTAATGGGCAAAAAAATGTTCTTGATCAAAAAGAAGCTGAAGCGGAATATCAAAAAGCCATGCAAAAAAATGAGACGAAGCACGGAATTTTAAGGGAAATTGAAAAGGAACTGGGAACTCTCGTAGGGATGGAAGAAATGAAAAAGAATATTAAAGAGATCTACGCTTGGATCTTTATTAATAAAAAGCGCGAAGAACAAGGGTTAAAAGCGGGCAAGCAAGCACTCCATATGATGTTCAAAGGCAATCCTGGAACGGGAAAAACGACGGTCGCCAGACTAGTGGGAAAGCTATTTTTTGAAATGAACGTTCTTACCAAAGGCCATTTGATCGAAGCGGAACGTGCAGATTTGGTCGGGGAGTACATTGGGCACACCGCGCAAAAGACTAGGGATTTGATAAAGAAAGCAATGGGGGGCATTCTTTTTATTGATGAAGCCTATTCTCTTGCAAGAGGCGGAGAAAAGGATTTCGGAAAAGAAGCAATCGATACGTTAGTGAAGCATATGGAAGATAAGCAGCACGAATTTATTCTCATCCTGGCAGGCTATTCGAGAGAAATGGAACAGTTTTTGCTGCTGAATCCAGGTCTTCAATCTAGATTTCCGATCAATATCGATTTTCCGGACTATACCGTTCAGCAGTTGATGGAAATTTCAAAACGGATGATGTCAGAGCGTGAATACCAGTTCAGTTCAGAAGCAGAGTGGAAGCTTAAGGATCACTTAATGACGGTTAAAAGCACGACCAGCCCGGAAAAGTTCAGCAACGGCCGTTACGTGCGCAACATTATTGAAAAATCGATCCGTTCTCAGGCGATGAGACTGCTCATGGGTGATTCCTATTTACGGAGTGACTTAATGACAATAATGAGCCAAGATATAACTTTTAAGGAAGAACACGCGACATCTGCTGATAATTTGTAACCTGCTGTCTTCACGATCGGCGGGTTTTCTTTTGCAGAAGATTTCTGGCAACTGAAGTCACAGTCTGATAAGATTAATCTATTCGGAAGTAACAAGGAAAGGAACATGTATTTGAACCTATTAGACGATATTCATGAAAAGGTCATACTTGTTGGCTGCCAGCTGCCCCATGTGTCAGATGAACGATTTGAGTACTCGATGGAAGAGCTTTCTTCTTTAACGAAAACAGCACAAGGAGAGGTTGTCTCCATTTTTACTCAAAAACGTCATTCTCCTGATTCCTCTACATTCATTGGAAAAGGAAAACTCGAGGAGCTTGCTGCATTCACGAAAGAATCGGGTGTGGATCTGGTCATTTTTAATGATGAGCTTTCGCCAAGCCAGCTAAGGGTATTAGCTTCCACGATTGAAGCGAAAGTGATTGATCGTACACAGTTAATATTAGATATTTTTGCGGGTAGAGCACGAACACGAGAAGGCAAGCTGCAAATCGAACTTGCCCAGTTAAAATATATGTTGCCGCGTCTGGTTGGCCAAGGGATGAACTTATCTCGCCTGGGCGGTGGAATCGGAACACGAGGACCAGGTGAAACGAAGCTTGAAACTGACAGGCGCTATATTCGCAGCAGAATCCATGAAATAGAATCGCAGCTGCAAACTGTCGTCAGGCACAGAAGCAGGTACCGTGATCGACGGAAGAAAAATGGCGTTCTGCAAGCAGCTCTTGTTGGATATACGAACGCAGGGAAATCGACGTGGTTTAATAAGCTGACAAGCTCAGAAAGCTTTGAAGAGGACTTGTTATTTGCCACGCTTGACCCAATGACAAGAAGGATGGAGCTGGAGAATGGTTATACTCTTTTATTGTCAGATACAGTTGGCTTCATACAAGATTTGCCGACGACGCTTATCGCTGCTTTTCGTTCTACATTAGAAGAAGTGAGGGAAGCGGACGTCATCCTGCACGTCGTCGACTCCTCAAATGAAGATAATATAGGGCATCAAGCGACAGTGAAAAATCTTTTAACCGAGCTAGAAGCAGATAAAATTCCGCGGCTGACCGTCTATAATAAGAGAGATAAAAAAACGGAGGAATTTATTCCTTCCCATGAAGAAAATTATGTATTGGTGAGCGTAAAAGATGAAAATGATGGGACAAGACTGAAAAAGCAAATGGAGTCCTTCATGAAGGAAGAACTGTTTGTTCCTTATTCTGTGAGAATTCCAGCAGATCATGGCAAGCTGATTGCTGAAATGAAATCTTCAACGATGATTGAAGGCACCACCTTCATTGAAGAACCTGAAGTATATCATATCAGCGGCTTTGCCCATCCGAACCACCGAATCTACGGGGAGCTAAAAAAGTTTGAGTAAGAAAGGAAAGCTGTATGTATTTACAACACGAGATGTTTGATGAGAAGATAAGGAAGGTTGCTGAAGAAACTGAGAAAGAGATTGCTCCCATCCATCAAAAAATCGAAGAAATTACTGAGTATAATGAACTTAGGGTGCTTGATAGCTTTAGAAAACATAAGGTGAGTGACTCGCATTTCAACCCTTCCACCGGATACGGATACGATGACGCGGGACGAGATACACTGGAACAGATTTATGCCGATGTTTTTGGCGGGGAAGCAGGACTCGTGCGGCCGCAGATTATATCCGGCACACATGCGATTGGGATTGCGTTATTCGGCGTCTTGCGGCCCGGAGATGAGCTCCTCTATATGACAGGAAAGCCATATGATACACTTGAAGAAATTGTTGGTATACGAGGAGAAAAAAATTCTGGGTCTCTAAAGGATTTCAATATCGGTTATCGATCTATCGAATTAAAGTCCGATGGGAAAATAGATTATGACGCAGTTTCAAAAGCAGTAAATAAACATACGAAAGTCATTGGCATCCAGCGTTCAAAAGGGTATGCCAACCGTCCTTCATTTACAATTGATGAAATTGAGGAAATGATTCGTTATGTAAAAGAATTAAAGGAAGATCTTATTGTATTTGTTGATAACTGCTACGGTGAATTTGCGGAAACAAAAGAACCGTCCCATGTCGGAGCCGATTTAATTGCCGGGTCATTAATAAAAAATCCAGGCGGGGGCCTTGCGAAAACGGGCGGATACCTCGTCGGGAAAGCCGATTTGATCAAAGCTTGCTCTTACCGGATGACAACACCCGGGATAGGCAGTGAAGCAGGAGCCTCGCTTTTTGCATTGCAGGAAATGTATCAAGGCTTTTTCTTGGCTCCCCATGTGGTCGGACAGGCATTAAAAGGTGCTGTATTTACTTCGAGGCTGTTTGAAAAGCTTGGACTCAAAACGAATCCTGACTGGAATTCAAAGCGCACAGATTTAATTCAATCCATCGAATTTCATAATGCGGAAATGATGATCGAATTTTGCCAAGCCATTCAACGTTTTTCCCCGATAAACTCGCATGTCACTCCGTATCCAAGCTATATGCCGGGTTACGAGGATGACGTAATTATGGCTGCAGGGACTTTTGTACAAGGGGCAAGTATCGAATTATCGGCAGATGGTCCTGTAAAACCGCCGTATGTTACGTATATTCAAGGGGGACTTACATATTCTCATGTAAAAACCGCTGTCTGCGGGGGAGTACAATCGCTCTTGGATAAAGGTCTATTGTGAATACTTATTAGTACTAAAAGAATAAAAACGGTGTAAAGATTCCTTACATATTGTTGACACATAATATAACATCAAATATAATGAAATCATGTGATAGAGAAGGAGGAAATTGAGATGAGTGATCAAATTCGCCGCTCAATGCCTTTATTTCCAATGGGAGTTGTGATGCAGTTAACTGAGTTATCTGCAAGACAAATTCGATATTATGAGGAAAATGAATTAGTATTTCCTTCCAGAAGTGAAGGGAACCGACGTTTATTTTCTTTTAATGATGTCGATAAATTATTGGAAATTAAACATCTGATCGACCAAGGTGTGAATATGGCAGGTATAAAACAAATATTTGCCAAAGCACAAAAAGAGAAAATGGGCAATGATAAGTCTGAAAAGACATTAAAACACAACATGTCCGATGAAGAATTACGTAAGATTTTGAAGAACGAGCTTATTCAAGCAGGACGCTTCCAAAAAGGCCAAACGACACGCCAAGGAGATATGTCCAGGTTCTTCCGTTAACATTATTAGCAACTGCATTGCTATATACATTTACCTTTAGAGGAGGAGTTTTGCGAAATGGCAAAGTATACTAGAGAAGATATTGTCAAATTAGTAAACGAGGAAAACGTAAAGTATATCCGTCTGCAATTTACAGACATTTTAGGAACAATTAAAAACGTAGAAATTCCTGTTAGCCAGCTTGAAAAAGCGCTTGACAACAAGTGCATGTTTGATGGTTCTTCTATCGAAGGGTTCGTAAGAATTGAAGAATCTGACATGTATTTATACCCGGATTTAAATACTTTTGTCATTTTCCCTTGGACTGCTGAAAAAGGTAAAGTAGCCCGTTTTATTTGTGACATTTACAGCCCGGATGGTACACCGTTTGAAGGGGATCCGCGTAACAACCTAAAACGAATCTTGAAAGAAATGGAAGAATTAGGATTCACTGATTTCAACTTAGGGCCTGAGCCTGAATTCTTCTTGTTCAAATTAGATGAAAAAGGAGACCCGACACTAGAGCTTAACGATAAAGGCGGATATTTCGACCTTGCTCCAACTGACCTTGGTGAAAACTGCCGTCGTGATATCGTTCTTGAGCTTGAAGAAATGGGATTTGAAATCGAAGCGTCTCACCATGAAGTTGCTCCTGGTCAGCACGAAATTGATTTTAAATATGCCGGTGCCCTTCGTTCATGCGATGACATCCAAACGTTTAAACTTGTTGTTAAAACAATTGCCCGCAAACACGGTTTGCATGCGACATTCATGCCTAAACCATTGTTTGGCGTAAACGGATCTGGTATGCACTGTAACCTTTCCCTATTTAAAGAGGGAGGAGTAAACGCATTTTATGATGAAAATGGAGAATTGCAATTAAGCGAAACTGCTAGACACTTTATCGCTG
Organism: Bacillus gobiensis; assembly: GCF_001278705.1. Lineage (GTDB taxonomy): Bacteria > Bacillota > Bacilli > Bacillales > Bacillaceae > Bacillus > Bacillus gobiensis. The sequence goes on from NZ_CP012600.1 coordinate 1,162,345, forward strand.
GAATTATTAAGCATGCTACAAGCTTTACAGCAGTAACAAACCCAACGGTAAACTCTTACAAACGTTTGGTTCCTGGATACGAAGCTCCATGTTATGTCGCTTGGAGTGCACGTAACAGAAGCCCGTTAATTCGTATCCCAGCTTCTCGCGGTATAAGTACTCGCGTAGAAGTTCGCAGCGTAGATCCAGCTGCTAACCCATACTTGGCAATGAGTGTTCTTTTAGCTGCTGGTTTAGACGGAATTAAAAATCAATTATCTGCTCCGGCACCAATTGACCGAAACATCTATGTCATGAGCAAAGAAGAGCGTATTGAAAGCGGCATCGTTGATTTACCATCAACTTTGGCACTTGCCTTAGAAGAGCTAAAATCCAATCAAGTTATGGTCGATGCGCTTGGTGAGCATTTATTCGCACACTTCATTGAAGCAAAAGAAATCGAGTGGGATATGTTCCGCACACAAGTACATCCTTGGGAACGCGATCAATATTTAACTCAGTTTTAATAAATCAACCCCTCTTGGCGCTCTATGCGCTGAGGGGTTTTTTATTTGGGGCATGATTTCATATATTCTTTGTTAGCTGGACTGCTGCGCCCTATTTTTATTGTGTGTTTTTCGTATTTTTCAATCGAATCGGATTGGATCTTTTCGCTCGGATGAGATTAGATATCAGATCTGACCTTGAGTTGTGCCCCAATCTTATTTGAGTAAGTTTGCCGCAACGAATGGAAAAGTACACCGGGTAGATATGCTTTTTTGAGAATCCATCTAAATGCAGTAAATAGAGTGGAATTAGCTAAACAACTTCCAACTTCACGGCAAAATACTAAATGTAGATCATGCTTGTATTTTTCTTTAAATTGTTTTAGGCCATATATTTTGGTATCCCCGAATAACTCCTCATCATCTTCTGCTTCATAATCAATCGTATGATCAACCACTATACAGGCGTTGTTTAAATCCGCACCAGCCCATTGTAAAGCGATTGCTCTAATACGCTGACTTACGGGGAAAGTATGGAACAAGATTCGGATATGTTGAAACGGATTTCTCCAGTTGCATGGTAACATTTCAATCTAAATGGAGAAGTTATAGTAGAAGAAACATCGGCTGATTGAATGTGTTGGTATAGTTGTGGAGGGGGATACAAATCAATGACATAATCGCCGAATCTTTTCACGCGATGGGTGATATAAGGACTCAAATCAGCAATATCCCTGTCGTTAATGTCATATCCTTCTAACACAGTTAGTGATACACAGATCAAGGCGGGCATTATCAAATGAAGAAATATCGCTACACGTAAAAGAACCATGGGGTTACCAAAGCATGTCATGTATAGGAATTTGTTATGACAATGCCATTATTGAGAACTTCTTCGGCATTATGAAATCAGAGGTCCTGCCGACAAAACGCGAAAAAAGTACGCTAAGCAGGTTTCCAACCTAAAAAAGCCGATTCCTAAATCGTACAGGGAATCGGCTTTTTTAGGTTGTTATTCAACGATACGATCGGGCGCGATTGTGGAAGAGAATCATATCAAACTTCTAAAGACAGTAGAGCTATCATTCAATCGAGTAATACGAAATCCCTCCTGAGTCATTTACATCTCAGGAGGGATTTTCATAATAAACCTTTTCGGGGGATATGCAAAAATACCCATTATCTTTTTTATTTTTTAGCGACTCTCATTACTTTTTCCAAAATTTTTATAAAAAACAGAACTTTTCTTGGTACATTCCGTCTAAACACTGAGATCTAAAAAAGGGGGAATAACAGTAGGTGAATGGAGATAGCAACAAAGCTATAGTTGAATGGTATGAAGAATACAATGAATCTATATTCAAATTTATTTTCATGATGGTTCAGGATTATCAAATGGCTGAAGACTTAAGACACGAAACCTTTATAAAAGCATTTGTTAATTATCATTCGTTTAAAGAAGAATCTAGTCCCAAAACTTGGTTATACCGAATAGCGCATAATGTAACTGTTGATTTCGTTCGTAAACGGAAACCTTTTATACTCTTAAAAGATGCCTTTCATTTACAGAAAGATACCACAAAAACACCTCATGAATTTTTGCAATTGAAAGAGGATTCTTACGAATTATATCATGCGCTTAGTTCGATTAAAGAATCATATAGAAAAGTGATTATACTTAGAAAAATAAAAGAGTTTTCTATCCAGGAAACGGCATTAATCTTAGGTTGGTCTGAAAGCAAAGTGAAATCGACACTTTTTAGGGCTATTCAAGCTTTAGAAAAACAAATGCTTACGGAGGGCTATTTTAATGAAAAAACAGTATGATTCATGCCTATACGATAATGAATTAAAAAAATTAGACTCTGATTTTATTTGGACAGATGCAAATAACCCAGAATTAAAAGTAAAGTTAATAAGGGATATGAACAAGAGGCAACCTAAATCCAAGTTTACTAATCCACTTGATTATGTATTAAGATTTAGTGCAGTTGCAACTGTATTACTAATTGTATTCATTATTGGAATTCAAGAAATAAAATTAAATCACAACTCTGGTTCAGAAAGTTCTACAGATACTGGAAGAGAATATCCATTTGATATAGAACCAATCAATGGAGATAGATTAATAACATTTACAGTGAGTGAACAAAATCGTATTGAAGGTATAACTATTCCACTAACGAATGAATCAACTATCCCACGGGATATTAGTAAAGAAGTACCATTCATAAGTGGAAAACCAGAAATTGGAGTAACTAAAAATAATGATGATCTAATTTTAGTTAAGGCAGCCTACCCAGTAACAAATGGACAGCCTATTATTGTTAAAGCCACTGAAAATACGTATGGTTCTACTCAGGAAGCAAAAGAAGCACTTGGATTAATGTATCCAAAGTCAAAAAAAATCTCTATTGGAAATAGAGATGCTATCCTTTATAACCCTGGCGATGGAGAAAGCTCTGAGCTACTAATAATTGAGGATAAGTATTTATATTTAATTAAAGGTGAGCATAATGAATCAGCCTTAATTAAAGTTGCTGAACAGATAAATTTTTCTAACTAATACTATTTTAAAATTAGAGGTTGTAAATGGGGTAAGTTATCGTAACCTTTGATTGTGAGCCAAAGCCCAAAACCTTGGGAAGCCCAAGCACCAAAACATGACTCAAAATAGATTATATATGTCCGGAAAAAGAATATTTTTCGGTCTAAACAAAAAATCAAATTGGAGTGATGAAAACATGTCAACACCAAATTCTAATTTCGGAACAAAGGGAAAGACTGGATATAATAGTGAACAGGCGGCTTCTAGGCTGAAAGCTCAACAGGCAGCTAAGGCAGCTAGGCTGACAGTTCAACAGGCAACTAAGGCTGCAAGTCAATTTAGAAAGGCGCTTGAGGCTCTTACTCAGGGAGTGGAGGCAGCTAGTCAGGCAGCTAAGGCAGCTCAAGAAGCAGGTAAGTATGGTAACGGTCAAGCGGGTGAGGCTGCTGGTCGGACAGCTGCGGCTTCTAGTCAGGCGGCTGCGGCAGCTATTCAGCTATCTGAGGCTATTAAACAAGCAGATAAGGCTGCTATAGAAGCAGATAAGTCTGAGTTTGATATTCAGGATAAATCCCTTTAATTTCTTAATGGTGATCGTTCCAGAGAATATCAGGAAGTTATTTGATTTTATAATGACCACACATTTTAGATATGTCTAATATGTGTGGTTCTAATTTATTTCTTATTTAAACATATAAAATTAAAAAGCCTGAATAAAAGAAGCCCTACCACATTTGGTGGGCTTCTTCTCGTACACATCACATGAATATCATCGACTGATGGATCATTTAGGTCTCATAGGGTAGCCATTCCCGAAAAGGAAATTGCCATGATAATGCTTGTTTTGAATCCTTTTTCTCTCAAATAAAGGCTTTTTTATTTTGAACTAGTTGTTTTTTTCTTTGATAACTAACCTAAATATAATTAATTGGCTTATTTTAAGCCATTTTGTTTACATTTATAATTGAATAAAACGGAGAATACATATTAGACATGTATAATAATGTATTTCCTTTTACTTTTATGATTTTTTAAAATTTAGGGTTTGTTTGTTGGATGACCCTTATATAGTTCTTTTTTATTTAGACATGCTAGTATTTTCTATTTTTCTATTTTTTCTGATGGATCGGAAGGGAACTATTCAGACTGCCGCCTTGGCGTCCATAATCAGCGGAAGCTGCGGAGAAAGCTGACCGTCGTGCTTCAAAATTATGGCCTGCGGGTCGGCGGATGGGATAAAGCGGAAGGCGTATCGAATCTTCGGCTTTCCTTTTTCCTCCACTTTCAACGGGATGGCCTCAAACAAGAGAGTGTATAGGCCATCCGGGATTTTGTAATCGAACGTCTTGGACAAAATGCTGCCGATCGTGATCCCTTCTCTACCCACTTCGAACGGCACTGCAATGGCTCTCACCGAATCTTCCCCCGAAGATACCCTGTTCTCGATCGACACTTCAATTTCGCTATTCACATCACCCAATGTACCAAATGCAACGCTACCTGGTCTCCAGGCGAATCCTTGTCTGATGTGACCATCCGTCCAATCCGGGAAAGGATTGTCCAAGTTTTTCCGATAGACGGCAATTTGGGAGTACGATATGAGAAGCTGATGCACGGGCCATTTTTTCATGGATTAAGCCTCCTAATATGAGAAGAAGAGCCCTGTATTACAAGGCCCCTAATACGACATAACGAATTTGACACGGGTTCCGTCCGGATACGATTCTAGTTGGTTTCCGACCCAAGCGCCCGCTCCGCGGTTGTCGGAGGAAGGAACATAGCGGACGCTTGCACCGTATCCGCCTTCTTCGCACTTCGCCATCGGCCATTCGTCGCGGTCGTAAACTGATTTCGTAGGAATGCCCGCCAGCGATTGTTCGCGTCGCTCTTCAGCGCCGTCACGTTCGATCGTGCAGACGGACGGGTGTCCGGCCATGGCGTCGCGGACGTGGTCTCCCGTGTAAGGATACCGATAGAAAGGGAAATTAAGAGTCACGTCATAGCCTGTTGCCGCTTCTGCCTGCGTCGTATGTACGGCAAACAGACCGACAAGACAGCCAACCAGCGTAGCCACAGTCAAAAAAACAGAGAGTAGTACGGCATTACGTTTTTTCACGTCAATCCCTCCAATTTCGATTTCAGGGCAGTTCTTGGACTGCCCAAAATAAACTCTACTGGAGGAATGTAAAACAGGTGTCAACATCAAATGAAGATTATTTAAACCTTTCCAGGGAATGTAATTTTGGTTAATATGTAAGGGCTTTTTTTCTGTCAAGGTGCGCAAACGCCATACAATTCACAAGTTCAGAAAGGGCAGGAGCTGCCATTCAGCCTTATCCAATTTAAAAACAAAATGAATCATTCAATTGGATAAATAAAGAGCGTGTTTTGATAAATCTTTTCAAAACAATTTGTATAGATAATGGTTGTTGTTGTGTTGATCCTTTCTCTAGCCTAAGCCAACCAAAAAACAGATAGACATGTTACACTCCGGGCATAAAATTATAAACAAGTTATGGTGCTTAAAGTTTGTTATTCTCTATAGTGTTAACGGTTAGTGAATGATCTGTGCCTCTAACTGAAGCGTAAATTATATGTTTTATTTGCTGGTATCCATTCGCCGCCAATTCCTTTTTTAACCATTCATCGTTCTTATTAATTAATTTTAAATTTTTCTTTTGAATCTTCCCCTCAATCACAACGGCAATTGGCAATCCTTTGTATTCAACATTTATATGTAAATCCTTCGGAGTAACGGGCACTAACTCTTTTTTAGGTAATATGCTGATTTCCCCATTAGGTTCCAATATCGCATATTCAATATCTTGGATATCCGGGTATCCTGACGCTCTTAGATTCGATAATAATTCTGCCAATGAATATTTGTTCTTCCTTAAGTTATTGTATATAACCTCGCTATGTTTAATAAGAATTGTCGGATTCCCAATAATAAATTGATTAATCCAATTGTACAAGCTTAGCTTTGAAATAATCAGGTGCACACACGTAACGACAATCATACCAATCAGCGCTTGTACAATTCCGTCTATTTTAATTGCTTCAAAAGCTAAATAAGATAAAAAAATGATTGCTCCAAAATCGTAGGGAGTAAGCTGTGCAAGAGCAGATTTCCCCAAAAATTTCACTGCAAAAATAAATACAACAAAGATAAATATTAAATTGACGACAAAAGAAAACACTTCTAACACCTCGTTTGACGAAATGACAGATAGGAAATCCATGATGGCAAAGAGTCGACTATCTTTCATTTTCCAAGTTGTTCATATAATTAACTACTAAAAGAATTATATACAATTGGGAATTTTTCATGATGGCGAGTTTAGAATGCAAAAAAGATTTTCAAAAATGAAGAATAAATAATATGATGAATGTATGAGGAAGTAATAACAAGAACTTTTCTGAGAACGGGGGCAGGTTGAGTATGAATACATTAAGCAAGTGGGAAAACAAGGTATGGCTTACATTAGGGGATAGCATTACAGAATTTGACCAGACCTTTTACAACGGTGTATTTCTTCGCGGGTATCAAACGATCATGAAGGAAACTATGGGGTTTGCAGAATATATCAATCGAGGAGTTTCCGGAAAAACGATGACCGCCAATGATGAAGGTTCAACTCATGTAGTAGGAGAGGCACAAAATCTGAATAATATTGATGTCATCACAATTTTTGCTGGAACGAACGATTATAAATTAAACAAGCCAATCGGATCATTAGGAGCAATTGGCGATACGGAATTTGATACTTTTACGTTTTACGGCGCTTATCGCTCATTACTTGAAAACCTTCTAACGAGAAAACCAACTATAAAAATCTATTTATGGACTCCGTTACAAAGGGACAATGCTGGATATGATGTGAATTACATAAATCCAGCAGGCCATAAGCTGATTGATTATGTAAATGCCATAAAAGCAGTTGGCCAGATGTATGCCGTGCCGGTCCTAGACTTATATTCTGTAAGCGGTATCACAAAGCTGACCTTAAATACATATACTTGGGACGGCCTTCATCCAAACAATAACGGTTATGAGCGTATTGCTGAGATCGCCAAAGGCTTTATGGAAGTGAATTAAGTGAATTAAGCTCATAAAAAGAGAGAGGTGATAGATTCATTTCATTTAACACGACAGATTCAATTGTTTCTAAATTCATGATGCGCAAAAGGCAACTTAATTGAATTCCTTTAAGATATTTTAAATAAAGAAAGAAGTGCGAATTTTCTGCACTTCTTTCTTTATTAATGAATCGTTCTGTATACGCCGATTACTTTCCCTAAAATACTGACATTTTGTAAAATGATTGGCTCCATCAGTGAATTTTCAGGCTGCAAGCGAATGTAATTATCTTCCCTGAAAAAACGTTTTACTGTCGCTTCATCATCATCCGTCATCGCAACTACAATATCCCCGTTGTTTGCAGTGGTTTGCTGCTTAACAATAACGTAATCCTTATCAAGAATTCCGGCTTCAATCATACTTTCACCCATAATTTCCAACATAAATACATTTTCATCAGGAGGAACAAGGCGATCTGGCAGCGGGAAATATTCCTCGATATTTTCTACGGCAGTAATTGGGCTTCCAGCAGTTACCTTACCGATTACTGGTACAGTAACGACCTGGCTCTGAGGGATTTGGACTACCTCGTCCTCCAAAACTTCAATTGCTCTAGGCTTGGTAGGATCACGCCTGATCAACCCTTTTGTTTCGAGCCTTGCTAAATGTCCGTGCACAGTGGAACTTGAAGCAAGGCCGACTGCTTCACCGATTTCTCTAACAGAGGGCGGATAACCTTTGCGTTTAACCTCTTCTTTTATAAATTGCAATATATCGAGTTGCCTTTTTGAGAGCTTTGACAAAATATTCACCTCTGTACGTCTATTTTACACAAATTATAGCATGTTTTTCCTTAAAGTACAAACATAGGTTCGAAAAAAACGATTGACAGAAACATTTGTTCCCCCTTATACTGAAAATAATCATACGAACACACATTCTATCAAGGGGGAGATCAGCGTGAAGAAGGAATCATTTATTTTTTTCTGTCTATTTGCTTTCACTTTATGCGTGTCTATATCTTTTATATCTTTCTTAGGGAAAAGCAGCAGTGATGAGAATTATGTTAAGATTGAAGTTCAAGAAGGTGACAGTCTTTGGAACTTAGCTGAATTGATGGAGGATAAACAGTCATTGAGCAAACAAGCTTTTATTGAGTGGGTAACTGAAAGAAACCATTTGACCACGGATTCTATTAAACCAGGTGATATTTTGGTGCTGCCCGTTGAAAAGGAACATCCGTCCACATATCAGCTCGCTACTGTCGAATGACCGGAGGATAAGCAGAGAAGATGAAAACAGCAATTATTTATGCTCGTGTGAGCACAACAAAAGAACAGCAGGAAACCTCTTTAAAAAGGCAGCTGGAGGAGCTGGCAGGACTAGCTGCTGAAAACAATATGACAGTTGTTCGGACAATATCAGAAAAAGCCAGCGGCTACGATCTAGACCGGCAGGGTGTGTTTGAGCTGCTTGACAGTATGAAAGAATTTAAGGCAGATGCTGTGCTAATCCAGGATGAAACAAGGCTGGGAAGAGGAAATGCTAAAATCGCCCTTTTGCATTGTATATATAAAGAAGGTGCAAGGATTTTTTCAATTTCCCATCGAGGGGAGCTTGAGCTCTCGGAGGCTGATTCTATGGTTTTAGAGATTGTTAGTATTGTCGAAGAGTATCAACGCAAACTGCATAACCTCAAAATAAAAAGGGGTATGAAAAAGGCTGTAAAAAATGGCTATCGCCCGCAAGATCACTTAGTTCCTTTTCATGACGGTACAGGAAAAGAACGAAAGGATGTACCGCTGGAGGAAATCGTTCGGTTACGGGCACGAAAGCTGACGTTCCATGAGATTGCTGCTACGTTAAGAGGGGTTGGCTATGACGTTTCGAAAGCCACTGTCCATCGTCGGTACCAGGAATACATACAAAAAGAGGAGCAAACGAACGAACGCCCATAACCTAAAACCGTTTGGTTGAAATTTGCATTCTTATTTAGTAGGATGTATGAATAAACCACTTGAAGGAGAAGGTTATGCTTTCCAAAGATAAGATTGCCAGAATAAATGAACTTTCAAATAAGTCAAAGTCAGGACAAATTACAGCTGAAGAGCAGGCTGAACAGAAGAAATTGCGTGAAGAATATTTAAAAAGCTTCCGTTCTTCTATGAAAAAAACGTTAAAAGGCGTTACAGTTATTGATCCTAACGGACAGGATGTGACTCCTGAGAAATTAAAAAACGAGAAGCGAAAGGATCTTCATTAATCCGACAGTTCTTTATTCATATTTGCTTTTTCGACTGAGTTTTACTCTCTCTTTAAGGAAATAATTCCTTTTTCTTAAACCACACAAAAAAGTTGTGAAAACATTTAGAGAGTTTTATGATAAAATAGTGTAGTGAATAAAGCACAAGAAAGGGGATAACTATGTCAAATTCAATCGAATCAAAATCTATTGCAACAATTCGGACACTGTCTATAGACGCTGTAGATAAAGCCAACTCTGGCCATCCAGGAATGCCTATGGGAGCTGCTCCAATGACGTATTCTTTATGGGCCAAGCATTTGAATATTAACCCGGAAAATCCTGAATGGTTTAACAGAGACCGTTTTGTTCTTTCAGCAGGTCACGGTTCTGCACTTTTGTACAGCATGCTGCATTTAAGCGGTTTCGATTTGACAATTGATGACCTGAAAAGCTTCAGACAATGGGGAAGCAAGACGCCTGGTCATCCTGAATTCCGCCATACTGCTGGAGTAGATGCAACAACGGGTCCACTTGGACAAGGAATCGGAATGGCAGTCGGAATGGCATTAGCAGAACGTCATTTGGCAGAGACTTACAACCGTGATCATTTTAATATTGTAGATCACTTTACATATGCCATTTGCGGAGATGGAGACTTGATGGAGGGCATTTCTAATGAAGCGGCGTCTTTAGCCGGACATTTAAAATTGGGTCGCCTTATCGTCATGTATGATTCCAATGATATTTCTTTGGACGGAGAACTTCATCAATCCTTCTCAGAGGATGTAAAACAGCGCTTTGAAGCTTTGAATTGGGAAGTACTTTACATCAAAGACGGAAATAATGTTGAAGAAATTTCAGCTGCAATTGAAAAAGCAAAACAAAACCAATCACAGCCTACATTGATTGAAATTAAAACAACCATTGGCTTTGGTTCTCCTAACCGCGCAGGAACATCCGGGGTTCACGGAGCTCCGCTTGGTCTTGATGAAACCAAATTGACAAAAGAAGCCTATAAGTGGACATATGATGAGGATTTTTATGTTCCTTCAGAAGTGTATGACCATTTCCAAACTGAGATTAAGGAATCTGGGAAGAAAAAAGAAAGCGAATGGAACGCGTTATTTTCTGAATATAAAAAAGAATATCCAGAGCTTGCCGCGCTGCTTGAAGCAGGTATAAAAGGAGAGCTTCCGGAAGGCTGGGACAAGGATATCCCTGTATACGAGAAAGGTAGCAAGCTTGCAACAAGAGCTTCTTCCGGAGAGGCACTTAACGGTATTGCAAAGAACCTTCCGTTTTTCTTCGGTGGCTCTGCAGACCTAGCAGGATCCAACAAAACAACAATAAAGAATGCCAAAGATTTTTCAGCTGCTGATTATTCAGGGAAAAATATTTGGTTCGGTGTTCGTGAATTTGCAATGGGAGCCGCTTTGAATGGAATGGCGCTGCATGGCGGATTACGAGTGTTTGCCGGAACGTTCTTTGTATTCTCTGACTACTTGCGTCCAGCTATCCGCCTTGCTTCTCTCATGGGATTGCCTGTTACCTATGTGTTTACTCATGATAGTGTAGCAGTCGGCGAAGATGGACCGACGCATGAGCCGATTGAACAGCTTCCTTCATTACGCGCGATGCCTAATTTGTCAGTTATCCGTCCTGCTGATGCGAATGAAACGGCTGCTGCTTGGAAGCTTGCTGTTTCATCTGAAACGCATCCTACTGCACTTGTTTTGACAAGGCAAAACCTTGAAACGATTGATCAGTCTGCAGACACTGCGTTTGAAGGTGTGTCAAAAGGAGCATACGTTGTCTCTGCAAGTAAAAATGAACAGGCAGATGCTTTGCTTCTTGCTACTGGTTCAGAGGTAAACCTTGCATTAGCCGCACAGGAAGAGCTTGCTAAAGAAAATATCGATGTTTCCGTTGTCAGCATGCCTTCGTGGAATCGGTTTGAAAGCCAATCAGATGAATATAAAGAGTCTGTACTGCCATCACAGGTTACAAAACGTTTAGCGATTGAAATGGCTTCCCCATTTGGTTGGGAAAGGTACACAGGATCAGAGGGAGATATTCTCGGCATCAATCAATTTGGCGCATCTGCTCCTGGTGATACCATTATCAAAGAGTTTGGATTTACAACTTCTAATGTTGTAAACCGAGTTAAAAATCTTTTAAATAAGTAAGTGAGGAAAAAGAGAATGAGTTTTCATTCTCTTTTTTTTGTTCGACAAAAATAGTCTTCTCTCTTGCCACCAAATGACAATCCTTGATTATACTATTTTGTATAATAGAGCTTAAAATGAAGGGTTACCGGCATGAAAGGAGATGCGGGGAATGGACCGTCACTATTACACTTATTTAATCGAGGATGAATTTGCTTCTCACTATTTTGGAAGGGAATCCGTTATGTACCATCTTTTTCGTGACTATCATTGGACAAACCTCACACGGGATGAGTATATACTTGTATCTAAACAAGTGGACTATATTACTAAGCCGATACCTATGCTTTCTATGCATCAAAAATTGAATGTTGAATTGAACCAGCTTGATTTCGTCCAAATTAATTCTTTATACAGAGCAGTAATGCCAAATGGTAGAGGCTGTGCCACATTTATGATGAAGGATCGACATATTGAAGTGCTTGCAAGCGGCGATTATGAAGCGGAAACTATCTTTTTTGAAATATTGCGAAAGATAAGTCCTTGCTTTTTGGCAATGGATTTTAGAACAAATCGTTATGGATGGCTAAACCCAGTAAAAGAAGAAAATTTGTCTAAAAAACAAGAAATCTATGGCGGAAATGTTGTATAATATCCTTTGGTTTAGTACACTTTAATCGAGACAACATGAAGGAGGAAATATTATGGATTTATGGGTTGTCATCCTGGTTGGAGTTCTTGCATTGCTTGCTGGAGTTGCACTCGGGTTTTTTATTGCTCGTAAATATATGATGAGTTATCTTAAAAAGAATCCGCCAATTAATGAGCAAATGCTTCGAATGATGATGATGCAAATGGGCATGAAGCCATCTCAGAAAAAAATTAACCAAATGATGAAAGCTATGAACAACCAAGTGAAATAAATGGTCTGCATATCAATAATCATTAAAAAACCCTTTTTGGGGTTTTTTATTTTTGGAGAACTTTATCTGTCTGACTGGTGTAGTTTTTGATATTCAAGAACTAGATAATCTAATTGCTGGCTGTATTCTAATACAGCCGGCGACTTTATTCCATTCGCTTTAACTACATGTAAAAGCTCGTCTCTTTTTTTCTCAATTTCTGAAAGTAGTTTATTAGTCAACGGACGTTACCTCTCCAATTTCGTAATAGTAATCTTTTATTTTCAAAAGTATAGCGACTTTCTTTGCTCGAATAAAGCGCTTCGGAGAAGATGACAATAAAATGACATGAAATTGTCATGCCATGAAATAATTATGATAGAAGGGTTTCTGGTACACTACATAGAGGGGTGAGGGAATGGGTTCGAATATTAATTATTTTCTTGCGTTGGGGGCAGGTTTTTTGTCATTTATTTCGCCATGCTGTCTGCCGTTATATCCTGCATTTTTGTCTTATATTACGGGAATTAGTACTGGCGATGTCCAAGCAGATAAAACAATGTCCAGCAGAAAAGGGGTACTCCATACGCTTTTTTTCCTAATCGGCTTTTCGATCATTTTTGTGGCCCTTGGGTATAGCACGTCATTCATAGGCGGCTTTTTCTTCCGTTATCAGGAGTTTATTCGTCAACTGGGGGCAATTTTGATTATCTTTTTCGGATTGATCACGCTTGGCGTGTTTAAGCCCGAGTTTATGATGAAGGAGCGCCGCTTCCATCTTAAAAACCGGCCAGCCGGAATCATTGGTTCTGTTGTTATCGGAATGGCGTTTGCAGCTGGATGGACTCCTTGTACAGGTCCGATTCTAGCAGCAGTGATTTCACTAGCTAGTACAAATCCTGGTTCATCAGTACCTTATATGATGTTATACGTCGCAGGCTTTGCCATTCCATTTTTCGTGTTGTCGTTCTTTATTTCAAAATTACAATGGATAAAAAAACATCAGCTGCTGTTCATGCGGACAGGCGGCATCGTTATGATTTTCGTAGGAATCCTGCTTTACTTTGATTGGATGACAAAAATCATTATCCTATTATCAGATGTTTTCGGAGGGTTTACAGGATTTTAGAAAGTTAAAAAACATTCCTTGGATGATTTCGGTTCTATTTTCCTATATAATTAAGTTAAATTAATTAATTTTTAGGAATCAAGGAGTGGGATGAGTGACTAAAGTCCTGATTATTGATGATACTAAGTTTATTAGATTAAAGATAAGAGAAATTGTTGAAAAAATAGGGATGGACGTCGTAGGTGAAGCATCTGACGGAGAAGAAGGACTTTCTCGATTTATCGAATTAAAACCTGATTTAGTAACCCTTGATATTACGATGCCTGTTAAAAACGGTATCGAAATGTTAAAGAAATGATAGCGATCAACCCAAAAGCGAATATCATCATGTGTTCAGCAATGGGGCAGCAAAGGCTGGTAGTCGAAGCTATCGAAAATGGAGCGAAAGATTATATTGTGAAGCCTTTTGAAGAGTCGAAAGTAATTGAAGCAATTAATCGGTTGATGATGAATGTAAACAAAACCATTTAATCTTACGCTAAATGGTTTTTTTTATTGGATTGGAGTATAGTATAGATAGAGTACAAAAAAGGGTGATGTCAATTGATGATTATACTATCCTCCGTTTTTGCAGTTTTCATGGCTCTCCTTGTCATGTTTATTAGGGTGAAATCGTCTGAAAAGCCGGCTACCTCGAAAAAAATTATTTTGCCGCCCATATTCATGAGCACAGGCGCGCTTATGTTTCTTTTTCCTGTGTTTAAAGTGACCGCTGCCGAGTTTTTGGAAGCCATTGCAGTTGGGATGTTTTTTTCGATTTTTTTAATCATTACATCTAAGTTTGAAGTCCGGGAGAATCAAATTTATTTGAAACGTTCGAAGGCATTTATTTTTATTCTCATTGGTCTTTTAGTTATCCGGATTGTGATGAAGACGGTTATGAGCTCAACAGTGGATTACGGCGCGTTAAGCGGAATGTTTTGGATATTGGCCTTCGGAATGATTGTGCCATGGAGAGTGGCGATGTATATATCCTATCGAAAGCTTTATAGCAAGCTTCACTCATCAAATATCCAGTTAAATTAAAAAGAACCTTTTCGCGTAGGAAGGGTTCTTTTTATTGGCTCTATTTTTACTTCATTAAAATCTCATAAGCGGAGAAGTCAATATTTTTTTCCTTTAGATGCTTTCGCAAAAATTTGTGGTCTCTTTTTGGTGTTGCAAGAATATATCCTCGGATGATCAAGTCCAAGCTAATGGCATCTGCGTCTTCTTTTATAGCAAGCTCGCCGATTTTTCCTGCGATTTTCGCTTTTGCAACATCACGAAATAGATCTGGGACAGGCGAAACCAATTCATTTAACAGGTTGATTTTCTCTTTTGTCCAAAGATGCTTGCTTTTTTCAATATAGTAGTCCTGCCAATCGAGATCGGACCTCCCGTCTTCTTTCGGCAGCCGTTTTAAAAACTTTCGAAACATAAAAAATCCGCCTATCGCAAGCAAGACGATCATTGTTGCTCCCCAGCCCAAGATCATCCATAGATACCATCCCTCTAGCATCTCCCATTCACCCCTTTGCTCTTACATTTTACCGCAAGAAACAATAGAAAAAAATGAAAAAAAGAGAAAATAGAGGGTTTCGTCTAGTCAATTAAAAAAAGAAAACATAGAATAAAACATATCATGTGATCTACTATTTGGCCATGGAGAACACATGAATGGGTATTGACGTAAATGAACGAAAATAGAAACCGCGTTCCTTGGGCAGAGCGCGGTTTGTTTTTGTGCTTATTGGAACGGAAGAATAATGGAGAAAGAAGAATGATCACCGTTCTGCTGCTTGGCAATTTTTATTGAGAGGATGTGGTTAGCACATTCAGTTTCAATGGATTTATCGGTTAAATCGAAGGGGAGAAAGAGGTTTTTAGTAAAGTCTTCTTTTTCTGTCTTTACAGTTAAACAGAGTTCTTGATTATGATAATTGATTTCTATTTGGGTCACATGAAAAGAACTTATGTCGGCTTCTACAATATACTCATTCGTTGTTTCATACAAATCGATAGGAAATATATCGTCATAAATCGCATAAGGGTCGTCTAAAAACTGCTTCATCCAATCGTCCAATCTTTCGAAATCATCAGGCTTGGCTTTTTTTTCTTTTGACATTGATATTCCCCCATACCTGGCATATCTATAGTTTATGCAAGCAGGTGGGGGAATGGTGACGCTTAAAAATCGTGGTGGCTGTTATGCTTTTGGCGAGAGTGATTCCTGTTCTTTACCTTTTTACTTCCGCTTAAAGGCTCAGGCTGACCCGGTCCAAGCTGATGTCCCTTTGGCGCATTTTTTCGAATGTCTTTACCGCTGTTTTTATTTGTCATCTATCGTTACCTCCGTGGGACTTACCTGTTGGTTTTTCTTTTTTTATTGTTTTGTCTTTCCTCTTCAGTTAATACCTCTTGGTGTTCCTCGTTATAGCCGGCACCTCTGCCTTGCGCCTTTGCTGCATTCATGCCATTTACGACATGATTGGCTTTTCGCTTAGTCAAAATGTCTTCACCTCATCTATAGTGTGACCGTCTATCTGAAAAAGAAGCATAAGGTGTTCTTATCAATTTTGATAAATACATTGATATTTACTTATGTATAAAATTACTTTAAAATAAATTTGTAGAAGATTATGCAAATAAACGTTGAAATTGATCTTGACCTAAGGGGGATTTAAACTGAATGGCAAATCAGCAGAAGCTTGTTAAAAATGATGTATTTCAAGCAAGAAAATCATTTACTGTGAATGGAAAAACGTACTATTATTATTCATTAAAAGCATTGGAAGAACAAGGAGCAGGAAAGGTTTCAAGACTTCCTTATTCCATCAAAGTATTGTTGGAATCCGTTCTTCGCCAAGTAGACGGCAAAGTCATTACGAAAGAACACGTGGAAAATCTGGCAAAATGGGGTACGTCGGACGTCAAGGAGATCGATGTTCCTTTTAAACCGTCGAGAGTTATTTTACAGGATTTCACTGGCGTTCCTGCAGTCGTTGACCTTGCCTCTTTACGTAAAGCAATGGATTCCGTTGGGGGAGATCCTGACAAAATCAATCCTGAAATCCCTGTGGATTTGGTTATTGACCACTCAGTACAGGTAGATAAAGCAGGTACCGAAGATGCATTGGCAATCAATATGGATCTCGAGTTTGAACGAAACGAAGAACGATACAAATTCTTAAGCTGGGCAAAGAAAGCCTTCGATAATTATCAAGCAGTACCGCCTGCAACAGGTATCGTCCACCAAGTGAATTTGGAATATCTTGCAAGCGTTGTCCATGAGCAAGAGATAGACGGAGAAACTGTTACCTATCCGGATTCTCTAGTCGGTACCGATTCTCATACGACGATGATCAATGGGATTGGCGTTCTTGGATGGGGAGTTGGCGGTATTGAAGCCGAAGCAGGTATGCTTGGTCAGCCATCTTATTTCCCAGTTCCAGAAGTGATTGGTGCAAAGCTTGTCGGTAAGCTTCCTAATGGAACGACAGCAACCGATTTGGCGCTTAAAGTGACACAGGTTCTTCGTGAAAAAGGTGTAGTTGGCAAGTTTGTTGAGTTTTATGGTCCTGGTGTTGCTGAACTTCCATTGGCCGATCGTGCAACGATTGCGAACATGGCTCCAGAGTACGGAGCGACTTGCGGATTTTTCCCTGTCGATGATGAAGCTCTGGTTTATATGAAGTTAACCGGCCGAGAAGACAAGCATATCGATGTTGTAAAAGAATACTGTATACAAAACGGCTTATTTTATACTCCTGATGCAGAGGAGCCTGAGTTTACTGATACAGTTGAAATTAATTTGTCAGAAATCGAAGCTAATCTTTCAGGACCTAAACGTCCTCAGGATTTAATCCCGCTTTCTGCAATGAAAGAAACATTTCATAATCATCTAACCAGCGCTGCCGGCAACCAAGGTTTTGGTTTGGAAGCAGATGAAATCAATAAAGAAGTAAAATTCAAGCTGGCGAGCGGAAAAGAAACGGTCATGAAAACAGGTGCAATTGCGATTGCAGCGATTACCAGCTGTACAAATACGTCAAACCCTTACGTATTGGTTGGTGCTGGCCTAGTTGCAAAAAAAGCGACGGAGCTTGGCATGCAGGTTCCTGATTACGTAAAAACATCACTTGCGCCAGGTTCAAAAGTTGTTACCGGATACTTAGTTAATTCCGGACTTCTTCCTTATCTTCGCGAGCTTGGCTTTAATCTCGTCGGCTACGGATGTACGACATGTATCGGAAACTCCGGCCCATTAGAGCAAGAAATTGAAGAAGCGGTCGCAGAAAGTGATTTATTGATCACATCAGTTCTTTCCGGGAACCGTAACTTTGAAGGAAGAATTCATCCGCTAGTGAAAGGAAACTATCTTGCATCTCCGCCGCTCGTCGTTGCCTATGCACTAGCAGGAACAGTCGATATCGATTTAAAAACAGATCCAATCGGTGTTGATAAAGACGGCAAGGATGTCTATTTTGACGACATTTGGCCAACGATGGATGAAATCAACCAAGTAGTAAATCAAACAGTAACTCCTGAATTGTTCAAAAAAGAATACGAGCACGTCTTTGATGACAATCAACGTTGGAATGAAATCGAAACAACGGACGAAGCATTGTACAAGTGGGACACTGAGTCGACGTACATTCAAAATCCGCCGTTCTTTGAAAACCTGTCAGTTGAGCCGGGAACGGTTGAACCTCTGAAAGGGCTTCGTGTCGTAGGTAAATTTGGCGATTCGGTCACAACAGATCACATTTCGCCTGCCGGAGCGATTGGTAAAGACACCCCTGCTGGTAAATACCTTCAGTCTAAAGGTGTTTCACCGCGTGACTTTAACTCTTACGGTTCAAGACGCGGTAATCATGAAGTCATGATGAGAGGAACGTTCGCGAATATCCGGATTAAAAACCAAATTGCTCCTGGAACAGAAGGCGGTTATACAACCTTTTGGCCAACTGGGGAAGTCACTTCGATTTATGAAGCGTGCATGAAATACAAAGAAGAAGGCACCGGCCTTGCCGTTCTTGCCGGTAAAGACTATGGCATGGGATCATCCCGCGACTGGGCGGCAAAAGGAACAAACCTTCTTGGTATTAAAACAGTAATAGCCGAAAGCTTTGAAAGAATTCACAGAAGCAATCTAGTATTGATGGGAGTTCTTCCTCTTCAATTTAAACAAGGTGAAAACGCCGAAGTATTAGGGTTAACTGGAAAAGAAACCATTGAAGTGGATATTGATGAAACAGTTAAACCTCGAGATATCGTTACGGTTAGAGCGACGAGTGAACAGGGTGAGGTTACATCATTTGAAGCCCTCGTTCGTTTTGACAGCGAGATCGAAATTGATTACTATCGCCATGGCGGTATCCTGCAAATGGTACTTCGCGAAAAATTGAAGTAAGTCTATGGAATAGAAGAGAAGGCCAAGCAAGGCTTTCTCTTCTTTTTAAATTGTTGAGAGGGAGATTACAGTGAAAATTAAATTTTTTGCCGTGGCTTTTCTTCTGGGATTAACCTGTTTTGCGATTTGGAATGTTTTTACTCATCAAAAGCCTGCAATAGGTATTTCTGAGGGTAATGAAGCTCCGGACTTCACATTGCAAACGTTAGACGGTAAAGCTGTCTCACTTTCAGATTACAAAGGAAAAAAAGTCTTTTTGAATTTTTGGGCGACATGGTGCAAGCCGTGTATTGAAGAAATGCCAGATTTGGAAACGCTTCAAAATAAAAGTGAGGAAGAGGTGGCCGTATTAGCCGTCAATTTTACATCCTCTGAAAAAAACTCTGCAGCAGTTCGGAATTTTGCCGAAAAACACAATATTACCTTTCCGGTTTTGTTGGATGAGAAAGGGATCAATGCACGGTATGAGATTATTTCGTATCCGACGACGTTTCTCATAAATGAAGAAGGAATCATTACAGAAATCAAGCTTGGCAGTATGACATTAAAAGAAATGGAACAAAAGCTATCTGATCTATAAAAGATAGCTTTTTCTTATTTGATTTTTGTATGAAGGATGGTATTGATGGTGAAAAATGATTGTGGAGGTGATAGTGATGAAGAAAATGAGACGAAAAACGCTTGAGGAATTGGTTCTGGAAAATAAACGAGAGCTGATGAATAATACGGAATACATGAGCCAGCTGGAAGAAAAGCTGGATGAGAGGTTTAGGCAAAAGTAATTTTTTCATTTTTCTTTCATGTTCTTTTCCTCTTTTGCGCACTCTATGAGTAAAGGAGGGAATGAACATCGGAAACCAACATGACAAGCAATCAAGGTTCGCACCGAATCATTTAGGAACCAAACCGATTGAAAACAATCGCAACAAAGGAAAAAAAATGAGTGACAAGTCCAATAAACAGCCGGATATTATTCAAACAAAAGGAGAATAGACAATGACAGAAAACAACCAACCAAACCCGGATAATCGTTCGGACAACGTCGAAAAACTTCAGGATATGGTTCAGAATACAATCGAAAATTTCGAAGAAGCGGAAGACACGCTGCAATTTGCCTCAAATGATGAAAAAGAACAAATACAAGCAAAAAATAAAAGAAGAGCAGAAAGCATAGAATCGATGCGAAGTGAAATACAGGATGAATCGGCCGACCGGCAAAATAATGAGTAAGAACCAGGGTTTCCTGGTTTTTTATTTTGGCTAGGAAAATATTCATGTGCTAAGATGAAAGGTGATACGTCTTACAGGGGTGAGCAGCATGTATATTTCAAAAAAAGAAATCGAGGTCAGGTATGCTGAAACTGATCAAATGGGAATCGTGTATCATGCCAACTATTTGATTTGGATGGAGCTTGGAAGAACGGCCTTAATTCAAGAGATGGGATTTTCCTATGCGGATATGGAGAAAGATGGGATTATCTCTCCCGTAATTGATATCGCTGTCAGCTATAAAAAATCTCTCCATTATGGGGAGACAGCTATCGTATATACGTGGGTTGAAGCATATAACGGTTTTAAAACGACATACGGTTATGAAATTAAAACGCCGGACAACGAAACAGCGCTGACGGGGACATCTTCTCATATTTGTGTAAAAAAAGAGAACTTTAAGCCGATTCAATTTAGAAAGTATTACCCGGAATGGCACAAAGCGTATGAAGAGGCGAAAAAATAAGATGGCATTTGGTGTAAAACGCGACGAGCTGAATGAGTGGAAAAGCAATGTTTTGCAAGGGAATATTGCTTTTCTTACCCACTTTTAGCTGGATGATCGGTATCCCGATTCAACTACAGTGACAAAAGCCGGCTCAAGTGATATCGCAAAGCTTGCTAAATGGGGCGAGAAGTACGGGTTAAAAAAAGAATGGATTCATCATCGAACAAAATATCCCCACTTTGATCTAATGGGAGAAAAGCAGCTGATGATATTAAAAAAAGAGAAGCTATTTGATCATATCAAGCGATTTAAACTAAAATAACCGCACAAAACGAATGTGCGGTTATTTTAGTGGCCTTAGGCATATTGAAATTCAGGTTCTTCCAAGGAAGTGCTGTAACCTACGACGAGATCATGGTCGTCGAAATACCAAACATCCTGCTCTTCGATAAAAAAGGTAATGCCTTCAACTTCAGTGCTGACGCCGAGATGCTGAGGGCGATCCTTAGCAACACCTAATGAAAATCCTTGTTGAACTGCACTGCAGCCACCGTAGCGAACAAAAAATCTGACATAGTCGCCATTCTGCAAATCCAATTCGTCTTTATACCAATTCAGCGCATTCGCATCTATTTTGACATCCATTTTCTTTCCACTCCTTATCCGAATGTTTGATTAGGAAATCGATCCTTATAACCAAGTGATTTTCGGTTCCGTTTTATTCATGATCCTCTTTATATTTGCTCGATGCCTGTAAATGACGGCACTCGTCAATGCCAATACAATGATGATCAGAAAAAGATCACCGGTGAATAAACTGAAAATCACTGCATAGATCCCGGCAAGCATCGACGACAGGGAAACGTATTTTGATAAATAAAGCAAAAGAAAGAAGACTCCGATCATTGTAATAAATAACAAAGGGGAATAAAAGAGCAAGACCCCTCCAGACGTAGCTACTGCTTTTCCGCCTTTAAATCCTGCAAAAACAGGGAAGATGTGACCTATTACTGCAGCGACACCCAAAAGCAAACATAATGGTGTAACTGTTGGTTCTATAAAAAAATATGGGAGGCTTGCCGCAATTGTTCCTTTTAATATATCAGAAACAATAACAATTGAACCGGACGGAACGCCTAGTGTTCTAAATGCGTTCGTTGCTCCTAAATTCCCGCTTCCGTGCTCCCTGATATCAATACCTTTCCCAAGTTTTCCGACGATTAAACCGGATGGAATGCTGCCAAGCAAATAAGCAGCAACAAATAATAAAGCAGTTACCATACTTTTCTTCTCCTTTTCCTGCAGCTAACGTACACCTATTGTACCATGAGAATAGATATTCAGTCGTGATGTTTTTGTAAAGTTTGCTTACAAGAATCGTGGCGGTATTCAATTTTTTGAAATAAATCACTAGGATAAGGTACACTACTTACTAAGGAGATGATTATATGCAAAACCCTTCAAAAGAGGAAATAAAAAATATTTTAGAAAAGAGCAAACGAATTGCAGTCGTTGGCTTGTCAAATAATTCAAGCCGTACGTCATACATGGTTGCTAAAGCAATGCAGGATGCTGGCTATGAGATCCTTCCCGTCAACCCTACAATCGATGAGGCTTTAGGAGTAAAAGCTGTAGGAAGCTTGAAGGAAATCGACGGTCATGTTGATATTGTCAACGTGTTTCGCCGCTCCGAGCATTTGCCGGCAGTTGCAAAAGAATTTTTAGAAGCCGACGCTGATGTATTTTGGGCGCAGCAGGGAATTGCTAATGAAGAAGCCTACAAGCTCTTAAAAGCTGAGGGACATCCAGTTATTATGGATTTCTGCATCAAAGTTGCACATT
This sequence comes from Bacillus gobiensis, assembly GCF_001278705.1. Classification (GTDB taxonomy): domain Bacteria; phylum Bacillota; class Bacilli; order Bacillales; family Bacillaceae; genus Bacillus; species Bacillus gobiensis. Next base: position 1,184,854 of record NZ_CP012600.1, read on the forward strand.
CTTTAACAAAACCGAGTCATTCATAAAAATCCTTGATCATTCAAGGATTTTTGCGTTTTTTAAAGAAATTCATCAGCGAATCAGGTACAATGAAGCTTGGACAGCTTTTGCACTGTAAGAGAATCTCCGTCCCTGCTTGCTATTTTCTTAAATATTCCTTACAATACAAAACATACGTTCGTATTTTGTAAAACAAATAAAATAAAAACCATCTTGAATTGAAATATAAATACACCTATAATATTGAATTCAAATATTCCCGAAATATAAAAGAGAGTTAATAAAATCAAAAGTGCTCTCTTTTCAACCGATATGATAAACAAATTATTAATGTATTTTGGTCGAAAAGAAAGGGGTTTATTCGCTTGGCTATGAAGCAGCAGTTTGATTATAATGATGATTCCATACAAGTACTCGAGGGCCTGGAAGCGGTTAGAAAACGCCCGGGAATGTATATCGGCTCGACAGATAGCAGGGGGCTCCATCACCTCGTCTATGAGATCGTCGATAATTCAGTGGATGAAGTGCTGGCCGGCAATGGTAAACACATCATTGTTAAAATACATAAAGATAACAGTATATCCGTCCAGGACCGGGGGAGAGGGATGCCAACCGGGATGCATAAGCTTGGAAAACCCACGCCTGAAGTCATCCTCACAGTCCTTCATGCCGGAGGAAAGTTTGGACAAGGCGGATACAAAACGAGCGGCGGCTTGCATGGTGTTGGTGCGTCTGTCGTTAATGCGCTGTCCGAATGGCTGACAGTCACGATAGAGCGGGATGGAAATATGTACAGGCAGCGCTTTGAAAACGGAGGCAAACCGGCTACCTCATTAGATAAAATCGGAACGACGAAAAAAACTGGCACACTCATTCATTTTAAGCCTGATCCAACAATGTTCAGCACGATAGCCTATAATTTTGATACGCTTTCCGAAAGATTAAGGGAATCGGCATTTCTAATCAAAGGCTTGAAAATAGAGTTAATCGATGAACGCAATGATACGAAAGAAGAATATCTTTACGAAACTGGAATTGAAGCGTTTGTAAGCTATTTAAATGAAGAAAAGGATCCTCTATGTGAAGTGGTTTCCATTGAAGGCGAGCAAAACGGGATTGAGGTCGATTTTGCCTTCCAATTTAATGATGGTTATTCTGATAACATCTTATCCTTTGTAAACAATGTTCGCACAAAAGACGGTGGCACACACGAGTCTGGCGCGAAAACAGCACTGACCCGCGCCTTTAATGAATATGCCCGCAAGGTCGGCTTATTAAAAGAAAAGGATAAAAACTTGGAAGGAACGGATATTCGGGAAGGATTGGCCGCTATTATCTCGGTACGAATACCTGAGGAGATTCTTCAGTTTGAAGGGCAAACCAAAGGGAAACTAGGTACGAGTGAAGCCAGGTCTGCAGTCGACAGTATCATTTCCGGCCAATTGGCTTATTTTCTTGAAGAAAACAGGGAAACGGCAAGCTTGCTGGTGAAAAAATCTATCAAAGCGTTTCAGGCGAGAGAAGCCGCTCGAAAGGCAAGAGAAGAAGCAAGAAGCGGGAAGAAAAGAAAGCGGTCTGAGACAACATTAAGCGGCAAGCTGACACCAGCTGGCTCGAGAAACCCCGAAAGAAATGAACTTTACCTTGTCGAAGGTGATTCTGCCGGAGGTTCCGCAAAACAAGGGAGAGACCGAAAATTTCAGGCGATTTTGCCTCTTCGGGGAAAAGTGATCAATACAGAAAAAGCAAAGCTGTCTGATATCTTTAAAAATGAGGAAATCAATACGATCATCCATGCCATTGGCGGCGGGGTCGGAGTTGAATTCCAAGTTGAGGATATCAATTACAATAAAGTAGTCATAATGACAGATGCGGATACGGATGGCGCCCATATACAAGTACTTCTCCTGACGTTTTTCTATCGCTATATGAAGCCTCTCATAGAACAGGGGAAGGTATTTATCGCGATGCCGCCCCTTTACAAGGTGAGCAAAGGACAGGGTAAAAAAGAAATCATTGAATACGCTTGGTCTGACGAAGAAAAAGATGCTATTCTCAAAAAAGTTGGGAAAGGCACTACGATTCAACGATACAAAGGACTGGGTGAGATGAATCCCGACCAGCTATGGGAAACCACGATGAACCCAGAATCAAGAACGCTTGTCCGGGTACGAATCGATGATGCTGCAAGAGTTGAACGAAGAGTAACAACGTTGATGGGAGATAAAGTAGAGCCGAGAAGAAAATGGATTGAAAAAAATGTAGCGTTTGGACTTGAAGAGGAAAGTAATATTTTAGAAAATGAAACCCTCTAAAGCCACCTGAGGAGGTTTAGGTACACATGTCACAAGTAGAAAAAATCCATGACCTGCCTCTTGAAGAGGTCATTGGCGACCGGTTTGGCCGGTACAGCAAATACATTATCCAGGATCGTGCATTGCCGGATGCAAGAGACGGGCTAAAACCCGTTCAACGCAGAATCTTATATGCGATGCACCAGGATGGAAATACTCACGACAAGAGCTTCCGCAAAGCCGCAAAAACGGTAGGGAATGTGATCGGTAATTATCATCCGCACGGTGATGGATCCGTTTATGAAGCAATGGTTCGAATGAGCCAAACGTGGAAAGTGCGAAACATTCTTGTGGAAATGCACGGAAACAACGGAAGCATTGACGGAGACCCTTCTGCTGCGATGCGTTATACAGAGGCAAGGCTATCTCCAATCGCGGCAGAGCTTCTAAGAGATATTGAAAAACAGACGGTTGAATTTGTTCCTAATTTTGATGACACGAGCAATGAACCATTAGTTCTTCCCGCGATGTTTCCCAATCTTTTGGTCAACGGTTCAACCGGCATTTCCTCCGGATACGCTACGGACATTCCTCCCCATAATTTAGGTGAGGTCATTGATGCCGTCATCATGCGTATACGGAAACCGAATTGCACGGTTGATGATCTTATGGGAGCCGTTAAAGGTCCGGACTTTCCAACAGGCGGGATTATCCAAGGTATTGATGGAATCAAAAAAGCCTATGAAACAGGGAAAGGAAAAGTGATTGTCCGGTCGAAAACGGAAATAGAAACGGTAAGAGGCGGGAAACAGCAAATCGTCATTTCTGAAATTCCTTATGAGGTGAATAAAGCTAATCTCGTCAAGAAAATGGACGAATACCGGCTGGATAGAAAGGTCGAAGGAATTTCCGAAATTCGCGACGAGACAGATAGAACAGGTCTTCGCATCGTCATTGAACTGAAAAAAGAAGCTAATGCACAAGGTGTGTTGAACTTTTTATTTAAAAATTCCGACCTTCAAATTTCGTACAATTTCAATATGGTGGCGATTCATAAAAGAAGGCCAATGCTAATGAGCCTTCCATCCATTTTGGATGCGTATATCGAGCACCAAAAAGAAGTCATCACTAATCGTTCGAAGTATGAGCTGTCAAAGGCTAAGGAAAGACAGCATATTGTGGAAGGGCTGATAAAAGCACTCTCCATTCTCGATCAAGTAATTGCAACCATCCGTGCTTCAAACGATAAACGAGACGCGAAGAACAATTTGATCGAAGCCTTTGCTTTTACAGAGCCTCAGGCTGAAGCGATCGTATCCTTGCAGCTTTATCGATTGACCAATACCGATATTACTGCGTTAGAGGCTGAAGCAAGCGAATTAGAAAAGAAGATCATTGAGCTTGAAGCAATCCTTTCAGATGAAAGTAAGCTTTTTAAAGTAATCACAACAAATTTAAAACAGCTGAGAAAAACATATGCTGATGATCGCCGTTCTGTGATTGAAGAAAAAATTGAGGAAATCAAAATCAATCTCGAGGTAGTTGTCGCCTCAGAAGATGTCTATGTGACGGTGACAAAGGACGGATATATCAAACGGACAAGCCAGCGGTCCTATGCGGCCTCAAACGGACAGGATTTCGGCATGAAGGAAACAGACCGGCTACTGCATCAATTTGAGGTCAATACGACAGACACCGTCTTGTTATTCACGAATAAAGGAAGCTTCATTTATTGCCGGGTGCATGAACTGCCTGATATCCGCTGGAAGGATCTCGGACAGCACTTTACAAATCTGATTCCGATTGATGGAAATGAGTCTATTGTTAAGGCGATTCCGATCAAGGAATTCAAAACGGATGAATATCTTGTATTTATTACGAAAAACGGGATGGCAAAGAAAACGGAACTTGCCCAATATAAAGCCCAGCGCTATTCAAAGCCTCTCGTTGCGATAAATCTTAAAGGTGACGATGAGGTCGTCGATGTGCATGTCGCAAATGGTGAAAAAAACCTGTTCATCGCTACATATTTAGGTTACGGACTCTGGTTTTCTGAAGAAGAAATCAGTGTGGTTGGCGCAAGAGCTGCAGGAGTCAAAGGTATCAATTTAAAAGAGGATGATTTAGTCGTATCCGCACAGCTTGCAGATGAAGGTGCGCTGCTCGCTCTCGTTACCCAAAGAGGGGCATTTAAACGAATGAGCATATCCGAATTCGAAAAAACGTCGAGGGCAAAGCGGGGAGTTCAGATGCTGAGAGAGCTGAAGAAAAATCCTCACCGGGTAAAAACTGTCATCGTTTGTGATTCAGACAGCCAAATTGGAATCGAATCCGAAAAAGGCATACGAGAGACAGTGGACGTAAAGAATTACAGAAACAGTGACAGATACAGCAATGGCTCATTTATTATAGATGAGGATGACGCTGGAAAAGTAACGGATGTCTGGCTCGAACTACAGACAGAATAATAAATAAAACCCATCCCGAAAAAGCGGGATGGGTTTCTTAAACATTGATCAGTTTTTATCGTGATGAAACATATCCATAAATGCATGCACAAATTCTATGCCTTGATATAGTACTAAATTTAAGGCAGTAATTGAAAATGCAGCAAGGATAATGGCTCTAAAAATCATCATTTTGTTTACCTCCAGTTATTATTTTTACAATTCTGGCAGATGAACAAATGATGACCCAAGATAGGATGACTGATAAAACTCGGCCAGCATAAATCCTTTTCGTCGAATGTTTCGCAGAACATGAAATAATAAGAGACTCCCTGATGTAAAAAGGAGAAGTTTTAAGAGCTGTTCTGCATTTCCGAATATCCCAAGAAGGAATTTATCCTCATTGTCAGATTGATGGCTCGTCACTACCTGCTCAGATTCGTGATCAGCAATGACTTTGCTTTGATGGAAGATCTGAGAATGAGAAAATGAGAATAAATGAATGCTAGCCAGGGCAAATACAAGAACACAAACCTTAATAATGATCCTTTTGTTCATTTATCTCACACCCTTCTGTAAGGATGTTTCATTTTATCATAAACGTTTTAATTTTTAAAGAGTAAAAGATGATGATTTTGTGAAAGTTATAGCCTGACATTTTTTCTTAAATAGCCTAATATTGAGTTGAATGGGGCTTTTTTTAGAAAGGGAATGACATAAACGATTGGAGTGTTTTGAATGTTTCATTTACAGAATGTACAGTACAAAACGATTCTATCATTGGATGACATAAATATTGCTGCAAATCGTGTGACCTCGATTGTGGGGCAAAGCGGAGCCGGTAAATCCACCTTCTTAAAGCTATTAAATCGAATGATTGAGCCGGATCAGGGAGAGATATGGATGAAAGACAAGCCATTATCTAAAATTGATCCGGTCAATCTTAGAAGAAGGGTGGTTATGCTTGGTCAGGAACCGGTCATCTTTGATGGAGATCTCAGGGAGAATATAAATATAGGAAGACACTTTTCTGAAAAAGAGACTTTGCCTGATGAAAAGCTGCAGAGACTTTTGCGAATTGTCCATTTACATAAAAACCTTGACGATGATCCTATGCAGTTTTCAGGAGGAGAAAAACAGCGGGTTGCAATTGGACGGATACTATCGATGGAGGCGGATGTTTATTTGTTGGATGAACCAACGTCAGCTTTGGATGAAGAAACAGAGCTGGATGTATTACGAAGCTTCATTCATGAAATGAAAGAGCAGAATAAGACGGTCGTGATGGTTACCCATTCGGTGGAGGCAGCGAAAGAGGTATCAGACCATATCATCACGTTATCAAGGATGGGTGAATCAAAATGACAAATGGTGTGATAGAAATCGAATTGTGGAGATTGGCGGCTGCTTATTTATTTGTTGTATTTTTAGTGGCAGTCGTGAAATGGAGAGGGGTAAAAAGGGAAAAACTCATTATTCTTGCAACTCTCCGGATGACCATTCAGCTTTCACTAGTCGGTTATGTACTTGCTTATATATTTGAAAGGCCGAATCCATTTGTTACGGTAATAGTCATTTTGTGCATGCTTGCTTTTGCCGTTTATACAATCTTTCAGCAAGTAGACCCTATAAACAAGCAATTAAAGAAAGTTATTATTCTTTCTATGTTTACAGGACCTTTAGTTGCTCTCTTCTATTTTCAATTTGTCGTTATTCATTTAGAGCCTTGGTACGATCCGCGCTACTTTATAACGATTGGCGGAATGGTCATCGGCGGTGCAATGACAGGAATAACGCTTGCAATCAAAAGACTAATGGAAGGGATGAAAAGCGAACGCAGATATGTGGAAGCAGCATTAATGCTGGGTGCGACTCCGGAAAAATCAATGAAAACCATTGTTAACTCTGCGTTTGACTCCGCGATCCTTCCAACCATTAATAGTATGCTTGGGATGGGAATCATCTTTCTGCCAGGGATGATGACAGGGCAAATTCTCTCTGGAACCAGTCCGTTATTGTCGATCCAATATCAAATCGCTATCCTTTTAGGAATCTTGGGCGGAGTTTCCATCTCTACTTTTCTCTTTTTACAGCTTGCCAAAAAAGCATTTTTCAATGAACATAAGCAACTCTTGTAATACCATAAACTAGTTTAAAAGGTGAAACAGGGGTATAATAGGAAGCGATGATAGAAGTAAAGAATGGTGAGTAAGAAAAAGAAATGGGTGATATCATGCATCTTTCATTGAAGAAAGAAGAGAAGGATCAGATTATCAGTGATATTCAGCAATTTTTCTATGAAGAAAGGGACGAAGAAATCGGCGAACTTGCTGCCGAACAAGCCTTTGCCTTTATAAAAGAAAAGCTTGGCCCGTATTTTTATAATCTAGGGGTATCAGACTGCCGAAAAGTGCTGGAAGATAAGGCACAAGCCATGGAAGATGAGCTGTTTGCTTTGGAAAAAAGAATACATAATTCATAAATAATACTGGCCGCTCTTGCAATGGAGCGGCCTTAATGTCGTGATTATTAGCAGCTAAAGGAAGTGATTTCATCAAGGTCAATGCCGAAGTAAACCCATCGATACCGACGAGGTCTCCATCGGTAACCAGCTAAGGATCTGCGGCCGACAAAGGTAGGGAAAAACCAGAATCTCGCGCCATTTTCTAAACGAATAAACGTGAAACGAAATAGACAGCCTCTTATTCCGCCCGGATCAACGGCATAAACAGACGGACCGCCTTGTTGCTGCTGCGGAATATAGCTCGGCGGCGGACCCGAAGGTGGACCAGGTGTATATTGACCTTGACCGCCAAATCCTGGAGGAGGTGAACCGGGAAACTGCTGTCCTTGGCCGCCAAACCCTGGAGGCGGTGAACCAGGAAACTGTTGCCTGTAAGGGTCAAATTCATAAGTATAAAATGGGAACATGAGAAAGCTCCTTTCAACTGTTTCTTTTTTATCATATGAAATGATCCAAGAAGGGAAACTTGCCTATATAAATTTCATTTTCAATTAGATTATTGAGAGAAATACAAAAATCCTCAAATGTATGCGGTTTCATTAAAGGAGGGGAATTATCTTGGAATTCGAACTGAGGGTTATCGAGGATAAACTTAGAGTAAGTTTTCCAATAGGCTAAGCTATTAATGATGTGTTAGGTGCAGTCAGTTATTTTAGAAACAAACAAATTCCTCATGCGATTCGATATTGAAATTCTACAAGCTTGACTTGTTATCGCTGGGCTTCGTGATTGTATTTCTGTAACTATTTTTATTTTCTTTAATGATGGGGAGAGGAGTATCATCTATAAAAGGGGTTTTAAAACATTTAATTATCGACGATTTTATAATCTGAATCTAGAGCTGTTCTTAATGAATATTAAGAATTTTATAAAGGGAACAAAACAACCGATTTATATACTGAGGTTTTAATTGAGCAATCGAAAAGAAATATTCAGCAAGTGTAAGTGATAATCTTATGAAAAGTAATGTAATCGATCACTTCCGCACGATTTGGCCAAGCTGGCACCGGCGTCAAGTCTGCCCCAGTAGAGGGAACTGTTGACCAGTAGGGGACCGTTCGCTCACACGATTGTCAACCAGTTTTTAAGCTCTATGCCTAAGTATTCGGTATCAACTACAACTTTTAAGAGAAAGGACGATTACAATGAACAAAGAAAACATTAATTTGGCAAAAAACAAGATTGCACTCCCAAAAGTTGTCTCTCAAAACGACTGGCTCACCACGCGTAAGGAGCTTCTCATCAAAGAGAAGGAAGCTAGACGTGCGCAAGATGCGTTGGCAGCAGAACGCCGGAAGCTGCCGATGGTGAAAATCGAAAAGGATTACGTTTTCGAGGGTTCGAACGGTAAGGAGAGTTTGATTAACCTCTTCGATGGACGCCGCCAGCTCAGCTGCTCATTTATCGTTGACAACATCGGCCATCTCTCCCATATTCATGCAAGAGACACTACTCTGGTATTGGTGTCCCGCGCTCCACTTTCACAGACCGGACAGCGGTGATCCGATCCTGGTTCCATCATGAAGTGATACGTCCCTTACAAGCGGCGAATGGGTTGGACGGTTCCTTGGTATTCCTCGTACGGCAGCGATTTCAACTACGACTTTGGGGCCACCCATGAAGGTGGCGAGCAGGGTGGTGTAAGTGTCTTCCTCCGGGATAATGACCACGTCTTTCACACTTACCACACAACGGACCGCGGGACCGACATTCTCTTCGGCACCTACAACTGGCTTGACATGACACCGTTCGGCCGACAGGAGGACTCGCCCGAGGGATGGCCGCAAACCCCGAGGTACGAGTGGTGGCGCCTCCATGATGAATACGATCACTCTAAAGGTTCGGACTCCTGCTGCAATTCGAGAGGTGGCCACCAGTAAGCGATTCATTTTGCTCTAAGTGTCGTCGGAGCACAATTGCTTTATGATAAGCGACTTACTTATCAAACAAGAGAAGGAAATTTGGGTCGCGGACGCCAATCGAGAATCCTGAAGTAGATTTACCACTCGAGCTTGAAGAAAATCGGCAGGAATACTATGATGCCACGACTTTTCCATGGATGTTGTACCCATATCTCCAAGTTGCAGAAAGAATCGCACAACAAGTTGGGCCAATGGAATCAATACGAAGGAGTAAGGATGGCTTGAAAAGATAACTCCAGAGGATTTCAGTGCACTTTCACCGTTTATTTATAATCATATTAATCCTTACAGTAGATTTGATGTTGATTTGGACCAACGACTTTCGTTATGAGCCTATCATTGATGGGCTCATTTCCATCTTTGTACAGAAGGAAGGTGATTCAACGAATAACCATGTATTTATTTTTAATCATCTTACCATTTGGTTTTATTAACAAGTTAATGAGAAGAGTAATATCTAAAAGAAAAAAGTGAGTTTTCTATTCTGGGGAATGCTCACTATGTAGTGAAGGGAGGAGGGCACTTCAATTTTGGCTGACGAAAACCTGATGAACATCTAATGAAAACGTCTAACTGGATATACCAGTTATGCTATAATTTATATGTATACAGTTGCATAAGCAAGGTGGGCAGCAACCACTTCCTCGAAAGAGAGGGGGTGATGCTGATGGTATCCTTTTACGAAACCTTAGTCTTGATGATCATGTTTTCAAGTCTAATCGTATCTGTGATAGCCGTGATTATTTCTATGAATAAAAAGAAATAATTCCTCCCTGCTTTGACCGGTAATGGGGAATTATTTCTCATTTTAGGTTGCTGCACTTCATGCAGAGCAGCTTGTATATAGGGGATGCCAGTTGCAGCTGGTGTCCCTTTTTACTATGATTCACTATATACTTTAATTATATGCATACCTACAATATTTGTAAAGCAACAAAAAAGTAAGGAACAAATGCAAAAATAAAAAAATGTACACAAGTGGAAGAATCGTTCAAACAGAGAGATAATAATGAGCATCCTTTCTCATGGCGATTTTAATTTATCTCCTTCCTGCGAATGGATTTTCCCTTGAATTTCTTCATCCAGAAATATTGTTTAGATGTTGAAAATTTAATCTATTAAAAGACAGATATCCACTTTCTTTGAAATTTGGAAGTTAAAAAGCATTTGTTAAAACAATTGGACAAAGAGCTCCTACCAGAGAACAGTTTTGGGTTTAATATGGACGATTGGGTTTTGAAAAATATCCTTCGTTTTATTTCCGATTATTTTAAATAGTGGGCCGGCTGCAGTGTTTCTATCTGCAGATTAAAAATTTAAGGATAAAAATAACCGGTCGTTCGGACTATTTGTAACGGTTGATTAAACCAAATAAAGGGGAAATACATATCTAATATCATTATTATTTGTTATATCGAAATAAAAATATATGACAGAATAATCATAAATAATTAAAGAGTGATAGTATTTTAAACAGTATATAAATTTCACGTAATTCCTTGAATTCAAGAATTATGATGTATAGATATGAATCAAGTAAAGATGTCTGTTCTGAGTTGAAAACAATTTCAAGATTTTAATTGGATTGTTAATATGTGTGTGATATACTAATTCTAGATTTTTCAATTTTTCTAAAATGAAGAAAATCAGGAAAGACTATCCACGCTTTGTTTCCTGCCCAGCATGAGTTTTTCTTTGTATTTTATGAAGTGCCGTCATGATATCTATGACAATTATCCGATTTGGTATTAGAAGTGTTTTTGCATTCGTTAACTCATTTAGCATTTCCAGCATAGAACTATCGGAAAATACAGAACTTTTCGATATCTCATTTTGACCTCTAATTTTTATTTTGAAGGAGTTAACATGTTACATACCCTGAAGGAGGCGATTGTACAAAATTGTGAGACATTTTGAGCTTTGAGTTGATGAAAAACTGATGAATATAAAGGCTTTCCTAGATTCACCCTCTTTTTCCTCAGCATTGCTGATGAAAAAATCACTTCTCTGTAAGACAATATGAAATCGTTCAAATTCCTCTGCGCACTAAAGGACAATGTTTATAAATATTTTCTGATCCTTTACTTAGGCAGCGAGGAGCGATATTTAACATGTCACCTCTCTAATTTACCTGTCGTAACAAATTATACAGACTATAAATTATAAAAATTTTACAAACGAACGAAAATTTCTATTCCTAAAAAGATTCTGGATCGTAATTATCTAAATTGGAGTGTTCATATTTAAAGAATAGAGGAATGGATAGAATGGAACTTACAAAACGAATAGAAGAGATAGTATCGAATTACAATGACAGATTGCCATTTTCCGGTGCTATCTTCATTCAAAATGAAAAAAAAATCTTTGAAAAAGGATTCGGCTATGCCAATCGCAGTGAACATCTTCCTATTACGACACGTACCAGATTTGGCATGGCTTCGGGATGTAAAATCTTCACCTCTGTAGCAATATGTCAGCTAGTAGAAAAGGAAATAATAACGTTTGATACCTGTATCAAGGATTGTCTCGATATCTCATTTCAACATTTTCATCCTTCGATTACCATTCATCATTTATTAACCCACACCTCAGGCATACCAGATTATTTCGATGAAGAAGTAATGAGTGATTTTGAAGAGTTGTGGAAAGCGGTCCCAATGTACTCGATTCAATCGCCTAATGATTTCTTACCCATGTTCCAGGATCAGCAGATGAAGTTTCAACCGGGTAGTAAGTTTTCTTATAGTAATGCAGGATTTATTCTACTAGGATTAATTGTAGAAAAAATGACAGGCATAACGTTTCAAGAGTATGTGAAGGAAAATATTTTTCAAGTTTGTGAGATGACAGACTCCGGCTTTTTCCGGATGGATCAACTCCCTGAACGGACGGCGCTGGGCTACATAGATCATGAAGATGGGACTTGGAGAACGAATATCTATTCCGTTCCTATTATAGGAGGCCCAGATGGCGGTGCTTTCACAACTGTTTTAGATTTAGCAAAGTTTTGGAATGGATTATTTGATAGAAAACTTCTTGGGAAAGAGTATGTAGATAAATTACTGTCTCCTTATGTGAAGAACGAGGGTTTATGTTATGGATATGGAGTTTGGATGGCAGTGGAAAATGATGAGGTATTGAAATATTTCATATTTGGATACGATCCGGGGGTGAGAGTTCATTCATCTGTCAATAAAAAAACAAAGATTCAATCCCATATCTTATCAAATATTGAACAGAGCGTAATCCCAATTGTAACTGGGATTGATCAACTTTTTTCTGAAAAAAGCAGGACTCTTTAATGTGAAAATATCTGAACACTAACAATGAGTTATACAACGGGTGAATTGGTAGTTAGCTAGAACGATCTGTAATAGACGTCATGGATTTTGGTTTATAGTTCTTATAAACAAATGATATGAAATGTTTCAGGTCATAAATAAATCTAATTAATTTCTATGAAAAAGGAGTTAATCACATGATCAATAAAGCTGACGAATTGAAACAAAATCACCCGCAGGAATTAGAGAAACATCGTTTTTCGAGAGAAATTGTGTTGAAAATTCGAGAATTACAGCAACGTAACAACTGGTATAATTTTTTTGCGATCGGGCTGGACTGGCTTATTATCTCCGTAGCCATCGGGATCAATTTTTTTATACCTTCGATTTGGATCTATCTCATAAGCATCGTAATTATTGGGAGCCGTATGCGCGGCTTGGATATCATGATGCATGAGTCAAGTCATCGTATGCTTTTTAAAAACCGTAAATTAAATAAGTGGATTGCGTGTTTCTTTGCAGCTTATCCGATTATGATTTCTTATAAAGCCTACTGCAAGGGTCACATGACACACCACAAGTATTTATGGAGTGAGGCAGACCCTGATAAGCAAAGATATCGGATTGTTGGTTTGGATAATCCAACGAAAAGCAGGGTGCAATTTTTTCTTCTTCATTTCTTAAAGCCATTGTTCTTGGTGCATGTACCCAATTATTTAGTCGGAATGATCAAAGTGACCGCTTATGCAAAAGACGAACCTCGTTTTGATCAAATCATCCGCACGTTATATTGGGGAGCTATCATTATCAGTTCCATCATTTTTGGATTTTGGCAGGAGCTGCTTTTATTCTGGGTTGTTCCATTTTTAACAACCTTCCAGGTGCTGAAGTATTGGGCTGAAATGGCAGAACATGCTGGACTGGAGACAGATCAAGAGATATTTGCTTCAAGAAATTCTTTTGGGAATTGGTTTGAGAGGACTCTCCTCCATCCCCACCGGAATTCGTATCATTTGGTGCATCACTTGTTCCCTGCTGTTCCGCATTACAACATTAAAAAGGCGCATCTGATCTTAATGGAGGATTCAGAATATCAAAAGGCACACCATTGCACAGGATTTTTCAAGTCTTTTGCACCGGGCTTCTCATCGGTCGTTGATGATATTCAAGGCCGTATCCCGTTCTGGAACAAACAGAAGTCACGCAGTTAAGGATTGATTTTATATTTAGTATCAATTGATTGAGCTTTTTTGCTTTCCTTTGTGATAGTGAGAATTGCGGCTATTCGTTTTTTAAACATAACACGGGAGGCCTCGTCACTTATAAATGATGTAAAAAAATGGTGAATAAGGCTTCTCTTCTCTTCTTAAGATATGAGTGAAGAAAATGAATGGAGAAAAAGAAGAATACATAACTAAAACCAGAATTACCGTCTTAGAGATATGAAGAAAGAAGACCTGTATAAATGGACGGATTTTACTTCGAAAGACATACGGATCTGCAGCTTTCCGGGAGATCTTTTTTTAAAAAGAAAATTAACTGGATACAGTTGATCTAATCAATACAACAATGGTTAATGTGAGGAGGTCATTATGAGTAAACACGCTTATTATCCAGACACTTTAACGGAAGAAGAAAAATTTTGGCTGAACAAACTTTCCGGAGATATAAACATGAGCAGTTTTACGCAGGATCACAAAAAAATTAAGGACATAGAAGAGGAAAGTGATCTTTTTACCTATCAATTGTCAGATGACCTTTCACATGAAATGATCAGACTTGCGAATGAATCGGAATATGGACTTTTGATTATCTTGACGGCTGGTGTGAAATACTTGCTTTCTATCTATTCCGGAAGCCGTGATGTATCAATCGGAACTCCTGTTATCCGATCAAAATCAGGCAGGGCTTATCAAGATCATCACCTGATTATTCGAAGTGATATTCATAGCGGCATGTCATGTAAAGACCTACTGCTTGAAGTGCAGAAAAATATTTCAGAAGCAAATAAAAACCAAAATGTATCATACGATCATTTAGCAAAACTGCTTGGATTAGAGCCTAGAAAAGCCAATCGTCTAAAACCGCGTACAATTATCCAGCTTGATAATATTCAACATGACCTAAAAGTTCACAGATCAAATGCCGATACAACTTTTCGTTTTCATTGGGATGGAAGAAATATTGTTTGCACGATTACTAGCCAGGCAAATGAAAGAGAACGCATTGAAAAAATGACAGACATGCTGACTGTTTTTGTTGAAGCATTAGTGAAAAAGCCAAGTACCCGCCTTTCCGATATCGATTTTTTATCCACAGACAGAGATTGTATTCTTTACGAGTTTAACAGTACATCTACAGAGTATCCTAAGGACAAATCAGTGGTTGAGCTGTTTGAGATGCAAGTATCCAAAACTCCGCACGAGACAGCCGTTATTTTTCAAGATCAGAAGCTAACCTATCAGGAATTAAATAAAAAAGCGAACCATCTGGCAAATGAATTGGTTAAGCAGGGAATTACTGAAAATAAAATAGTAGGGATTATGTTAGATCGCTCGCTCGAACTTCCAATTGCTTTATTAGGGGTGTTAAAGGCTGGAGGAGCATATTTGCCAATCAGCCACGACTATCCGGAAGAACGCATCAATTATTTGATAAGCAACTCAGGCGTAGACATTATGTTAACGAACAATGTCAATCAGGAGTTTCATAAACAGAATATTCGATCGATTAATATCAATACGATCTTAAGCAAGGATACGCATGCTGAAATGGAAGAAAATTTGGAATTGACCATTTTACCGGAAAGTTTAATGTATGTACTTTATACATCCGGAAGTACGGGTGAGCCAAAAGGCGTCATGGTGAAAAGAAACTCATTTGTAAATCTGCTCAGCTGGTATACGAATGAATTTGGCATGAGTCAAACGGACAATGTCTTATTAATTGCCCCAATCAGCTTTGATACCGCACATAAGAATGTGTTTGCTCCTATAATCATAGGGGCGAAACTGCACCTTTTTCAGCCTGGAATATACGATTACAATGAAATGTCAAACTATATTCATTTGCAAAACATTACAACGATCAATTGCACGCCAAGCGGTTTTTACCCGTTAGTGGATTACAATGAACGATCGGATTTCAGTAGATTGGCATCATTGAAGCACGTTTTCTTAGGTGGCGAATCCGTTCATTGCAAAAGACTGATGCCACTAGCGGAGTCAGACAATTTCAAAAGCGAAATTGTCAATACTTATGGTCCTACGGAGTGCACGGATATCGCCGCTTTCTACAGGATTAGCAATCTGGAAATCAAGCAAATGATAACAATTCCGATCGGCAAGCCAATCGATAATGCGGAAATCTACATTGTTGATCAAAATATGAACCTTTTGCCGATCGGAATTTCAGGAGAATTATGTATTGCCGGTGCCGGTATGTCACACGGGTATGCCAATGCACCGGAGTTAACGGATGCTAAGTTTGTTGATTTTCCGTCTGTCCCAGGGAAAAAAGTGTACAAAACAGGAGATATGGCAAGGTGGTTGCCTGATGGAAATGTAGAATTTCTCGGCAGAAAAGACAATTTAACAAAAATCAGAGGTTTTCGAGTAGAAACCGGAGAGATTGAGATATGCCTGATGAAGCATCTTGATGTAGAAGAGGCAGCCGTCATCGCAATGGAAGATCCTCAAGGCACAAAAGAGTTAAGTGCATATTTTACATCTGAGGTAACGATCACGATTTCTGAATTAAGAAATTTCCTTATGAAACGGCTGCCGGAATATATGGTGCCGGTTTATTTCACGCAACTGAAAACCATGCCTCATAATCAAAATGGGAAAATTGATCGGCATGCTTTGCCAAAACCTTATATGGATCAAGCAGCAGGCGAAGGTTTTGTTGCTCCTCTAGGTGACGTGGAAGAGAAAATTACGCGAATTTGGGAGGACGTACTTACTAGTGAACGAATCGGTGTTTATGATAACTTTTTCGAACTAGGAGGACATTCGTTAAAGGCGGCTTCCATCATACTTAAAATCAACCAGGAATTTGAAACCAATCTGAAATTAAATGAATTGTTTAAAAAACCAACGATAAAGGAAATCACGGCTCTAATTTCTGACAAGAGTCAAAATAAAGACTCCAATGTATTGCCTGTCGCAGAAAAAGAATGTTATCCCGTTTCTTCTCAGCAAAAACGATTATACATTCTCTGGCAGCTAAGCAGGGATTCAGTCGCTTACAATTTGCCAGCTGCAACAATGATAGAAGGTCAGCTGAATCTTGATAAATTAATCGAAACCTTTCAAACTCTTGTCGATCGTCATGAAGCGTTGCGTACGTCTTTTTCGTTTGTCGATGGTCAGTTGATGCAGTTTGTTCATCCACGTGTCGACGTTTCGGTTGAAATTGTCGATGCAAAAGAGGAAGAGGCAATGGAAACGGTCAAAAGTCTTATCAAGCCTTTTCATTTGGAAAAGCCGCCACTTTTTCATATTTATGTGATAAGACTTGAAAAAAATAAGCATTTATTGGTGACTGACGCTCATCATATCGTTTTTGATGGTATTTCAATGGATATTATCATGGAGGAATTTACTCAATACTATTCAGGAAAAGATTTGCCTCAGGTTAACCTGCAGTATCGGGACTATGCCGTATGGCAGGAGAGATTTTTTCAGATTGGTGAGTTTACACAGAAAGAGAAGTATTGGCTGAACTTGTTTAAAGAAGGAGTTCCTGTCCTTCAATTAAATACAGATTATCCGCGTCTTCCAATGCAGGACGAAAAAGGGGATTGCGTGTTCATTACAGCAGAAGACAACTTGACGTACCGCTTACGAAAAATAGCAGCGGAAAATGGGTCGACCCTTTATATGGTATTGCTTTCTGCATTGAATGTCTTGTTTTTTAAATATACCGAACAGGAAGATATTGTAATCGGCTCTCCATCAGCAGGCAGATCCAGGTCTGGGTTAGAAAAGGTCATCGGCATGTTTGTCAATACGGTAGTCATGAGAAACTTTCCAAGCCGCGAAAAAACGTTCCGTACGTTATTGAATGAAGTGAAGGATGCTGTACTGAAAGCCCTTGATCATGAAGAATATCCATTTGAAGTGTTGGTTGAGCAATTAAACGTTCACCGGGATCCAGGAAGAAATCCGGTTTTTGATATTATGTTTGCTCTTGATATGAACGAGAATACGTTTACCAATGCCGGGGATTTATCATTTCGAAATATAGCGATTGAAAGCAGCATGACGCAATTTGATCTCTTCATTCATGCAGTGGAAACAGAAAACAACATCGATTTTAAATTCAAATATCGATCAAATTTATTTGCGAAGACTACCATACAAAGGATGGCCGATCATTTTATTCGTTTGCTTAATGAAATAACCAAAACGATCGATTGGCCATTAAAAAAAATTCAGATGATTTCCGAAGAGGAGAAGCATACCCTGCTTTCTGAATTCAACAAGACAGAAAAAGTATATTCCTATCAAATGGCGATTCAAGAGTTATTTGAAGGACAAGCCAAAGACGTTCCATCAAAAACTGCTCTCCATTGGAAAGAGAACACTCTAACTTACTCTGAATTAGAGATGAAGGCGAATCAGCTGGCACGCGTTTTACGAAAAAAAGGCGTACAACGGAATACAATTGTCGGGATTATGTCTGAACCATCTTTAAATATGATGATTGGGCTTCTCGGGATACTAAAAGCAGGCGGCGCGTTTTTGCCGATTGATCCCGGTTTTCCGATCAGAAGGATAAACTATCTCTTGGAAGACAGCGATTGCAAATTGATTTTAGCGGAGCGCTCGCTGGAGGAAACGCCACCTTTTAAACAGCAAGTGATTTCGCTGGATGAAGAAACGTTTTGCGGTGAAGAAGTCAGTCGCCTTGAAAATATCAATAAACCTGAAGACTTAGCGTATGTCATGTATACGTCCGGAACAACTGGGAATCCAAAAGGCGTGATGATCGAACATCGAAATCTTATCAATCAGATCAAGGGATTGGTTTCCGACTTGCAAATCGAAAAGGAAGATCGTCACATGCTGCTTGCGAAGATGACTTTCGATGTTTCTGTGCAGCAGATTTTTCTTCCGATCCTCTCCGGAGGGACGCTTTTTATTCCCGATAAGGAGCTGGTCGGAGAACCTGGGAAGCTTTGGACCTTTATTGAAAACAACAAGATCGATATTTTGGGGGCTGTACCAGCTCATTTGAAAGTTTTGATTATCAGTGAATCAACCAATCATCGGCTCCGTTATATCTTTGTAGCGGGTGAGGTTTTTACTAAGAAGCTATATGATGAACTGCGCCGTACCGTTCATGCCGATAACATCTTGAATCTGTACGGTCCAACAGAGGCAACGATTTTCTCAACCCTCTATACCTGCACGGAAGCTGAAAAAGGAACGAGCCTTCCTATCGGTAAACCTTTAAGCAACTATCGGGCGTACATTTTAGATCGTGATGATCAGCCTGTACCTATCGGAGCAACAGGAGAGCTTTGTATTGGAGGAGCCGGTGTATCAAGAGGATATATTAACAAACCGGATTTGACAAACGAACGGTTCGTCTCCGATCCCATTTTCCCGGATAAAAAGATGTATAAAACGGGGGATCTTGCCAGATGGCTTCCGGACGGAAACATTGAGTATATCGGAAGAATCGACCACCAGGTAAAGATTAACGGAGTGCGAATCGAGCCGGACGAAATCAATGATCATCTGATCAACCATCGCTCTATAGAGAATTCAGTTGTGATCGCCAAACAAAATCCGAACGGGGAAAGCTATTTATGTGCGTATGTCATTACAAAGCAAGAAATGACGGCCGCTGAATTAAGGGCTTATTTGAAAAATAAATTACCTGAGTACATGATCCCTGCATCCTTTGTCCAGTTAAAACAAATGCCGTTAACAGCCAACGATAAAATTGATCGAAAGGCGCTGCAAAACAGAAATGATGAGGATCATTTACAGTCAAAAACTGTTTATACAGCACCTTCATCCCATCTTGAAAAAAGGATAGCTGATATATGGAAACAAATACTGGGGATGAATCAAGTAGGGATCCATGATCATTTCTTTGAACTTGGCGGAAATTCACTTACGATTATTCAAGTGAATGAACGGTTGAAAGAAGAATTAGAGATTGATATAAGTGTTGTGGAGCTATTCAGACACCCGACCATTTATTCTCTAGCTGAGCAAGTCAAATCGAAGAATGAGAATCGGACTCCTGAAAACGAGAATGCGGATAGAGGCAATGTGATGGAGGAATCGAGAAATAGGCTGAAACAGAGAAGGCAAAGAAAGAGGGATTGGAATGGATCGTAGCATGCCAGAAACAAACGGGATGGAGATCGCGATTATCGGGATGTCCTGCCGGTTTCCCGGCGGACAGACGATCGGCGAATTTTGGGAAAATTTGAAGCAAGGCAAAGAATCGGTTTCGATATTCTCTGATGAAGAGCTCTTGGAGGGAGGAATTGACCGGGAAACACTCCAAAACCCAAATTACGTAAAGGCGGGAGGGGCCATTACTGGTACAGAATGGTTTGATATTGATTTATTTCAATATTCTCCCCGGGAAGCAGAAGTGATGGATCCCCAGCTGAAAATCTTGCATGAATGCGCTTGGGAAGCATTGGAGAATAGCGGCTACTCTTCGGATAATATGAACGGATTAGTCGGGACTTACATCGGGAGCTCGACGAACTTGTACTGGATGGATACGATTTACCGTCACGTGCAAGATTTCATTAAAGAAGCCGAGCTGTTAAATGGCTCACAATTTTTCAGTACAAGACTCTCCCACCAATTGAATTTGAAAGGGCCGAGCTACACCGTTCAGACGGCATGTTCATCCTCATTGGTTGCTGTTCATTTGGCATGCCAGGCGCTTTTAAGCGGTGATTGCGATATGGCTTTAGCTGGAGGGGTCTCGCTAACATTGCCTGAGAAAAGGGGATATGTCTACCGGGACGGCATGATTCTTTCACCAGATGGACATTGCCGGCCATTTGATGCAAGTGCCAAAGGGACTGTAAATGGCAATGGAGCCGGGCTCGTCGTTTTGAAACGGCTGGAGGATGCTGTTTCTGACGGGGATTCGATTTATGCTGTCGTGAAAGGATCCGCTATAAATAATGATGGGTCGGATAAGGTGAGCTTTACAGCGCCAAGTGTGGAAGGACAAGCAAACGCAATCAAGGCAGCTCATTACATGGCAGAAGTAGAGCCTGAGAGTATTACGTACGTAGAGACCCATGGTACCGGCACGATGCTTGGAGATCCGATTGAGATTGAAGCGTTAAAGCTGGCATTTCACACAAAAAAACGAAGGTTTTGCGGTATTGGTTCAGTCAAAGCAAATATTGGGCATCTTGACAATGCCGCTGGAATCGCTGGTTTGATTAAAACGGCCGCTGCTTTGAAACACCGGATGATTCCTCCAAGTATTAACTTTGAAAAACCGAATGAAAAAATTGATTTTGAGAACAGCCCGTTTTACGTGAATGATAAATTGACAGAGTGGAAAAACCCCGAGTTTCCTTTAAGAGCCGGAGTAAGTTCTTTCGGGATGGGAGGAACTAATGCCCATGTCGTACTTGAGGAAGCTCCGGAAAGAGAGGCATCAGGAGGGAGCAGAAGATATCAACTGCTTGCTTTTTCCGCACAAACAGAAAAATCTCTTGACGAACAGTCGAAAAGGCTGGCTCGTTATTTGAAAGATCATGCTGATGTGAATCTGGCAGACGTGTCCTATACGCTTTTAAACGGCAGAAAACGGTTAAACTATCGAAGCATGGTAGCGGTTTCTAATATTGAGGAAGCGAAGCGTGAACTTCTCAAATCTAATCCTGTTCATCGTTTTGGAAACGACGCACCGAGCAAGCAGCTCATCTTTATGTTTCCAGGGCAAGGCGCACAATACATCAATATGGGATTGGAATTGTACAGAGAAGAAAAAGTTTTTCGAAAACATGTCGATCAGTGTTTTCAAATTTTAAGTGAAATAAGCCAAATAGATTGGAAGGAAGTGTTATACCCGTCGGATCCAGTGGTGGAAGAGAGGGGAGAAATCAATCAAACATCCTACACCCAGCCTGCACTGTTCATTATTGAATACTCCTTAGCAAAAACGTTAATGGAATGGGGGATTACTCCCGATGGCATGATTGGTCACAGCATTGGCGAGTATGTAGCTGCTTGCTTGTCCGGGGTATTTCCACTAAAAGACGCACTAACACTTGTTCTTGAACGAGCGGGTCTAATGCAGCAATTACCCCAAGGAAGAATGGTAAGTGTCATGGCTTCAGAACATGAAGTTTTACCGTTTATGAGTGCGGGTTTATCGATTGCAGCTGTGAATGGTCCATTATCTTGCGTTATTTCAGGCTCTCATGAAGAGATTTCTCGTTTTGAAGCAAAACTTGCTCGTGAAGGCTATTCCTGTAAAAGCCTATCAACCTCCCATGCATTTCATTCAGCTATGATGGATCCAATCTTAGCTGCTTATCGAGAAAAGTTAAAAGAAATCGAATTTTGCCAGCCGGAAATACCGTATCTATCGAATGTGACCGGCGAGTGGATTACTGCAAGCCAAGCAACAAGTCCTGAATATTGGGTCCGTCATTTGCGGCATACTGTAAGGTTTTATGACGGTATCCAGCAGCTCATAACTAATGCTGAAAACCTTTTTGTAGAAGTCGGTCCGGGCAGAATATTAAGTTCTCTCATTAGACAGCAAATCCAAGAAGAATCTTCACAGGTAATTGTCAACACAGTGCGTCATTTTAGAGAAAGCGTCGATGATGATAAATTTTTGCTCCAATCGATCGGCAAACTTTATATCCATAACGTGAAAATTGACTGGGCAAGCTTTTTTTCAAATGAAATTAGACATCGTATTCCACTGCCTGCATATCCATTTGATCGAAAGTACTATAGTGTGAGCAAACGTTATCCCAGTAATGACAGGACGTCTGCTCCTCCAATGGAAGTCACAGCAGACTCGAAGCGAAGCCTTCCAGTTCAGGATGAAAAAGAGCAAAAAGTACTTGAAGCCTTTAGAGACGTTACCGGGGTAAAACAAATACACGGGAATGATGATTTCTTTGAATTAGGCGGGAACTCCCTGACGGCTGTCAATGTTGTTGCCAGGTTACAAAAGGAGTTTGACATCTCCATAAATGATCTATTTGAACATCCAAGAATTGATGATCTAGCTCAGAGCATTTCCTATAAAGCTGAGAAACATACAACAATTGATAAAGAAGCTTTAACAGATTACCTTACTGCCAGAAGGGATGGGCACCGGCTGGAAGAAGGGCGATTGCAGGAATTCGAAGAAACAAGACGTAGATATGAGGAGAGAAACAGAAGATATAAAGAAGCCGATCTTTCTTCTCAATTAACATATGAAAATATTCTTTTAACTGGTGCGACTGGATATTTGGGAGTTTATCTGCTCCGCGAGCTATTCATCCATTCAGCAGGTAATGTGCATATAATTGTCAGAAGCGGGAGTCAAATAGAAGCAGAAAACCGTGTAATCGAAAAAATCCGCGATTATTTTGGGCAAGATTTTTATGATGAATACCGAGAAAGAATGTTTGTATACTGCGGAGACCTCGCTAAGCCGGACTTGGGCCTGGATCGAACCATGTATCAATATCTTAGCCATACGATCCAATGCATCATTCATTCAGCCGGCGATGTGAGTCATTATGGAAACTATGCCAAATCCTTTGCGGCAAATGTTTCGGCAACGAGAAATATAATAGAATTTTCGCTTACGGGAGCTAAAAAAGATCTGAACCATATTTCCACACTGGCTGTAGCTTCTGGCAGGGTGAAGAAGCAAAAAGATATCTTATATACGGAATATGATCATGATTTGGGACAAATGATTGAAAACCACTATCCTAAAACAAAACTGGAAGCTGAAAAGCTCGTTGTTGAGGCAAGGAAAAAAGGCGTAAATAGCAACATTTTCCGTGTGGGAAATATCGTTTTTGATTCTAAATCAGGAAGATTTCAAGAAAACATCGAGCAAAACGCTTTATACACGATGATGAAATCTTACATAGAGATCGGCGTCGTGCCAGAAATGGAAAAAGATACGGATTTTACATGCGTAGACGATGTTAGCCGGGTCATTATCTGTCTCTTTGATAAAGAAGAGCTAAAAAATGAAACGCACCATATTTATAATCCCGATCATGTAAGTTTAGCCGATCTTCTAACGATTCCAGACTTAAATCTGAATGTAACAAAAACGTCACTCGAGAAATTTATAGATTACATCTTTGATGAAAAGCAAATGAATCGTTTTGCATCTGAAATTTATCATCTGCAGTTGCATAGTGTAGGTGATGGACAGGCTGTTTTTGGACATGCCGAGCAAACCGTGTTCCATATTACTGCTGAGAAGACAAATCTATTGCTTAAAAGAATGGGTTTTGAATGGAATAAAATTAGCAGTCCGTTGGTTAGAAAAATGATCGAGTATGGTCAGCAGGTGGAGTTTTTCAATAAATCTGTCCGATAAAGTGGTGATGATTTGAATCAGAAAGAATGTTTTTCACTAACTCATCCGCAAAAGAGAATTTGGTATATGGAGAACATCAACCCTGGTGAACCGCTGCATAATATTGGCGGTATCGTAGGGATCAAAGGGAATGTCGATTTTACCGTTCTAGAAGAAGCGATTAATCTTTTTATTAAAAGCAACGATGGTATCAGACATCACATCGTTGAAGCAGATGGGAACGTCCGGCAATATGTCGAAGAGTACCGCAAGTTTCATGTTCGGCATGTCGAATTTTCCTGCCGGGAAGATATGGACGTATGGGTACGTCAGGAAGCAGGGAAACCATTTCCCCTTTATGAAAGCAATCTCTTTGATTTTGCTTTCTTTACGATTCGCAACTCAGGCGTCGGCGGATACTTTGTTAAGGTGCATCATATGATTTCAGATGGCTGGTCTATGAATCTATTAACGGAACAGATTTGCAATACGTATATGAAGCGGTTGAATGGAGAGAGAATAGCAGATCAACAAAGGGAGTCTTATTTCAGTTATTTGAAAAAGGAAGAGGCATATGCAGCATCCAAGCGTTTTGAAAAAAATAAACAATTTTGGAACGAAAAATTCAGCGTCCTTCCTGAATCTCTCAAAAGCGAACTCGTTTGTGCAGATGGGAAGCGAAAGACTTTTCGTTTATCTGACAGCCAGTCAAACGCAATCAAACAATTTGCTGCCGATCATCAAGTGTCTGTCTATGCTTTTTTTGTCGCTCTGTATTCGATCTATCTTCATAAAGCAACAATGCAGGATGAATTAATTATTGGAATGCCGGTGTTTAACCGATCGGGAAAAGTAGAGAAAAATATATTTGGAATGTTTACGAGTACGATGCCATTTCGGTACCGTACCGATGTTGACGTATCGGTTCGGGAAATGGTCCAAACGATTCATCAAGAGTTGCTGCGCTGTTATTTCCATCAAAAATATCCTTACGAGTTGCTAATACAAGATTTGGGATTGAAGCAAAGAGGCTTAGGTGATTTGTTTGATACATGCATCAATTATTACAACACGAGCCTTCCGAATAAACTTGATGGCAGCCCAATCGAAAATGAAGAATTTTATAACGGCAAGCAAATCTATTCTCTGCAGGTGATTGTCCGAGAGTGGTCAAGATCTGGAGGATTTGATTTAGATTTCGATTATAAGGTCCAAACATTTAATGAACATCAGATCGACCACATGTATCTTAGCTTCACTCACATCATTGACCAAATCCTCAAGTTTCCTAATCAATTGCTTAAGGAAACGGAAATCATATCAGAAAAACTAAAAAATGAGCTGCTAGATGACTTCAATCGAACAGATACCGATTACCAAAAGGAGAAGACCATTCACCAGCTTTTTGAAGAACAAGCCGAAAAAACTCCGAACAAAGCAGCTTTAATCTTAGAAAATGAACAGCTGACCTATCGGGAATTAAATGAAAAATCGAATCAATTGGCAAGGTACCTGATAAAGAAAAAGGTACAAAAAGGCACAATTGTCGGTATTTCAACGAAGCACTCGATTGAAACGATCATAGGAATTCTAGGGATTCTGAAGGCAGGAGCGGCGTATGTACCGATCGATCCGGATTATCCTTCGGACCGTATCCATTATATGCTGCAAGATTCAGGCATCTCTATCCTGTTATGTAACCTAGATCGTTCATTGTTTCCATATCATATCGAGGTTATCGAACTGAACTCGGCAGATATCTATAAGGGTGACTCTTCGAAACTCCATGTTCTAAGTGATCCAACTGATCTCGCCTATATTATTTACACATCAGGATCAACTGGTAAGCCAAAGGGTGTGATGATTGAGCATCAAGGATTGGTAAATTATATTTGTTGGGCGAAAAAAGAATATGTGGGCACAAGTGAAAATGAAATCTTTCCTTTCTATTCATCTTTGGCATTTGACCTTACGGTTACATCGATATTCGTGCCATTAATCAGCGGAAATAAGATTGTTATTTATCCTGCAGATGATAACCAATACGTTCTTTATAAAATCATTAGGGAAAAACTATCCACCATTATCAAATTAACACCTTCTCATTTATCTCTCTTACAAGATACAGCATACGACAGCAGCACGATTCACACATTTATCGTTGGCGGGGAAGATTTAAGTGTAAGTCTTGCAAAACGAATCCAGAATCGGTTTGGCAGACATATAAAAATTTTTAATGAATACGGACCGACAGAAACAGTTGTTGGGTGTATGATTCATCAATTTGATGCTGAAAAGGATACAGGCTCATCCGTGCCGATTGGCAGACCGATACAGAATACGAAGATTTATCTATTGGATGCTGACCTTCAGCCGCTTCCCGTTGGTGCTGTCGGTGAAATCTTTATTTCCGGAGACGGAGTTTCAAGGGGGTATCTCAACAAACCTGAGTTAACACAAGAAAAATTCTTTAAGAATCCATATTCAATAGGCGAGCGTATATACCGATCTGGTGATTTAGCGCGATTTGTCGATGAGAACAAGATTGAATACGCGGGAAGAATTGATCATCAAATAAAAATTCGCGGATACCGGATTGAACGAAGCGAAATTGAAAATAACCTTCGCAGCCATCCGAGCATCAGGGACGCAATCGTAATCGATCGGGAAAATAATGGAGGAAATCGATCTCTTTTTGCATATTATACGGAAAAACAAAAGGTGGATGTGCCTGAGATCATCCGTTATTTAAAAGATCGATTACCATCTTATATGATTCCTTCCTTTTTTGTTCCATTAAAGGAAATTCCGCTGACAATCAACGCAAAAGTGAATAAAGAAGCATTGCCAGATCCAGAGATTACAAGGTGGGGCGATCCTGATAGCGAGATAGAGGAAAATTTGGCATCCGTTTTACGAGATGTGTTAGGTGTTGACCAGGTAGGGATGCAGGATAATTTTTACCATTTAGGCGGAGATTCAATTAAGGCAATTCAGATGGCATCAATGCTGAGTGATAAAGGACTTCGTCTAAAAACAAAAGATATTTTGGCCAATCCGGTCATCGAAGATATGACGATGTTTATGGAAAAAAGTGATAACAAAATGAGCGAAAGCAGTAATGCACCGTGCAGCGGAGTCATTCAGCCGCTTCCATCTGCGTCTTGGTTTTTTTCTCAAAATTTAGACAACATCAACCATTATACGCAGTCTGTGTTATTAAAAGTCACAGATGATATAAACATAGAATTACTTGAATCGGCCCTGCGATTATTGATAGGCCGCCATGATGCTTTCCGGCTGAATTATCGAAAGGAAACAAAAGAATTGTATTTCAACGAAAGCGGTTTCGATCAAAAAATTGAATTGAAAAGCTTTGATCTATCAAACGATCCTGACTCGGAGCAGTTTAAGCGAATAGAAGACATTGGTGAAATGCTAAAAGCGAGCTTTCGAATTGAACATGATCTTCTTCTGAAAGCATGCATGTTCGATTTGGGCAGTAAAGGAAAACGAGTTTTCCTAACGGCACACCACTTAGCTGTCGATGGAATTTCCTGGCGAATTATTCTGGAAGATTTAAACCGAATCTATGAGCAAATGGAAGAACAGAGAGAAGTTTACCTGCCGCCAAAAACCGATTCCATAAAGCAGTGGGCAATGGAGCTCCAAACCTTCAGCAAACGAATTTCGGACAAGGAGAAACAATATTGGCGAGATGTTTATCGTCACCAAAATGAAACAATCACTGATTTTGATTTAGGACAAGACCGTCTCGAGAGTTGTGAGTCAATGGTTCTGATGTTATCAGAAGAAGAAACGACGGACCTTTTGCAAAAAGCAAACGAAGCCTACCTGACCAAAGCAGATGAATTAATGATCATTGCGCTATCAATTGTTACCAGTGACTTCTTCAAAAAAAATCAAGTTCTTCTTGAAATTGAAGGTCATGGACGTGAGGATTTGGGGAATGAAATCGATGTTTCAAGAACGGTTGGGTGGTTTACCAGTTTATATCCGGTTCTGTTGAAGGTGGAAGAGACAGACCTGTCTCATCAGATCAAACAAGGAAAAGAGCAATTGCGCCAGATTCCTAGTAAAGGCTTGAGCCATGGTGTGATGAAGTATCTTGCGGGTGATTTGCCGGGTGACAATCATAAATATATCCGTTTTAACTATCTCGGTGATTTTCATGCCTCCTTTTCGAGTGGTCTCTTTGAATTTGCAGAGGAATACACGGGAAGAGAGAGCAGCCATACAAATGAACTGGATTGTTTGATCGATATCATAGCATACATGGTGAATGGGAAGCTGAGATTTTCTTTGACATACAGCCAAAACAAGTTTAAACGGGAATCGATTTCTCAGTTTGCAAAGGCCTATATGAATCAAATGAGAGACGTGATCCTGCACTGCTGCCAGAGGAATCATGCTGAATTTACGCCATCTGATTTTGAAGCTGCTAACCTCTCGAGTGAAGATCTTGAAAATATTTTTAGCGAATGATGCAGGAAGAGGAGCGAGTTCAGTCATGAATCGAATAAAAATGGTTTTGATCGTCTTGGCGGTCATCGTACATGGACAGATGGCCTTCGGTATTCAACTGGCAAACGCAGAGGAGTCAAATTTGCCAGAAGGCTATGAAAAGCAGCTGGACGAAATGATCGAAAAGCAAATGCAAGAAAGCAAGATTCCGGGAATGTCGGTCGTCATAATGAAAGGCGATCAATCTGTCTATCAAAAGGGGTTCGGCTATTCGGATCTTAACTCAAATAAACGAGTGACGGAACGTACGTTATTTGAAATTGGTTCAAATACGAAGGCCTTTACAGGTCTTGCCATCTATCAGCTTGCCGAACAAGGCTTAATCGATTTAAATGAACCAATCAAATCGTATCTGCCGTGGTTTCATATGAAATACGAAGGAAATGAGAATGTTGATATCACAATCGAACAGCTGCTCCACCATACGAGTGGAATCCCGTTTCGTACGATTGGAGATATTCCGGCTGCAACAGGCAATGAAGCCCTTGAACAAACGGTTCGTAAGGTTGTGAACCAAAATCTGGAGAGTGATCCGGGAGAGCAATTCGATTATGCCAGTATGAACTATGACATTCTCGGATTGGTCATACAGAAAGTGACGAATCAGTCCTATGAGAGCTACATTGAAAATCAGATTTTAAAACCATTTGAGATGGGTAATACCTATTTGTCCAGACAACAGGCGGCCCAACATGATATGGCTAAAGGCTATAAAATCAGCTTTTTACAGCCTAGAGAATATGATGCGCCGATGTATCGGGGAAATATGCCGGCAGGTTATGTGATTTCCAATGCAGATGACATGGAAAAATGGCTTCGCATCCAGCTTGGTACGTATTCCTTACCAGAAAGTGAACAAGAAGCGGTTCAAAAAACGCATATCCCAAACAGATCTGTTGCCCCTTCTTCGGATGGTTCGTCCTATGCAGGAGGGTGGGAGGTATACCAAAGCGGATCCGGAGAGATTTCTCACGCTGGAAGCAATCCCAATTTTTCCTCCTTTCTCGTATTTCGTCCTGAGGAAAAGCTGGGCGTGGCAGTTATGGCCAATATGAACTCCGATTACACACAAGCTATTGGTCAGGGAATTATCGATTTCCTGATGGAAAAAGAACCTGTGACGGGTACAAGTGATATGTATAAAAGTGTCGATGCATTTTCGTTTACCGTTCTCTTGTTTTTGATTCCTTTTTCCTGTTTGACTCTCTATTTTATTTGCCGTACTATCGTTCAACTGTTTCAGAAAAAAAGGATGCTGGAAAAAAACAGACTGAAACGCATCGGCGTCCCGCTCATATCGTTTTTGTTCATCTTGATTGCAGCCTATGCGATCTATCAGATTCCGTCCGTTTTCTTTCCGGGTCTGACTTGGGATTTTGTTAACGTATGGGCGCCCGTTAGTATGAGTCTGGCAGCTTGGGTAACCTTAGCCGGCATTGTATTGTTTTGCTTTTATTTATCACTGATAACGATCTATCCGCAGGATAAAAAGAAGAACTTTTTCCCGCTCTTTGTGTTGAGTGTAACGAGCGGCTTTGGAAATGCGATGATCATTTTTATCATTAATGAGGCGTTAATCCGTGAAGCCCATTCAAACAGCAATCTGATTTTATACTTTGTCTTGGGAATCATTACATACGTATTGGCACAAAAGCTGGTTCGAACACAATTAATTACCTTGACAAATAACCTGATTTATGAAAAACGGCTTTCGCTCATTGACAACATCCTGAATAACCCTTATGAGAAATTGGAACGGATGGAAACCGAAAAAATACAAACCACTTTAAATAATGATACGGAAGCGATCAGCAACCATGCTCCAACGATTATTACCGGTTTGACTGATTCAATTACACTTTTGTGCTGCTTGGTTTACCTCGGGGTCATTAATGTTTATGGGCTTCTTATATCAATTGGTGTCATTTTCATTGCGGCCGGTTTGTATTATCTTGCCGGACGGTCAGCGAATAAACTGTGGGAACAAACGAGAAACATCCAAAACACTTTTTTTCGGTACATTAACGACCTGATCGGCGGATATAAAGAGATCAGCATCGGAACGCCAAAACGCCGTGAATTTAGGGAGGATTTGAAAGAAAGCTGCAGTGAATATAAGGACAAACGGATTCTGGGCGGGCTTAAATTTGCTAATGTATTTATTATTGGTGAATTGCTTTTTGTCGTCGTCATCGGTGCTGTCACGTTCCTGTTCCCGATTCTTTTCAAAGACGTACAAAGCGAATTTTTGCAAAGCTATGTGTTTGTATTTCTTTATATGACCGGTCCGATTAACAGCATCCTGAATGCGATTCCCAATGCGATTCAAATGCGAATCAGTTGGAAGAGAATCAAGGCGTTTTCCAACGATCTATCTGATAGTAAAGTCCAAAAAGACGCACGCGATCCTCTCAAGCCTTCTTGGCCAATGGTCATGGAGCTTAGAGACATATCGTATCAATATGACCGGGAAAACGGTGATTTTTTTCAGGTGGGACCGATCGATGTCCAAGTAAAATCGGGAGAAATCGTGTTTATTACGGGCGGGAACGGAAGCGGCAAATCCACACTTGCCAAGTTAATAACTGGTCTGTATTCCCCTAAGAAAGGCAGCATATTCATTAACAATCAAAAGGTAAGGCCAGATGAGTTAGGTGACCTGTATTCTGCCATTTTCAGCGACTACTACTTATTTTCAAAAGTATACGGAATCGATTGCAGCTCAAAAGAAGAAGAAATCAATTCCTATCTAAAAAGACTCGCTATTCATGAGAAAGTGTACATACAAGATGGGAAGTTCAGTACGACAAAGCTTTCTACCGGGCAACGGAAAAGGCTTGCCCTGTTAATCAGTTACTTGGAAGACAAACCTGTCCATCTTTTTGACGAATGGGCAGCAGATCAAGATCCTGAATTTAGACATTTTTTCTATATGGATCTATTGCCTGAGCTCAAAGCAAAAGGAAAATGCGTGATTGCCATTACTCATGACGACAGGTATTTCCATCTTGCCGACAAAGTGATCAAGATGGAGAGAGGCAAAGTGGCAGGAGATGAAGATACTTACGTAAAATCGTTTGAACATCGAAAGGAGGAGCTTTCAGATGGCAAAATTGGATAAACAAAACGTAGAAGACATTCTCAGCCTAATACCGATACAAGAAGGGATGTTGTTCCATTACTTAAAAGATCCTCACAGTGATGAATATTTCGAACAGATATGCTTACAAATGTCAGGCGAAATAAACATCCCATTCTTTACAAAAGCCTGGGAGTCCGTTATCCAAACAAATGAACAGCTGAGGACTTTGTTCCGTTGGGAAAAAGTAGGAGCTCCTGTTCAGATCGTATTGAAAGAACATAAACCGAATATCGAAATCATCAATCTTCAGCACCGCGATGAAAAAGAAAAGCGGGACATGCTTGAGACAATAAAAATCAATGATCGTGAAAAGAAATTCGATCTTCGCGAGGTCCCCTTTAGGATCACGATTTGCAAATTAGCAGAAGAACAGTATGAAATGATTCTCAGTCATCATCACATCCTGTATGACGGCTGGAGCAACGGGATCATTTTGAAAGAATTTATCAATGCTTACCAATGCCTCACAGATTCAGAAACTTACAAACTTCCAGCCAAAAAGAAATATAAGGAGTTTGTGAAATATCTAAAGTATCAGGACAAAGACAAGCAAAAGACGTATTGGCAAGGGTATCTAAAAGGGTTTGACTCACAAACAAAGCTGGAAACGAAAAAGAGAACAGATCAATCGATCAGAAATGATCGCCATTATCGCATTCGCCTCTCCAAGAGGAATCTGGAAGAATTCGCACAAAAACATGAGGTCACACTAGCTGCGCTTCTGTACAGTCTGTGGGGAATTGTCCTGCAAAAAAACAATAATAGTGATGATATTGTCTTTGGCTCAACGATATCCGGCCGGGCCGGGACCTTTCAAGGAATTGAAGAAATGGTCGGATTATTTATCAATACTATTCCGTTGCGAGTAAAAAGAGAACTAGGCGAGACGTTTGCAGAGCTTGTCAAATCGGTCAATCGGGCCACACAGGATTGGGAAGTGTATGGTCACTCGTCTCTAACAGATATTCAAAGATATAGTGAATTGGATGAGAAAACAGATCTCTTTGACACGATTGTCGTCTTTGAAAACTACCCTCTCGACCAGGCCGTTTTGAGCAAAAAAAGCAGCATCGTTTTCCAATCCTTTTCCGCTTTTGAGATGACGAATTATGGGCTATCGATCAGCATTCATGCGTTTAATGATATCGAGGTAGCTTTTAGCTACAATGATCAATTGTATGACGAAAGAACAATCAAGCGGCTGGCTGAGCACTTCGCTTTGATAAGTGAGGAAGGCCTCAAACATCCTGAAAAGCCGGTCGATCAAATAGAAATTGTATCTGCTGACGAGAAAAAGCAAATTCTTTGGGATTTTAACGATACAGAGAGAGTCTACTCCAGTGAGATGACGATTGCCGAGTTATTTGAACAGCAAGCAGCAAAAACTCCGAACAATGTTGCCGTTGTCGATCAGGACAGGGCAGTTACGTATAAGCAATTAAATGAAATGTCTAACAGCTTAGCGAACGTGCTCCTGAAGAAAGGAATAAAGAAAGGCGAAATTGTCGCCTTTATAACGGGCCATTCCATTGAAATGGTAGCGGGAATGATTGGTGTTTTGAAAGCGGGCGCAGCATATGTACCAATTGATCCGGAATATCCTGCATCGCGGATACGTCTGATGCTGCAGGACAGTGGTGCCAGGTTTGTATTGACAGGCGAGTCTGACAACAATGTTTGTGAGCCATTTGCTGAGGACTCCATCCTGTACGTATATGACAGCAGGTTGTTTTTTGGTGAGACAACTCACCCAAGAATCGCTCAAAATCCGAACGACTTGTTTGCTGTTTTTTACACGTCAGGAACGACAGGAAAACCAAAAGGTGTCATGATTGAACATCGAAGCGTGGTCAATCTGATTCAATGGTTTGGTGAAACCTATGAAATAACGGAACACACGAATCTTTTGCAAGTCACCAATTATGTCTTTGATCCGACAATAGAGGATTTTTTCGGTACGCTTTTATACGGAGCCACGTTACATATAGCTGAAAAAGATCTCATATTAGACAAAGAGCGTTTCTGTGATTATGTCGATCAACACCAGATCCATATGATTAATTTTATCCCGACTGTATTAAAAGAATTATTGTGCCATGACCGGAAATTAACGAGCCTGCGCGCGGTCATCTCAGGTGGGGAAAGATTGGAAGAATTATTGAAGGATGAGTTCATCCAGAGAGGATACACCCTCTATAACAACTATGGGCCGGCAGAAACAACAGTTGATGCCTTAAGTGTGAAATGCTCAGAAGCAAAAGTATCGTTAGGCAAACCAATTGCAAATGTCAGATGCTACATCCTCGATAAAGACCAAAACCTCAGCCCCATTGGTGTCACAGGCGAATTGTATATCGCAGGAGCAGGTGTGTCGAGAGGGTATTTGAATATGCCTGAAGCAACAAACGAAAATTTCATGATGGATCCTTTCCGGACTGGTGACAGGATGTATAAAACCGGCGACTTGGGAAGGTGGCTTCCAAATGGAGAAATTGAATTTCTAGGAAGAGCGGATCATCAGGTGAAAATCAGGGGATATCGGATTGAACTTTCTGAAATTCATCAAGTGCTTGTGAAACTCAAAGACATTCAAGATGCGGCAATCATAGATTGGGAATTGGATTCGGGCAAAAAAGTACTCTGCGCCTATCTCATTGCAAATGAGCCGATCCATGTAAATCAGATCCGAGAATATGTATCCAATGAATTACCAGATTATATGGTTCCGGCTCATTATATCCAGATGGACAAACTGCCATTGACATCGATAGGAAAGCTTGATCGAAAGAAGCTTCCTGCGCCAGTAATCGGTACAGCTAAATATGTGGCCCCATCCAATAAGATCGAAGAAGAGTTGGTAACGATTTGGTCTTCTGTTTTAGGCATGGAAAAAGACGCAATCGGAATTGAGGATAACTTTTTCGAACTGGGCGGAGATTCCATTCTGAGTATTCAAGTTGCAGGTAAAGCACTTCAAAAGGATATCGAGATCACCGTAAGCCAAATGTTTCAATATCCTACGATCGCCGAGCTCGCAGCACATGTGGAAAAGAAAGAAAGTACCCTGGGTGATGGGGAAGAGATCGTCGAAACGGGAGAAGTGCTGCTTACTCCGATCCAAAAGTGGTTCTTTGAACAAAAATTGGATAACTATCATCACTGGAACCAATCCGTATTATTGGAAACACAGCCAGGTATGAAGTCCGGTCTGTTAAGAGAAAGCTTTCAGCGACTGACACGTTATCACGATAGTTTCAGGCTTCGTTATTTCGAAAGAAACGGAGAGTGGGTGCAAAGTTATTTCGAGTCTCATGAGCATGTCCGATTTGACGTACATCGATACGACGAAACGGCTGATTCCATGAATGACGTGTTATCCGATTTGCAGAATGGCTTGAATATCACCAATGGTCCATTGATTCGGGCGGCGTATTTTGATTTTGGAGATCAGCAAAAAGGAAAGCTGTTTATCACGGCTCATCATCTGATTGTCGATGGATATTCATGGCGGATCATGTTGGATGACCTGCAGGCGATTTATGAGCAGCTTATAAACAAAAGATCTGGTAGTCTGCCCTCGAAGAGCCTTTCCTTTAAAAAATGGTCGGATGATCTTTACGAATATGCACGTTCGGATCAATTAAAAGACGAGCTCGGCTTTTGGCTTGAAAATACACCAGCTGACCTTAAACCGGTACCTGTCGATTTGGAAGGCGGGCTTAATATTGAAAAGTCAGCCCGTACCATCACTCAAATAATGACGGAGGAAGAAACGAATGATTTATTATACGCGGCAGGCGGCAATACAAAAATAGATGATATTCTCCTTTCTGCTCTTTCCTTGACACTAACCAACTGGACTGGAAAAACCTTGGTCGACTTAGAAGGGCATGGAAGACAACCCTTGCTGAAAGAACACGATCTATCTCGAACGGTAGGATGGTTCACCTGCGTCTATCCAATCGTCTTAGGTGACATGGATCAAGAAAAAAATATGGCGGACGTATTAAAACAAGTAAAGGAACGATATCGAAGCGTACCAAACGGCGGGATTGGGTATGAAATTTTATTCTATTTGGCAGACAAAGGGGTCCGAGACCAAATTGCAGATAAGCCAAGGCCGCAAATCAGCTTTAACTATTTAGGCCAGTTTACGCAAAACTTGTCGAAGCATTCGTTATTTACCCTTTCCGAAGTGAATACGGGACCGGCGCGTGATCCGAATGGAATCAGAAGCCATTTACTTGAAATTGATTGTATGGTTGTCGAGAAAAAGCTGTCGATCGAATGGAAATATAGCGCCAATTCCCATTTGCCTGTTACGATTCAATGTTTAGCAAGCGACTTTGTTGATCAATTAAAACATTTTATCAGATATTGCAAGACACTTAACCAGTCGTATTTAACTCCTTCCGATTTCCCGCTAGCTATCATTGACCAGAAGAAACTTGACGAGTTGGCGGAGGACTATCAAACCATAGAAGATATCTATCAGCTTTCGCCTGTCCAGCAAAGCATGATTTTTCATCACATCTATTCTCCGGATTCATCCGTAACGGTGGAGCAAACCGTATTTTCGATTGAATCTAAATTGAATGTTCAAGTATTTGAAAGGGTATGGCAAACGATACTAGAACGTCATGAAAGCTTGAGAACTTCCTACCATTGGGAGGGATTGGACGAGCCTGTCCAGATGATTCATAAACATTGTGAAGTTCCTTTTCAATTCTTGGATTGGACAACCCTTTCTGAGGATTCGCAAAAGCTGGAGCAACTGATAGCGGACGATAGAAAGAAGGGATTTGATCTTTCGAAACCTCCGCTTATGAGAATTTTGGTTATAAAACGGAGCGAATCTTCCTATGAGGTCATTTGGACGCATCATCATCTTCAGCTGGACGGCTGGTGCAATAGTATTCTTTTTAAGGAAATCGGAATGCTCTATGAAGCCTACTGCAAAGGTGAAACGATAAATTTAGGGAAAGCACGTTCCTTTAAAGATTATATAAATTGGCTGCGCAGACAAGATACGAAGAAAGCTGAACAATATTGGCGAAAAACGTTAGAAGGATTCAAAACGCCAATCCGGTTTCAAACGATATTCCCTGTTAAAGAAGGAACAGAATCAGCTGGTTTTGGAAATGTTGCTTTCGATGTATCTCAAGAAACACAGCAGCAAATCCAATCCTTTGCCAGAATGAACAGGGTCACACTCAATACGTTGATTCAGGGTGCATGGGCTATTCTGTTAAATCGGTATTCAGAAGAGATAGATATTACATTTGGTGTTACCTCATCTGGCCGACCTGCTGACTTAAAAGGTTCAGATTCGATGATCGGCTGCTTTATGAACACTCTTCCTTTCAGAGTTACCGTCAATCATGATTCAAATTTGATAACGTGGCTAAAACGTTTGCAATGGAAGCAGGCTGAAATGCGCCAATTTGAGTATACTTCGCTTGCCGATATCCGAAGTTGGAGTGATATGCCAAGGAATTCGCCACTTTTTGATCTTTATGAAAGCATTGTAATCGTGGAAAATTATCCGTTTGATGCTTCGTTGAAGGATGGAATTGGCCCTCTACAAGTAAAATCGATCCAAGTAGAGGAACAAATGGATTACCCGTTAGTCGTTTATTGCAACCTTCAGCCAGAGCTCCATTTTAAGCTTTTATTTGATCATCGATTTTTAGATGAGACAGAGGCCAATCAAATCCTTTCACATTTTGTTCACATTTTATCGGAAATGATAGGAACAGGAGACAGTGCGGTAGGCAGCATCCTGATGATTTCGGAAAAAGAGCACAAGTCTCTCTTGACCTGCAGCAATCCAGAACCGATGGATTACCCGAAAGACCTTTGTTTTCACGATTTGTTTGCCGCAAGGGTGCAATTAAGGTCCGATCATCCTGCCATTTTACAGAATGGAGAACGTTTATCTTACAAAGAGCTGGACATCCTCTCAAACAAGCTGGCTCATAGGCTCATAAAGCTGGGGGTCGGGCCTGATATTCCTGTAGGGATGTACGTCGAACGTTCGATTAAAATGGCTGTCGGAATCGTAGGCATTTTAAAAGCGGGAGGAGCCTTTCTGCCGATTGACGCTGATTATCCAGGAGACAGAGTAAACATGATGCTGACGGATGCCCGAGTACCTGTGCTCCTTACAGACTCTGTTCTCAGTGAAAAGGTCCGAGGCTTTCAAGGCCGGATGGTTTTCCTTGATACGGAATGGGAATCCGTGCAAAAAGAGCCGGAAGATCAACCGTTGTCAGAGGTTAAATCGAAAAACCTGGCATACGTGATCTATACTTCCGGTTCTTCGGGAAAACCAAAAGGCGTAATGATGCCGCATGAAGCTGTTGTAAGCCATTCTATTGATCTGATGAAACGATATGAGCTCACGCCGGAGGATCGGGTTCTTCAGTTTTCTTCAATAAGCTTTGATATTTCGCTTGAACAAATATTTACGACACTGGCTGCGGGAAGTGCTCTCGTTCTACGGGATAAGCAAATTTGGACTCCTCACCAATTTTCGCAAAAGTGCATGGAATACGGGCTTTCAGTCGTGAATCTTCCGACTTCTTATTGGGGCGAAATTGTACAAGAATGGCAGATACGACCGAAGATGATTCCAGAAGGTGTGCTAAGACTCGTCATCGTCGGAGGAGAACAAATGTCGGCGGAGAAAGTAGGAGTTTGGGAAAGCCTTCCTTTAAATGATATTACGCTATTAAACGCGTATGGACCTGCGGAAACAGCAATGACAAGCACGTTATATCACGTCTCCGGCAAAGGAACGAAGAGTGCCGGGTTAAGATTTATTCCAGTGGGCAAACCGCTTGCAAACAGAAGAATCTATATCCTTGATGAACAAATGAGGCCACAGCCTATCGGGGTAAAAGGAGAAATATACATCGGCGGCATTCCCTTGGCAAGAGGCTATCTCAATAAGCCTGAGATGACGCGGGACAAGTTTATTCAAGATCCGTATTATCACGGATACGGAGACAGACTGTATAAAACCGGTGATCTCGGTAAACGGCTTGCAGATGGCAATATTGAAGTACTGGGACGAAAAGATGACCAAATAAAGGTTAGAGGACACAGAATTGATATTGGAGAAATTGAGGTTGTTTTAAACCGGTTTGATCCAATAAAAGATACAGTTGTTATCGCGAAGCATGGGGCAGCAGGCGAGATGTATCTGGCTGCATATTACGTAGCAGCCGCTTTAACTGAACCGTCTAACATTAGAAATTTTTTGCGGCAAAAACTGCCTGAGTATATGATTCCTTCCTTCTTCATACAGCTCGATCAATTTCCGCTCAGTCCAAATGGCAAAATTGATCGAAGGGCGCTTGCAACAAAGGAAATTGAGTCAGATATTGTTTCAGAATATGAAATACCAATCAATGATACACAATTAAGACTTGTACACATATGGGAGAGATTATTAAAAACAGACAGAATCGGGATCACTCACCATTTCTTTGAAATTGGCGGCCAATCATTAAAAGCGATTACTCTCGTTTCGGAAATTCACAGAGAGTTTGACGTTGAGCTGCCACTGGTGAAAATATTTGAAGGACCTACCATCAAAGAGCTGTCTGTGCTAATCGAAGAAATGACGGAGAAGAAAGCAACGTATCAAGCAATTCAGCCAGTTGAAGAAAAAGAGTACTATCCGATGTCAGCCGCTCAAAAACGGATGTATATCGTCAGCCAGTTAGAGGGTGCAGGCACAAACTACAATATTACCGGTGCTGTGATGCTAAGCGGCAACGTCGATGTCCAGCGTATTGAAGAAGCGTTTCAAGCGTTAGTTGACCGGCATGAAAGTTTGCGAACAACGTTTGAACAGGCGGATGGCCAAATTATTCAAAGAATCCATCAGAACGTGGAATGGAGCATGCAGCATTTCTATGCGAATGAACAAAATTTGGAACATGTTGTTGCCGATTTTATTCAACCATTTGATTTAAAAGAGGGTCCGTTGTTCAGAGCTGCAATTGTCGAAATGTCACCATCACGATACGTACTCGTTTATGATATGCACCATATTGTATCCGACGGGTTATCCATTGCCATTTTGATTAACGAATTTGTCAGTCTCTATCAAAAAAAATCCTTACCGGAGGTTCGCATCCAATATAAAGATTTTGCAGCGTGGCAGAATAACAAACTTGAATCCGGTTTATTACACTCTCAGGAAGAATACTGGCTACAAACATTTGCAGGGGAAATACCTCTGTTGGATCTGCCAACCGATTATCGAAGGATAGATAAACCGATATCTAAAGGCGGGAGTGTAACGTTCGATCTTGAGAGTCACCGTACATCTCAATTAATGCAGATTTCAAACGAAACAGGAGTTACGCTCTACTCGGTATTACTCTCTGCATTCAATGTTTTGCTCTCTAAATACAGTGGACAGGAAGATATTGTCGTTGGAACACCTGTAGCTGGCAGATTGCACGCTGAATTGGAACATGTGGTAGGAATGTTCGTCAATACGCTGGCTCTTAGAAATTACCCGGATGCAAAAAAGGCGTTTGACATCTTTGTGAAGGAAGCAGCCGATCAAACCGTACAAGCACTTGAACATCAAGAGTACCCGTTTGAGGTGTTAGTTGATAAATTGCAGCTGCAAAAGAATGGAAACCGTCATCCGTTGTTTGATGTGATGTTTGCCTTTGAAAATGTCGACGAAGCTAAGGCGAATTTAAAAGATTTTGAGATCACTCCATATGAATATACGAATCGAACGACAAAATTTGATTTGGAGCTTAAAGTAACTGAACAAGAAGGAAACCTTCACTTTATTTTTGAATACAGGACCGGTTTGTTTCAGAGAGACACGATTGAACGAATGGCAGAACATTTCGTGAAAATCATTGAGGTAATCATAGCTGATATCACTGTTCTGATCGGGGAGATTGACCTCGTTACAGAAGAAGAAAAAAATAAGATCATCGCCTTTAATGACACGGATACTATGTATAAGAAAGAAATAAAGATCAAAAGTCTATTTGAAGAACAGGTGGTTAAATACCCGCAAAAAAGAGCCGTCGTATTTGGCCAGAGAGAACTGACGTACAAGGAATTAAACGAGAAAGCAAACCAGCTTGCCAGGTACTTAATCAAGAAGGGGGCAGGGCCGAATAGGGTAATCGGTCTACTGGCCGAGCCTTCGATCGAAATGGTTGTGGGATTATGGGGCATTATGAAAAGCGGAGCAGCTTATCTGCCTATTGACCCTGAGTTTCCAGATGAACGCATAAAGGGCATGATTGAGGATAGCGGCGCTATTGCTCTTTTGACACAATCTCATTTATTACACTCTAAGAATAATTACAACGTTGATGTCATAGAATTGGACATGGAAGCAATATTAGCAGAGGATATCTCAAATCCGGAAAATAATGGTGCAGCGCATGATACGCTATATATTATTTATACATCCGGTACGACAGGCACTCCTAAAGGGGTACCAATAAAAAATCAAAGCTTGGTCAATTATATTTCATGGTTTACCCGCGTGGCTGAGATCACGTCTAGCGCAAAAACGATGCTGTTGTCTTCCTTTGCATTTGATTTAGGATATACAAGTTTATATTCCGCTTTATTGAACGGGGGAGAGCTGCACATCGCTCCAAAGGAATGCTATACGGTGCCAGAGAAGTTACTCGCGTATTTGATAGACCAGAAGATAAGCTATATCAAATTGACTCCTTCGCTATTTTCCCATTTGATTAACGCCCGCATGCTTGAGGACGAGCAATATCGTATGGTGTTAAAGCTCGTCGTTTTGGGCGGGGAAGAGGTGAGGCAAGCGGATATAGCCAAGTTTAATAGATTGTATCCGGACACTGAGATCATGAATCATTACGGTCCGACAGAGGCGACAATCGGCTCAATCGCCCATAAATTTAATTTTGCAAATTTTGATAATCAGAGAATAATCATTGGAAAACCGATTGATAACGCCAAAATATTCATCCTGGATAAAGATCAGAAACCAGTGCCAATCGGTGTACCCGGGGAAATCTGCATTTCTGGAACTGGGCTTTCAGAAGGCTATCTGAATCAACCGCAGTTAACTAAAGAAAAATTTATCGAAACTTCTATTTTTGGCCAAAAGAAAATCAAACTGTATAAAACCGGGGACATCGGCAGGTTCACGTCTGACGGAGAAATTGAATTCATTGGCAGAATGGATCATCAGGTGAAAATTCGCGGATATCGAGTAGAGCCGGGAGAAGTGACAACGATACTGCTGCAGCATCATTCAGTGAAGGATGCAATCGTCGTTCCTAAAGACGATATTCTTTATGCATATCTTGTGTTAAAAGAGGGAGAGAACGGCTCGGGAATAAGAGATCACCTTTTACGTAAAATTCCTTATTATATGATGCCGTCTTGTTTTATTAGGCTGGATCAGATACCACTGACTCCGAATGGTAAGCTTGACCGCACAGCCCTTCCGGAAAAGGCAGATGCTTCAGTGATAGACGCTGATTTTGAATGGCCAAAGGACTCTACTGATCAAAAGATCGCACAAATATGGGAAGAAATCCTTGAAGTTGAACAAATCGGCCTGAATCATTCCTTTTTTGAAATGGGCGGAAATTCATTAAAATTAATGATCGTAACCGGAGAAATTCAAAAGGAATTTAACGTAACAATTCCATTGCGAGAATCATTCAAGGCACCAACTGTCAAAGGGATGAGTGAATTTGTAAAAAATGCATCAGAATCGATCTATTTCTCGCCAGAGCCATTAGAAAAGCATAAATACTATGAACTTTCATCTGCACAAAAAAGGCTGTATGCTCTTTCTCAGATGGAAGGGATCGGCACAAGTTACAATATGCCAAGAGCAACCTTAATCGAAGGCGAAATCAACCTGGACAAACTGGAAGAAGCTTTTGTTGAAATGATTAACAGGCATGAGGCATTGCGAACTTCATTTGAGGTAATAGAGGGGGAGCCGAATCAGCGAATCCATGAGAAATCGGAATTCACAATCAATTACGCTGTTTTAGATCAAAATGTATATCCCGATCCAATGGAAGAGATGCATGAGGGATGGGCGCAACTTATTGATCAATTGATCCAACCTTTTGATTTAAAAAAAGCACCTCTTGCAAGAGTTTTTCTGTTTCGCTTAGGTTCGGATAAACATGTCATGCTGACAGATATGCACCATTTGGTTTCCGATGGTTATTCAGTCGATATTATGCTTCAAGAATTATTAAAAATCTATCAAGGTCACAAACTGCCGGACATTCACATCCAATATAAAGAATTTGCTGGCTGGCAAAGCAAGTTTTTAAAGACTGAAATCGCAAGGAAACAAGAAGAATATTGGCTGGATGTACTTACTGGAGATCTTCCAGTTCTGAACCTGCCTACGGACTTTCCTAGACCAGAGGTGCAAAGCTATGAAGGTGACAGTGTGATTTTTGAAACAAGCGAGGAATTAAAAAAACGGTTGGACAAGCTTTGTTTGGATACGGATACGACGCTGTATATGATTTTATCAGCAGCCTACAGTATTTTATTATCGAAGTATTCGTCGCAGGACGATATTATTGTAGGAACGCCGATATTAGGGCGTACGCATCCTGATTTTAAACAAACGATCGGGCTGTTTGCAAATACTATTGCAATTAGAAGCTTCCCAAAAAGAGAGAAATCATTTGCAGCTTTCTTAACAGAAATGAAGGAGCAT
This sequence comes from Bacillus gobiensis, assembly GCF_001278705.1. GTDB lineage: Bacteria > Bacillota > Bacilli > Bacillales > Bacillaceae > Bacillus > Bacillus gobiensis. Next base: position 1,228,305 of record NZ_CP012600.1, read on the forward strand.
TTGCATCAAGCATACGAAAACCAAGATTATCAGATTGATATGCTTATTGATCAATTGCATATCAAAAGAGAGCCGGGGAGAAATCCGATATTTTCGACGATGTTTGCTTATCAAGAAGGTAATGACAAACAAAATATGACCGAAAATATAAAAATGACACCTATTGAATATAGAAATAAGATGTCCAAATTTGATTTCACTCTGTTTGCGGAAAAAGGAAAAGAAACGATCATTTTTGAATTTGAATATGCAAGTCAATTGTATAAAAAAGAAACGATAAATAAATTTGCGAAGGACTTCCAAGTTATTTTGGAAACGATTTGTACCGATAGGGAAATAAAGCTGAAGGAGATCGAGATCGAAGGATTACTCGGCGACAACACAGAAATCGAAAATGTTACCTTTCAATTTTTAGATTAACCAGTTTCAAGCATTCGCTGTGATTTTTGCATGCGAGTGCTTTTTTTATCATTTTATTTTAAGCAGCAAGGACGTCTTATATGTATTGCGGCATTCAAGATGTCGATAATGTAGATTTAAAATAAAGTCTGACCGTTTGTAATAAAGTTGCAGTCATGTTTCACTATACTAGAATTTTTATCTTTTTCGAAAAAAAGAATGGCCATTAAGCCATCTTATAAGCCATCTTAATCTTCTATTTTCTTTTTTGTACTTTAAAACTTGTATAAAATACTGAGAAAAAATAAAAAGATAGTTGCCGTGCGGATGTTAGTACCTTCTTGGGCAGATTCCATACGCAAAACTTCCATTAAATTACGAACAGCCCACTTTGTTGCGCCATAAACCGCAACGCCTGGGTAAGCTTTAAGCCCAGCTACTGATGAAGTAGTGACGATATGTCCAGACTTTTGCGATGTAAATGTTGGCAATACTGCGGCGATACCATTCAATACACCTTTAATATTAACGTCAACCATACTGTTCCACTCGTCAGTTTTTAATTCGGAAAGTGGTGAATTAGGCATGATTCCAGCGTTCAAGAAAATTCCATCGACACCACCAAAAGTGTCTTTAGCTAGTTGAACAAGCTGCTGACTATCATCTGAATTAACAACATCTGTGACGCGATAAGCAGCTTGTCCACCAGATTTTTGAATTTCCTCAGTCAATGCTTTTAATTTGTCTTCGCGACGAGCGCCTAAAACAATTTAAGCCCCTTTACTAGCCAATAATTTTGCAGTTGCTTCACCAATTCCAGATGAAGCTCCAGTGATTATAACTACTTTGTTTTCAATTGCCATCTTTATTCCTCCTTTGAGTATATCTGGAGTTTACCCCATAGAGTTAACTCTAATGCAAGAGAGAATTTTAATAATTTTAGAGATTAGCTAACTAGCTCATTTTTCTTCTACAAGTTTCTTCTACAAGCGCAACTATCTTCTTAAGCATCAAAAGTTCCAATTTATCTTATTTGTTGCATTTAGGGAAGCGTAGGCTATAAAGAAATAATATAGAAAGAGCCGCCTGTATTTATTCATCTAAAATACAGGCGGCTCTTTCTATTAGTTAGTAATAGGGATTTCTATTTTGGTGTTTTTATGAATATCTTCCGTTCCATCTAATGCAGTTTTGTAATACCAGCATTTATGCTCGATGACTTCCATTGTTTTTTTTAGTTCTTCCATCTGGGCTTCTACAATAGCTTTTCTTTCCATAAACATGTCATATCTTTGTTGCAACGTAGAATCCCCATCAGAACACCAATCAATAAAAGCTTTAATTTCCTTAATAGGCATCCCAGTGGCTTTCAGGCATTCAATTATTTTTAAGGCGTTGATATCGGATTCTTTAAACAATCGTGTTCCGTTGGGTCTCCGTTCTACAAAAGGCATAAGCCCCTCCTTGTCGTAGTAACGCAAGGCATATGGTGTAAGATTCAATTCTTTTGCCACTTCACTAATAGAATAGGTCTTCATCATTAAACTCCTCTTTTTAGTTATTTATAGTTAGAGTTAACTCTACTTTTTTTGTGAACAATCCTATTACGGATTTTGTTAAATATCAAATTCAACATATAGGGAAAACTAGCTGTTGCCCATATAGATAAGGATATGAAACCAGTATCGGTACGAACCTCCAAAAAAATATAAAATAATACCTTGACTTAGAGTTAACTATAACGTGTAACATCGTCTTGCAAGAGGAAAAGTCAGGATAAAAATGAACGAAAAGGAATTGTAATCTCCGTGATTCATTTATACCCGATGCAAGCGAATTCTCTTGAAAAATCTGAATAGTGCTTATTCTAGAGGTGTAAGTTCTGAAAATCCTATGATAAAGAATTTGAAAATTTCGCCTGAATTTCTTTTAAAAACATATCTGCAGCAGTGTGGAAAAAACCTGATGCTTTTTCCAAACAATATTTAAGCCAGATTCAAGTCTTGGCTCCAGCGGTCTAAAACAAAGGTTACTTTCACTAGACGTATTCACTATTTTATCAAGGACTACTGCATAACCAATACTTTCTTCAACCATAATGGCAGCATTATATGCAAGATTGTATGTAGTCACGATGTTTAATTTATCAAAATCTTCACCAAACCAATCCGCAAATTCATTTTTAGAAAATGTCTGTTTAATAGCCTGTCGTGAACAGATTAGCGGAACATTTAATAAATCCACTGCTTGAATGGTATCTTTGAAAGCAAGAGGACTGTCCTTCCTCATAACAACGCCCCAAACATCTTTGGCTGGAATATTGATATAATTGTATTTTGATAAATCAGCTGGTTGAATTAAAATACCAAAGTCAAGCAATCCCTTGTCAAGCCGTTCAGTCACATCGTCTTCGTTTCCGCTGTAGAGGTGATACCGTATATTTGTATAACTTAACTGTAAATCTCTTACTACCCGTGCAATCTGTTTCATGGCTTGTGTTTCCCCGCCACCTATATAAACATCACCACTTATTGTTTCTTCCATGGAACTAAATTCTGCCTCTATTTTACCAACCATATATTGTGAAAGAAAAATCGGGACATTCATTGGTATTAATGGTTACTTTTTTGTTGACCGTCTTTGCTAATTTAACAATGGGAATTGGAGCAGGATTATGTCTTTTTGCCATCCTGTGTCTTAGAAAGAGAATGAAAGATAATCAAAAACAATTAAAGAAGGTCATTTAACGGTCTTCATGCGACAAATGTCAGTCGGATAAGAAAGTATAGTTGTCTTTGGCAAACGATTCACTTTTAATGAATGCGCAGCAGCACTCTCCAAACAACCTTCTAAGCATAAAATGGTAAAACAAAATAGAAAACGAGAGTTGGCCTGACCTAAATAATGAATTAGGTGGGGTTCCAATTTCGTTAATCTATCATTGAATGAAAAACGACCTGTGCAAACAGTTTGTTTTTTATCATTTATACAGGGGTACGGAAACAATTCAAGGAATGAGGGACCATTTTAGAAATGATTTCTACATTCAAAAATGATGTATAAATGACATTTTAGTTCATTGAGAAGTTGTTTTTTAAAAATCGTAGTCTGATTTAATATTATGGGACAAAAAGTTATTAACTCATGTGAAAATTTCTGCAGTTAATAAACAACTTTTGTAAAACAACAGCCAACTCACAAAGATTACTCATGTTGTTTATATTTTTCTTCCGATGACCTTGCCTAACAAATCATATTTATCTAAGTAATGAAGAGAATTGGTTCCTCGGTTCACATTTTTCATGTCAGAAATATTCTGAATTGTAATATTATCAACACTTTTTTCAGACATGAGTACGATGATAGCCTTTTTAATGGCTTCTTGTTTTTTGGTTATTCTTCCTATACACAAAAAGAAAGGATGTTTGTTGTTCATTATGTCTAAAATTCGAGGGAAAGTTGTTATTGGGTTGCGCCAAGAAGAACGCGAAAATAATATTCGCAGCACGCTTATCTCTCCAGGAACGGTAGATACAGAACTTCATAGAACCATTAATGACCTTGAAAACCGTGAGTGGGTGGAGAACCTCCAACGTACTATCGGTTTAAAATCAAGTGATGTAGCAGATGCAGTAGCATATGCTATTAGCACACCTGAAATATCCTTATCCTTTAGTTAAACAAGAAGGGTACCATAAACCACAGTTATAGGAACTTTATCGGAGGGGATTTCATGAAGCGAAATTGGAAACTGGGAATTATGATGATTTATCTTTACATGAAAAAGCCTTACCTCATCGTGAAAGCGCTTTTCGTTTGACGAATTCAGAAGGGAAGGGGAGCTTAATCGCATCAGCATTATATAATTTAGGGAATTGTTATATGAAAAGAGACATTGAAAAGGCAGAATCATATTCAAGAGAATCGGTTGAAAAGTATTTAACAGGAGGATATGATCATACCAAACATATGGCAAAATCCTTCTTATTAGTAACACATACCTGCTGAAACAAGGAAATTAGAGGAAGCAAGGTCAATTTTATATTATGAGGGAATTTCGAAAGCTAGAGAAAAAAATGATGACGTGTATTATGCTCAGAATTCAATTTTTTTAAAGGTAATATATATGGATGGTAGTAACTCAGTTCATGTATTTTTTATTTTGTCTCACTTACTGAAGTATACTTGGATATTGAGATAAAATTTATTATGAATCATTTACTTCCGAGAATATATATTATGTAAACTAGAAAATAAACTGGAAAGCAAGAGTTCTACACTCTCTCACTTTCACAGTTTAGATTATACTTCTAGAGTAACTCATGGTTAAGTTTGAACTATGCTTGGTATTTCGTTCCCTACAATTACAAGCTATAAAAAGCTGACTTCAACAAATCATTTTGACAAAGTGTCGTTGCTTTTGCTTTTTGTTATCTACATGGTTTTAAACTGATGCCACGCTTTAGAAATATCAGTTCAGTTCTCAAAAGTTATATCGTCCAGAAATCTTTAATGATTTAAATGTAATGAATTATAGTATTTCTACATACCCTTCTGCTCCATTCACCCTGATCCTTTTTCCATCCTTGATCAGCATGGTGGCATTTTCTACACCGACAACTGCTGGCAAGCCATATTCACGTGCAATAACCGCTCCATGGGTCATTAGTCCGCCAACTTCGGTGACGAGGCCATTTATGGATACAAACAATGGTGTCCAGCTAGGGTCGGTAAAGGAGGTGACTAATATATCTCCATCTTCTAGATCAGCATCTTCCATGTTTAAGATGACACGTGCGCGTCCCTCTATAACTCCAGAAGAAACAGGTAGACCTACAATAGCTTCAGTCGGGAGATTTTCTCGTTTGTACTTACCTGCAATGATTTCACCATCGGAAGTGATAACACGTGGTGGAGTTAATTTCTCATATAATTTGTACTCATCTTTTCGTTTGCTGATAATCTCGTAATCCAGTTTATTTGTGCGTACGACTTCGCGAAGTTCTTCAAAAGTGAGGTAGTATATATCTTCTTTTTCACGAATAACGCCCACTTGTACAAGTTGTTTGGCTTCTTTCAGTAAAGCCTTCTTATAAAGGAAGTAGCGATTAACCATACCGTATTTTGGATATTCCCTAAACCCACTGAAATTCCTGATTAGATCAATCATTCGTTTTGTTTCTTTGGCTTTTTGTTCACCATCTGGTAATTGCTTCAATCGATCTAATAACTCTTGTTCTTTTTTCACAGCAACACGCCGCCCTTGCTCAAATCTCCTATGGCTAGCATTAGGCTCAAAGTTTTTAATGTTACCAAGAATCATGGGGACAAGTGTAATTGGTTTTTCACTCCAACGAGTTTTAGTAATATCGATTTCTCCAGCACATCGCATTCCGTATTTATTGAGATAAGCATAAATAGCGCCTTTGGTTTCCTGTCCACCATCAAACGTAACCAGTTCATCCAAAAAGTTATCATCTCTAACATGTTGTAAATAAGCAATTACTTCTGGATAAGGACGAATCACATCTGCGACATCCAATAGCGCCAGACCCATTTCCGAAGTAATATTGTTTGATACAGATTGAGAAAGTGTGTCTGCTACGTTTTTTTCGCCTAACCACTTGTTCATTTTTTCATTGATCCATGATGAAGCATCCATAGCAGCCATAATCACACTCGAACTTTGCGGATCAAATAAAATCTTCTTTAATTGCTGGATATCTTCCAGGATAAATTCAAATAAAACCACTCCTGATTTCATTTGGATGTTTTGTTTCAACTCTTCTATCGATGTTTGACTACGCTTAATCAAATCAGAAACGATTGTCGGATCGTTTTCGATTTGTGGTGGCATATCTGTATTGCTATTACTGTGACTCGCTGCTTTTGTATCATCTTGTAACAATTTTATAAAACCTTCTCGCTCTACGATAGTCATGAGTGCGTCTTTTATAAGTGGATCGTGTTGTCCCGCGGCATTTAATAACATTTCTCTGCTATTAGGTGTAGCCAGATTATGTGTAACATCAACAAACAACCTTCCACCGGCTTTACGCATGGGTGCAGGAGTCGTTAACAGCCAAAAAGATAATCCCAATGGTTTCATGGGGTCAGTCATCATTTGTTGATGACCGACAGATACGTAAACGTGATTTTCTTCATCATTCGCTTCAGGTATGGGGTATAAAGTAGTGATTGGACGACTCTGGACAATATAAAATGTATCATCAACTAAACACCATTCGAGGTCCTGGGGGAAACCAAAATGAGCTTCGATCTGTCTTCCGATGCGTGCTAGTTGTAAAATCTGTTGATCAGTAAGTGTTTGTGTCTTTTGCTGATCCGGATCGATCTGTTGTGTCTCTGTTCCGCCTTCTTCTCGTCCATAGATAGCCGATTTTTTGGTTGCTATCCTCTTATCGACGATTTTATCTTCCTGTACTTTATAACAATCTGCAGATACCAAGCCAGAGACTAGTGCCTCTCCAAGTCCAAAACTGGCATCAATTGATAGCACCTTTCGGTTAGAAGTAATTGGATCAGCGGTAAATAAAATCCCTGAAGCCTTCGGGAAAACCATCCTTTGAACGATAACGGATAAATACACTTGGCTGTGATCAAATCCTTTTTGCATACGGTAAATCACGGCACGATCTGTAAATAGAGAAGCCCAACATTTGCTGATGTGCCGTAAAATGGCTTCTTTTCCGATGATATTTAAATAGGTGTCTTGCTGACCAGCAAAAGAGGCATGTGGTAAATCTTCTGCAGTTGCACTGGAACGCACTGCATAAGCATGATCATCGCCAAACTGGGAGAGATAGTGAGCAACAGCTTTCACAGCATCGGAAGGAATCTCTACTTCCATAATGATTTTCCGAATCTTCCTGCTGATTTCACCAATTTGATCTCGATCCTCTACCTTTAGAAGTGTTAGTTGATCCAACAATGCGTGGAAGGCTTCGTTTTGTTCGAGGGCTTTTTGATAAGCTTCTGTCGTAACACAAAATCCTTCTGGCACCTGTATTCCATGAATCTTTGATAGTTCCCCTACATTCTTCCCTTTTCCTCCAACGTGCAAAAGTTGCGTTTTATCGATCTCCTGAAACTCTAGTACATATGGTTTCATTTCTTTCCCTCCCATTTATCGCTCAGGTACCAAGACGAATCATATGACAAAAATTGTTCATCTGATCAACCACGAAGTTCCATGTTCACACTCCTTTAAAAAAATAAAAATAGGGTTGACTGAAATGGATTCTACGATGTATAATTAAAATAGGGATAATATACGAAAAAATGAATTAACAGTGTATATCTATATAAATTTACCACAGTTTTTTATTTTTATCAATGTATTTACTTGTCCAACGCTATGATTAAATGAAGAAAAAAACCTAATTTACAAGACAAATGACTTACAAAAAATAATATCCAATATTAAAAAGCCCAATTTCTTAACATTATCATTAAGAAATTGGGCTTTTTTTCGTTACTATGATGCTGCGTAAGCTCGGCAGCTATCCACGCCAGTATGATCTAACAGCGGTCTTACGTGAACTTGAAGGCATCGAGCATAGCTTATTTTCAATTAACTGACGGAATCAGAAATCAAGCTTATAAATAATAAAACAAAAGAAATAATTGCTTTTAATGAAAAGAGTAAAACCTCGAAAAACTGATAGATCTTGCATTGATTTTCGAGGTTTTTGTAAACAATTCTCGAACACAAATAATTTTTCCGTATTTTGAAATTCCTTTAGTTACTATATGTTTTATCTACAAAGCTTAAAGGACATGAGTTTTGTGTCACAAATCACACAGTTTAGATTACACTTCCAGAGATACTTTAATGGTTAATTTTGAACTCTGCTTGATATTTTGTTCCTTACAATCACAAGCTATAAAAAGCTGAATTCAATAAATTTGAGCTTGCTTTTTTGAAATTTCAATTATTAATGAATTTTTGATAGTTTTTGTTACCACCAGATAGATTATAGACATTTTTAAAGCCCATATTACGTAAAACATTCTGAGCTGCATTACCTGTAACACCTTTATTACAATACGTTACTGTTGGTATCTCAGGATCAAGATTATTCGCTTCTGATCGCAAGTTGGCATGTGGGATATTGATTGCGCCAACTACATGAGACACTTCATATTGCTTTGTTGAACGTGTATCAATAATTTGGAACTTTACCCCTTTTTCAATCTGTTCTGTTAACTCTTGAGGTGTAATTAGCTTATTTTTCTTTTCAATGGCATTTTGTAGTGCCATTCCCGTATATAATACCGGATCTTTCGTAGTACTAAATGGCGGTGCATAGGCAAGATCTAAGTGGAATAGATCCTCAGCTTTTGCCTTGAAAGTGATAGCCGTAGCAAAAACATCAATTCGTTTATCTACACCCTCTTCCCCAACAGCTTGTACACCTAATATGCGGCCAGAAGCACGATCAGCTACGGCTTTAATTACTAGTTCTTTCCCGCCAAGATATTCAGCTTTTGCAGGCTTTAGATTGTGCAAAACCTCAATGTCATACCCCTCTTTACGAGCTTCCTTTTCATTAAGACCCGTTTGGCCGACGGCAAAATCAAATACACGTAAAATGCCAGTTCCTAATATACCTCTGTGCTCTAGATTACCACCAGTTATTACATCGCCAGCGATCCTGCCCATTTTATTAGCAGTTGAACCTAATGGGCGATAAATTGGTTTTTCAGTAATAACAGAAAAACTCTCTGCTACATCACCCACAGCGTATACATCAGGTATATTGGTTTGCATTTTCGTGTTTACTGCTATCGCACCAGTGTTACCTAATTCAGCACCTATTTCCTTCGCTAATTTCGTATTTGGACGTACGCCAACAGCTAAAATAACAAGATCTGATTCAATTACTTTACCAGACTTAGTCTCGACAGTGTTATCCGAGATATAGCTTGCTTCTTCATTTAAGAGTAAATTAACTCCGTGTTTGAGTAGTTCTTCTTCCACACGAAAGGCCATATCTTTATCAAAGTGAGGCATCACTTGATTACTGCGTTGAATAATCGTTACTTCTAACCCTTTTTGAGTAAGCTGTTCTGCCATTTCAAGTCCTATATACCCAGCACCAACGATGGTAGCCTTTTTCGGCTCATTTTTTTGCATATAGCGATCAATTGCAAAAGTGTTTTGAATCGTACGAACATGGAAAACATGTTCTTTATCAACACCAGGTATGTTAGGTGTTATAGGTGTAGCTCCTGTTGCAAAAACCAATGTATCATAGCTGTCTTCTTTTATTTCATCCGTATCGAGATTCTTCACTGTTACCTTTTTTTGTTCTGCGTCTACCTTTGTTACTTCATGTCTTGTGAAAATATCGACATTGAAACGTTTTTTAAACCAGGGAGCGTTCCTTGGAGTTAAAGCTTTTAGTTCATCTACTCCTCCACCTAAGAAATAAGGAATACCACAGATCGAATAGGATATATCATAGTCTGCATTGTAAACAGTAATTTCAGCGTTTTCGTCATTTCTTCGTGCTTTTGCAGCAACTGATGTACCGGCAGCTACCGACCCAATAATAATTATTTTCATTAATTATTTTCCCTCCAAATGCAGTGATGTCTGATATGCTGTAATTGTTTTTTGTACATACACTCGTGTTTAATGTATTAAAAGCAACCATAGATACAAGCCCACTAATGTAAAAAACAGAGTAGGTATCGTCAGGATAATCCCGGTTTTAAAGTAGGTTCCCCAAGAAATCTTTACCCCTTTTTGAGATAGTACATGTAGCCACAATAGTGTTGCTAACGAACCTATCGGAGTAATCTTAGGTCCAAGATCTGAACCTACTACATTTGCATAAATAAGTGCTTCTCTCATCACACCAGCGGTATCTGTATTGGCAATAGCAATGGCATCTATCATAACGGTTGGCATATTATTCATAACGGAAGAAAGAATAGCAGCAATGAATCCCATGCCTATAGTGCCAGCAAACAATCCTTGATCGGCAACTGCCTGAATAGCGCTAGAGAGAAAGTCAGTTAAACCAACATTTCGCAAGCCGTATACAACAACGTACATGCCAATAGAGAAGAATACGATCGCCCAAGGTGCTCCTTTAATCACTTGCTGTGTTGGAACAACCGGACTTCTCTTAGCTGCAATAAGAAATACGATAGCAATTACACTAGCAACTAATGAAACTGGAACATGTATGAATTCGCTTGTTAAATAACCAATTAATAAAATAGCAAGCACGATCCAAGATAGACGGAACATTTTTAAATCCTTAATCGCTTCTGAAGGCTTTTTCACGTCACTTAATGAGTACTTTCTAGGAATACTTTTTCTAAAGAACAGAAAAAGGACAATAATACTGGCAATTAAAGAGAATAAATTGGGTATAATCATGCGCGTCGCATATTCAATAAATCCAATATCAAAATAATCAGCTGATACGATATTTACCAAGTTACTTACAACTAACGGTAAGGAGGTTGTATCAGCAAGGAATCCACTCGCAATGATGAACGGAAAGACTAGTTTTTCTTCAAAATTGAGTGCCCGTACCATAGCAAGAACAATTGGAGTTAATATAAGTGCAGCACCGTCATTTGCAAAGAACGCTGCGACAACAGCACCTAATAATGATACATATATAAACATTCGCAAACCATTTCCTCTAGCAGCAGTAGCCATATGTAATGCTGCCCATTCAAAGAAACCTATCTCATCAAGAATGAGAGAAATTATGATAATGGCAATAAAGGCTAAAGTAGCATTCCAAACAGTACCTGTAACAGCAAGTACATCCTGGAAGTTAACTACTCCTACTAATAAGGCAATAATTGCCCCTCCGCAAGCAGACCAACCGATTGAGAGATTTCTCGGCTGCCAAATAACTAAAATTAGTGTGATTAAAAAAATGACAGATGCTAAAATTACTGAAATCAAAAACCTTTCCTCCTCATCAACATGAAACCTGTGTCTCTTTCTGTTTAACCAATTGAACTGCTTCATCTTCATCATCAATTTGATTAAGAATGAATTGAATCAAATCGTACTCTCGACTTGCAGTATTTATAGAATAATAACGCCACTGCCCTTTTCGCTCCTCGGTCACCAACTTAGCCTTTTTAAGTTTTCTTAGATGCTGACTAATAGCTGGCTGACTTGTTTCAAACATATCCACAAGCTGACAGACACAGTATTTTTTTTGTTGAAGCAATTTCATCATAATCAGTCGCGTTGGATCACTTAATATTTTCATACAATTAACAGTACTTGCTGTATCCAGCTTAACTTGTACTTTCATCATATCTCCCCCCTGTGCATCAAAATTATATAACAAATATTTTATATAAATCAATCCTTATATTAGTGATTTATTATATTTAGTGCATAACTATCTGAACACCTTTTTTTACAAAGATGCTAAAATCCGAAAATACCCAGCAAGGAGTTTAATAACAGCAGAGTCAATATGTTATAATCCAATCAATCAGATTTTGAAGTGTTCTTAGCACGATAAGGCTTTACTAAGTACGAATTCTCATAAAAATAGAATCCTGTCCAAACGAATGCAATAAGAATTAAAACAGCTGTTCCTCCCCAATAAAGATAGGTGTATCCGTGATTTAACTCGATGACCATATAACTAATAAACGGACCTAGAGCTGCTCCGACATCTTGAATGATTGAATAGATGGTGAGAAAAGAAACTACGTTCGATTTACTTGCTGTATCTAACGCGATAGCATCTGTTAATGTAGAGATGGCTGTAGCCCCTGCCATCACGAGTAAGATGACGATAATCCAAAAAAATAAAGGGAAGTCAAAAGATATGAATCCAAATAGCAGACCTGAATATGTAAGAGATAGAATATAAAGTGGTACTCTTCCTGATGGACCGTCTGAATACATCCCAACACTTCTGCTTAAGAAAGGTTCCCATATCCATCGCACAGCTTGAATTACTCCAGATAATAAGGCTGCACTTAAGACCAGGTCAAAAAAGGAAACATGAATACCATAATGATTCTCGATTACTGAGCTAAGTGTTGATGTAAAAACGCCTTGGATTAAGAGCGTAATAAAAAAACCACTAATGCTAATTAATATAACTTTGTATTTCATGTATGAAGGCTTGGTAAAATGCTTTGACGTGTCTGAATCGGTAAATCTTTGGTCAGTATAATCTTGT